>NZ_FOBK01000005.1:23343-239862 GCF_900109815.1 Acinetobacter sp. DSM 11652
GTCCCTATCGTCTAGAGGCCTAGGACATCGCCCTTTCACGGCGGTAACCGGGGTTCGAATCCCCGTAGGGACGCCATATTCGAGATGATACATCTCATAAAAAAGCCCAAGCATTTAAGACTTGGGCTTTTTTTATAACTTAGTCACCCTAAAAATCGAACACAAAATAAACAACATTATCATCTTTGCAGGTTATGGTGGTTTAAACCCTAAATAACGCTTGGAGAAGATGATGTTGGACAACACCGTACTTAATCCCCTAGCATCCCCATCACAATTAAATACAATTAGTCCTAAAACAAATAAAGACTGGGTTGAGTTTTTTTTAGACCCTAAAGTGAATCGTGAATGTAAAACAGAATATGCTGAAACCTATGTTCTTTCACTATTCGATCAACTCAATACGACTCATTTATCGTGGATTGATCAGGTAGACCAAGTTAGGCAACATATACAACACGAACATGATCAAACTTGTTCTAAATTTCAAAGTTATCTAGATCAACGAAAATCAGGCCTTGGGCGTAACTACTTTCCAACCATCTCTCATGCTTTAGAATTTTTATATAAAGTTGCTCCAGTTAAATATGTAGATGGCTCCTGGCTATATTCATCTCTTACGCACCCCTCTCTGTTTGAAAGCAAAGATCTAAGCTATATCTACTTAGAAGAACTTGGCTTGGGAGATGCTAAAGCAAATCATGTTTGCATGTATCAAAGCTTACTGCGACATTTCGAGCTTGAACCGTACATTAATTATTTAGATGATATTTATTTTGAACAAGCCGCTGTTCAACTTGCTCTCGCATATATACCACATGATTTATTTCCACTGGTAATTGGATTTAACTTGGGTTATGAACAATTACCACTACACCTGTTAATCACCAATTATGAGTTAGCAGAACTTGGAATTGATCCTCATTATTTTAATGTTCATATTACAATTGATAATGCACACAATGGACATGCTGAAAAATCAATACAGGCATTTATTGATCATTATCATCAAGCTCAAGATAAATCAAAATATCTTGAATTGGTTAAAATGAGTTTCCAAATGAATGATTTTGGCTTGAGCTCAACAAATATCATCCAAGAAATTGATCTGACTCAAAGCGTTTATCAACTTCTGCAAAGAAAAGCAGTTGTCGGTCAACATATCCATAATCAAAAATGTCAATTTAATGGCAGATCAATTAACGAATGGCTCGCTCAACCTGAATTAATATCTGAATTTATTCAAATCTTAATTGATAAACAATGGATTATTAAAAACAGGCCTGTCGAAGAAAGTCGTTTTTGGAAACTTATTCACGATAGTGATGGCAAAATGTTTGGTGTGTTTAATGCAACTGAGAAAATGCTGATCAAAGACTGGATTCAAGGGGAATCATTAACTGTTCGTTTAAAAAGAATGCCTGTAACAGGAGATCAAAACTGGCTATCAAAATACAATAATCAACATGAACTTGAACAGATCAAACATCAATGTCATTCATTAGATGATACAAACGATAAACTCGCATTATTAATTCCATATCTATCACCTTACTATCATCCACGAGCGATCGGATTATGGGCAACCCAAGAAGTCTCTAAGTTACTTTTCCCTTTTCAAACACTTGCGCTTTAGTTTTAACTCGCCGCATAAAATAAGGAGCCATAAAGGCTCCTTATATGTATTGATTTATACTATGCAGATTTTCTTGAATTAACTTTGCCCTGAATGATAGCCTTCACATTTCCTTTTGCATAATTCAGAAAAACTTTTAAAGGTGAAAGTTTTGGATTAGGTTGATTACCCTCAACAATCGCTTTGAATTGTGCCGCATACCAAATAATTTCCATAATTGCCATTTTATCAATAAATGGAATCCCTGTTTTAATTGGTTTTACTGCATATCTAACATCGTGTCCTGCAATCAAACGATCAGTTAAATCCGTTTCTACAGCGAGTGGGCGTGCAATTCCAATAAAGTCACATGCACCACTTTCTAAAGCATCATTCATCCCTTTAACGGTTCTGAATCCACCTGTAACCATCAGTTTGCATTTTACTTCTTGACGTATTTTCTCTGCGAAATCTAAAAAGTAAGCCTCACGTGCAATGGTACTTGCTTTACGCTGTTCAGCTTTAGCACCTGCCATTGCGGGCGCTTCATACGTACCGCCTGAAATTTCAATTAAATCGATTCCTGCATCATCAATAGCTTTAAATACTTGAATCACTTCTTCTTCAGTAATTCCACCACGTTGAAAATCTGCGGAATTCAATTTCACTGAAACGATAAAATTATCAGATGTTGCAGCTCGAACAGCTTTATAAATTTCTAATAAAAAACGCATACGATTTTCAATGCTGCCACCCCATTGATCATTACGTTTATTGGTCAGTGGCGATAGAAATTCACTGATTAAATATCCATGAGCACCGTGTAATTGAACACCTTCAAAGCCCGCTTTTTCGCAAATCGCTGCAGAGGTTGCAAATCGTTGGATTAGATCTAGGATTTCCTCATGCTCGAGAGCCCGTGGAGTAGCAAAGGTAGTAGCCAACATAGCACTAAATGGAACAGCAGACGGTGCAACAGTTTCTTTATTTAAGCCTTTAGGACACTGTCTGCCCGGATGAGACAATTGAACAAGCTGGACCATACCATAACGTTTACCTAGGTCAGCCCATGCCTTTAATTTAGGTAAATCTCGCTCATTTTCGACCACGACGACACCAGGCTCATTCTTCGCACGCAGATCAACCATCACATTTCCTGTGATTGAACACCCTAAACCACCTCTTGCCCAAGCTTCATACAAGCCTGTGTGCAAATGATTTGGTTCACCAGCAGCATTCGCTAGAGCTTCACTCATTGCGCCTTTAATAATGCGATTTTTGAAAGTTGTATTGCGAATTTGAATCGGCTCAGCAATTTTACTCATCTTGAAGTTCTCAATTTTGTGCTTATCTAAACCTAAAACCAATTAGGCGTGACTTCCCTGAATTTCAGTCTAGAATTGACAATCCTTCTTGTCAAATAACTTTTATAAACTACTTTGTATAAGCTGTTGCGTATAAGCATGAATCGGTGCACGGAATAAACGTTCTGTCTCTTGAATTTCTATAACTTTTGCATCTTTCATCACCATAACTCGATGGCATAACGCTTTCACAATTTTCAGATCATGACTAATAAAGATGTAACTGATCCCTGTTCTCTGCTGTATATCTTGAAGTAAGTTCACCAATTTTATTTGTGTATTGCGATCTAATGCAGACGTTGGCTCATCTAGAATGAGTAATTGAGGTTTCAGAATCAGTGCTCTGGCCAGCGATACTCTTTGTCGCTGTCCACCCGACATTTGATGAGGATAACGATCAAGAAATTCTTTTGTGAGATTAACCTCTTCAAGGGCTTGAATCGCGAGATTTAATTTTTCACTCTTTCTCAATTTTTTTAATCTTAACCCTTCAGTTAATAATGACAAAACATCCATTCTTGGATTGAGACTCAAAAAAGGATCTTGAAAAACGATTTGAAAATCTTTTCGATGCGCTCTTAATTTCTTGTCAGACAACTGATTGAGATTGATACGATTTAATTCAATGGTACCTGTTGACTCTATGAGTCGTGCAAGCGCGAGTGCAGCACTGGTTTTTCCAGACCCACTTTCACCTACAATACCAAGCGACTCTCCTTGTTTAAGCTGGAAACTTAAATCTTCCACCGCTATAAATTGAGTTTTAAATACATTCAGAAAATTCAGCTTAGGTGGATACCGCACTCGAAGATGTTCAGTATTTAAAAGTTCTTTGGCCTGTTCACTGATAGCTGAAATCGAATCAAACTGCTGATTAAGGAGCAGTCGAGTATATTCATGGCGAGGCTGCAGGAATATTTGAGAGACATCACCCTGTTCAACTGTGACACCTTTAGACAAAACCAATACCTGATCAGCATATTGTTGCACCAACCTTAAATCATGACTAACCAAAACTAAGGCCATATTTTTTTGATGCGCTTGGTCTTTAATTAAATTTAAAATTTGTTTCTGTAGTGATACATCAAGGGCTGTTGTTGGTTCATCTGCAATTAAAATTTCAGGTTCTGAAATCAGTGCTGTTGCGATCATCACCCTTTGACGCTGTCCACCAGACAACTGATGTGGATATCGCTTGAGGATGTCTGATGAATTCCCCAACCCTACATCACAAAGCACTTCTTCTATTTTTTTTCGAATGGTTTTTTTCTTAAGCCCCATCAGCCATAAAGGTTCTGAAATAATTTTTTCAACGGTATGTAATGGATTAAGTGCCGTCATTGGCTCTTGAAATATCATCGCGATCTTATTGCCACGTATTAAGCGCAACTGATCTTCGTGTTTTAGACGCAGATCTTCATTTTGAAATATGATTTCACCACTTAAGTCTAGAGCGCGATCTTGAAGACCTAGAAGACTTAGACAAGCTAAAGATTTTCCTGAACCACTTTCACCAACAATGGCTACTGTCTCACCCGCATTTAGCTTAAAAGACAAATCAGTTAAGATTTTTTGTTCATTCAACTGTATATTGAGCTTGTTGACTTCAAGTATTGGTTTAGCCTCTTGGATCAAATGCATCTCGAGCAGCCTCTCCAATATAAATAAGAATAGATAACACAACTGCTATACTAAAAAATCCAGATAAAACCAACCACGGTGCTGATAGATTATTCTTACCCTGCAATAAAATTTCACCAATTGAAGCTGTATCAGGTGGCAAACCATAGCCCAGAAAATCTAATGCTGTAAGTGCGGTAATATTAGCGGTAAGAATGAAAGGAAGCTGTGAGAGTGACGAACTTATAGCATTGGGTAAAATATGTTTGATAATAATTTGACTATCTGTAGCACCGAGTGATCTCGCAGCTCGCACATAGTCCAAATTTCTGGCTTTCAGAAACTCTGCACGAACAAGACCAACTAACGCAGTCCAACCAAACATCAGCATAATTAAAAACAGCCAATATACGCTTGGTGTAAACATGCTCACTAAGATCATCACAATAAATAACATTGGTAGACCACCCCACACCTCTAACAGCCTTTGACCGATCAGATCCAACCAACCGCCAAAGTAGCCTTGGACAGCACCAATGGTAATTCCTATGAATGCAGATCCAATAGTAAGTGCAATGCCGAACAGCAAAGAGATACGAATACCATATATTAATCTTGCCAAGACATCACGACCTTGATCATCTGTGCCTAACCAATTCACGGAGGTCGGTGGAGATGGTACAGCTTCTGCCAATTCATAATTAGGTGTTTGATATGAAAATGGGATGATAGGCCAAATCTGCCATCCATGCTCATTAATCAATTCTTGAACAGCTGGATCTTTATAATCAGACTCAGTCTCAAAGACACCACCGAATGTTGTTTCAGGATAAGGCTTAAAAATTGGGAAATAAATTTCTTCTTTATAATAAATAAGTATTGGTTTTTCGTTGGCAATAAACTCTGCCCCCAAGGATAAAATAAAGATCGCGATAAATAAAATGAAGCTGAAGAATCCGAGTCGATGTGACTTAAATTTTGAAATTCGTTGATCGAAAAGTGGAGACATTTTTTATGCTCCTTGACGATCAAAATTGATTCTTGGATCAATCAATTGATATAGAACATCACTGAGTAATCTCAAAATTAGACTGACCAACGTAAAGATAAACAATGTTCCAAAAATTACAGGATAATCACGCTGCTGAATTGCCTCAAATCCGAGCAATCCCAAACCATCAAGATTAAATATAATTTCTACAAATAGATTGCCAACAAAAAAAATTCCGATCAGTGCTTCAGGTAATCCTGCTATAACGATCAACATGGCGTTACGGAAAACATGATTGTATAAAACGCGTGGCTCGGTCAGACCTTTAGCACGAGCTGCCGTCACATATTGTTTATTTAATTCTTCCATAAAAGAGTATTTTGTTAGATATGTAAGGGTCGCAAATCCACCTAATATAATAGTAAGGACAGGCAATGTAAGATGCCAAAAATAATCTTTTACTTTATCAATGAAGCTGAGTTCAGCGAAATTCTCAGAGACCAATCCTTGTAATGGAAACCATTGCAAATACGATCCCCCCGAAAAAATCATAATAAGTAGAATAGCAAATACAAAAGTTGGCACTGCATAACCTACCGCCAATATTAAGGAGGTCGTTTGATCAAACAGACTGCCATGTTTATTCGCTTTGCTGATCCCTAGAGGAATGGCGATACTGTAGATCAGTAAGGTACTCCATAATCCAAGGGAGATCGTGACTGGCATTTTTTCCAAAATTAATGTTGTTACTGATTTATTTTTAAAAAAGCTCGTTCCAAAATCGAGTTGAAGATATCCTTTGAGCATTTTAAAAAAGCGCTCATGCACAGGACGGTCAAACCCATATTGCGCTTTGATCTGCTCAACCATTTCAGGACTGAGTCCTCGTGTACCCTGATAATGACTCTGGACTTCATTGATGTGAGATGTCGAACCAGACACAACACCAATGCCTTGAAACTGTTCAGCTCTCTGTATTGCCTGTTCAACAGGTCCACCAGGAGCAATTTGAACGACGGCGAAATTGATGAGTAATATCAAAAATAAGGTGGGAATGATTAGCAAAAGTCGTTTAAGTATATAAAGACCCATAAATTTAACCTTTAACGTGAGCCTTTACTTTGACCAAGATAAGCAGCCACTTTGCGAGCTTGATTTTGATCTACCCACCAATAATCTTCACCAACAGCAAGTTTTGGTTTAATCTGTGGCTGTTTATACATATTCCAATACGCATACCATTCACGATCATTTCCATAAGTAAGTATCTGATAATATCCTGCACGTAATAAACGATCCAAGACACGTGTATTTAATATTAATTTTTCTCGATCAGGTGCATGGATAATACGTTGTATAATTTCATCTATAACGCTATTTTTCACACCAGAAAAATTATAATTTCCCTCTTCATCTGCAGCATGACTGCTCCAAAATTGCGCTTGCTCATTCCCAGGATTTAGTGATTGAGGCATCACCATTGTGGTTAAATCAAAATCATATTGACGCATCCGCTGTAAATATTGAGGCATATCGACTTGCCGAATCGAAACTTGAATACCCAATTTTTTTAAATTTCGAATATAAGGCATGAGCGTCCGTTGTAAGCCCTCTTGATGAAGAAGCAATTCTAATTGAATTGGTTTTCCATCACGCGCATGCAAATTACCATTTTTAAATGAATACCCCTGCTCAATTAAAATTTTCCGAGCAGTGAGTAAGCCTTTACGATTGTAACCTGTACCATCAGTGATGGGATATTTCCACGCTTTTAATACCCCTTCTCGTTGTAAAGGATGTAACCGAGATAAATAAGGTTTTAATATTGTTAATTCTTTTTGACTTGGTACTGACTTTGCTTCTAGCTCACTAAACTGAAAATGACTTTGTAAACGTTGATATTGATGATAAAACAATGCTTTATTTTGCCATTCAAAGTCATAAGCATAGGTCATTGCTTGTCTAAAATAGATATCGTTTAGGGGTTTTTTTCGTGTGTTAAAAACGATACTTTGTGTCGGAGCAGGGTTTTGTAAAGCTACACTATATTTTTTAACCAATCCTGAGTTAAATGCTGGAAAGTTGTATTCCGTCTTCCATTTACGAGCAAATTTCTCTTGGTGAAATGTATATTGTCCAGCTTTAAATCCTTCAAATGCAATGTCCGAACTACGGTAATAAACATATTTAATTTGATCAAAATTATAACGACCACGATTTACAAGTAAATCCTTAGCCCAATAATGGGGATTACGCTGATAGGTAATACTACGACCAGCATCAAGATTTTTAATTGTATATGGCCCTGATCCTAAAATGGGTTTGAGTGTTGCTCGACTAAAATCTTTAGATTGCCAATCTTTTTTAGAAAAAATGGGCATCTGTGAAAGTATTGCTGGCATTTCAGTATTACTTTCTGATTTAAATACCATTTTTACGGCATGTTTAGACAGAACCTGAATTTTATCTAAATCAGACAAATACATCTGTAAACCGGGATTGGTTTTGGTTAAATACATTTCAAACGTGAATTTAACATCCTCAGCCAGTACAGGAGATCCATCACTAAATCGAGCACGTGGATTTAAATGAAAAATCACAAATTTTGTTCGGGTTGGATCAAACTGAATTTTCTCAGCCAAAAGTGGATAAAACACATTTGGTTCATCTAATGACTTGGAAAATAGCGTATCGAACAAGTAATTTGTACCTTCAACCCAACTTCCTTGCCCATTCATACCGTTTAGATTATCAAATGTCCCATCAGCCGCTTTCACCAACTTTCCACCCTTTGGTGCGTCTGGGTTGGCATATGGCATCGCATCTAAATTCAGATATTTCGGTTTTGACTGTAAAGCAATATAAGGCGTCGTTTGAAGATTTGCCCATGCACTGATATGAATGGGCAAGAAGAGGAAAATAAACTTTGCTTTTGACAAAGTTGATGAAATGCACATCTCGATATGAAATTCCTGATTGCTTAAGCAGACTTAAGAATGTGGAACTTTAATCGTAGCACCAATCTGTAAAGGTGTGTTTGGTTTCAAACCATTCATTTCTGCAAGCTGATCAATGTCTATACCAAATCGATTCGCAATTCTGTACAGGGAATCACCACTACGGACTTTATAATCTGTGACCACTTTAGGAACTTGAATAATTTGGCCTCTTTGCAATCCAGCACGTAGGTTTAACTTATTGAGATCTGCAAGTTCTTTTGCAGTCATGTCAAATCGTGTAGCAATAACATGAAGAGACTCGCCTGATTTGACAGCATAATCCTCTGTATCACGCGATTTTGATTGACGGACTGGTGTTTTTTCTGTACTTGCAGCCGTCTTTTCAACATCGCCACTTACTTTTAATTTTTGACCAATTTGAAGGACTGATCTCGCATTTAGATCATTCTGCGTAAGTAATGATTGAAGCGGCATATCATATTGTCGCGCAATACTTGCTAAGGTCTCTCCACTCTTCACAGTGTGAAACTCCACTTTCTCAGCAACCGAATTATTTCGTGTCGAACTCTGCTTAGTGGAAGCTTTATTTTCATCTTCTTTCAAATTCAGCTTTTGCCCAACTTGTAATCCAGCATTCGTTCGCAAGCCATTCATTTCTGCTAACTGTGCAACAGAAAGATTATATTTGCTTGCAATGGCATTCAGGCTATCGCCTGATTGAACAACATATTGCTCTGGTACTTTAGATCCCGCTGGTACTTTAATGGTTTGACCAACCATCAATCCTTTTTCAATATCCAAATTATTCAGTGTCGCCAACTCAACAACTGTTAACTTATTCGCATTTGCAATGTTGTACAACGTATCTCCTCGTTGTACGCGGTAAGTTTCAGTCTGAATTTCAGGTACAGTTTTAGCATTACTCGCGCGAGTCGTTGATGAAGCTGTAGCAGATTGCACTTCTTCTAAAGGAACATTAATTTTTTGCCCCACGTATAGGTTACTGTCAGCTTTTAGTCCTGAGCTTAATGACGCTAACTCTTGAGTCGAAAGTCCGTATCGATCAGCGATTAACTTTAAGTATTCGCCACGTTTAACCGTATAAGATTTCGTTTGAACCTTTGTTACCGCTTGTTCAGTTTTGCTTGATTTAGATGCTTGAGACTGGATTAGATTTAACTTCTGCCCAACCAGTAAATTACTATTGATAGTTAGACCATTCAATTCAGCCAATTGTTGGACACTCAAATCAAACTGGTTTGCAACACTAGTCAGACTATCATTTGCTTTTACAATATAACTTGCTGGCTTTATATCCGTTTTCTGAGCAGATGTCACTGGCTTAGCATCGTAGAGATATAGGGTCGCACCTACATATAAGGTTGCATTTGGATCTACTTGGTTCCATTTTGCAATATCTCTCCAACTTACGCCGTTTTTCATTGCAATAATTGCTAGCGTGTCACCAGGGAGTACCGTATACGTACTACGCTTACCCTTAGGTGGTTCTACAACCACTTCACTTTCAGTTTTCTTAAATGCCTTACCTTGATTAAGCTGGGCTTCCTCAGAAGTAGGCAATGTACTTTCTGCCACAGATTTAGGATAAGCAAAGCCAACTTTAACTTCTGAACCTTGTCCTGCTGCCACAGATTGACTTGTTTGAATCGCAGTTAATTTAATCTTGCCATCCAACGGATCGACAATCTCAGTACCTTGAGGTGCAATGGCGCTAATCTCTCTAACGACTTCCGCTTTTTCTGCTTCAGTGGCCTGTGGTTCAATGACCGAGGCAATAATTTGATCAGAACTCGTAGTTGTTGTGGTTTTTTCAGGTGCAATTGAAGCTAAGATTTTGGCTTTTTCTTCAGCAGTGATTTCTGGTTCTACACGTACAGGTTTAACATTTTGCGCCGGTGTAACAGCAACAGGTATACGAGGTGCACTTGGCACCACTGCCGAAGCAGCAAAAGCTGCCAATGCATCAGAACCAGAAGGAGTCCTACCCTTCGAAGTTGAAATTGTTGTAGAAACTGAAGGTGTTTGAGTATTATTAACTGGCTTCGCTGTTTGAGTTGCCAATACGGAAGCATTTGAAGCTTTTGGTGTATTTACTGTCGTTGTAATTGTGGTTGCTGGCGTAGATGTAGAAACAGGGCTTGAAGCGCTCGCCCATAGACCTGCACTACTTGGTTTAAGTACTTTCAGTTTACGATCAATATTTGGATTTAAATCTGCTGGAATTAAAATTCGCTGTGGACTTTGAGGATCAATGATATCACCACGATGCCCTGGATTCAGTTGATAAAGTTCTGCACGACTTAAGCCTGTCAGAGAAGCAATTTCGTTTAAACTCGCACCTGCTGGAACTGGAACTTCTCTAAAGTGAGGACGATTCGCAATTGGTGGTAATCTGACGCCATACTTTTCAGGGGATTTGATAATCTGTGCAACCGCAAGGAAACGTGGAACATAGTTCATTGTCTCTTGAGGTAAACGTAATGACCAATAATCTGTAGGCAAGCCAGCAGCCTTATTACGGTTAATCGCTTGTTGAATACGTCCAGGACCAGCGTTATAAGCCGCTAAAGCTAATTCCCATGAACCGAATTGGTTATATAAACTTCCTAAAAACTCGTAGGCTGCACGTGTAGACTCAACTACATCACGACGTCCATCATACAAATTGGTCTGTCTTAATCCATAAATACGACCTGTACTTGGGATGAATTGCCACATCCCTGCAGCTGCCGCTGAACTCGTTGCAGCTGGATCATAGGAACTCTCAATGACGGGAAGTAAAGCAAGTTCAGTAGGTAATCCACGGCGCTCTGCTTCCTTTACAGTATGATAAAGATAACGAGAAGCTCGAGCGGATAAACGATCCAGATAAGGCTGACGCGTAATAAACCAACTTCTTTGAGCAGCAATCCGTGGATCCCACTTTGTTTCATCCATTTTAAAACCAACGGTCATACGTTTCCAAACATCGCCGTGTTTTAAAATAAGTAAACGATCACCTTCAACTGCACGCATATCAGTTGCAGATAAAAGATCTTCAAGTGAATCTAAGCTACTGGCATCTAACATGCCGAGTTGATTCGACTTTTGCGTCTTTGCAGAAGTGGGACTCGCTGTACAGCCAGTCATTACGCCTAATCCGGTTACTGCGGAAGTAATTACTGAAATTTTAAATAAAAAAGTTGCAGATGGCTGCCACACTGCGGTGGTTGTTTTAGACATACAAATTCCGAAAGACGCATAGTAAATTTATTGTATATAAGCCATTTTAGAGGAGCTCGTTGTTCAGGCAAGTCTCTTCTTGATGAGTAATTGCTTATAAATGTTACAAGACATTAAAAAATATCCAGTTATCGCACTGATGTTTCGCATTTACGTATACAATAAAATTTCCGAACTTGATGTTCAACACTTTATTCGATTGATTGGTTCAAACTATGTCTGAAATAACACTTTATGTTGATGGCGCATGTCGTGGTAATCCTGGGCTAGGTGGCTGGGGTGCTTACATCATCACTAAGGATACAGAACATAAAATATGTGGTGGTGAACCAGACACGACCAATAATCGTATGGAGTTAACCGCTGCAATCGAAGGAATCAAATTTTGTCCTGTTGATGCAAAGCTTATCATTTGGACAGACTCAAACTATGTAAAACGCGGTATTACTGAATGGATCAGTGGTTGGAAAAAGAAAAATTGGAAAGACGTAAAAAATCCTGATTTATGGCAAACTTTGGATCAAGTTTGTCAAGGTCGAGACATTGAATGGAACTGGATTAAAGGTCATGCAGGACATCCAGGCAATGAAATGGCAGATCAGTTAGCTAATCAAGGCGCTGACCAAACGGCTGAACAATTTAAAAATTCCCTGCAAGCGAATGATAAAAAAAAACAGTCTGAAGATTGGTTGCTCAATGATCCGTTTGGTTTAGATCTCAATGATCAAGATGAAGAAGTTGAAATTGATTTAGCAGAAAATGATGATCAAGCTGAATACCGCACGGACGAAGTCACCTCAAACTCCTCAGATATTATTAAGGATATTATTAAGACAGTTGATGCACAGGACTTAAATTCTGAATCTGTAGATCAAAGCTTTCCTCAGTTAGCTGAAAAATCGCATCCACATATTGTGGTCACACCTGCTCGTTTAAATTTACAGGGACCACGCCAACTGATTTTAGATACGGAAACTACAGGTTTTTATTATCAAGATACAGACCGTATTATCGAGGTGGGTGCGATTGAAATGATCAATCGTAAACTGACAGGAAGTTCAATTCACATTTATATCAATCCCAAAAAACCAGTCGGTGAATCTGAAGCAATTCACGGTATTTCTGATGATTTTTTGAAAGATAAACCTATATTTGAAGAAATCGCTGCTGAACTGTACAAGTACTTAAAAGGTGCAGAAATTATCGCACACAACGCAACTTTCGATATGAACTTCTTAGATATGGAGTTCAAACGTGCTGGCTTTGGTACGCTTTCAGAAGTCTGCGCAGTGACTGATACACTTGCAATGGCAAAAGCGAAACATCCAGGTCAAAAGAACTCATTGGATGCATTAGTGAAGCGCTACGAAGTTCCACAGCGTGATCGTACCTTCCACGGTGCTTTACTGGATGCAGAAATTCTGTCAGATGTTTATTTAGCCATGACAGGTGGTCAAGTTTCATTTGATATCGATGCACTCTCAGCGCATGATCATCATTCTGAAACTGGACAAAATCAGTACCAAAAAATTGAGGTAGATTTACCAATCATTTATGCTTCTGATGAGGAATTAGCAGCACACCAAAAATGGATCGAAGATTACCAAGAAAAAAATGGCGAGCCGTGCTTATTTGCTAAATAATCATCCATCTGCTTGATTCATTTTGTAAAGTACGATCAGTTCGGCTATATTCATTTAGAGCAAAAATTCCCCTTATCTGGGCTCTGAGCAAAATTAACGGCCAACATAGGTTTCGATCGATGTCTTATCAAAGTTCAATTTATTTTGACCCTACAGCATTACTTATTGTTAAAAAAGAAATTGATCAAATCATCGATCAGGTCGAAAATACAGTATCAGAGCTTATTGAGGATCAAACACTTCCTTTTGGGATAGATGACGCATTCATTCGACTTGAACAATCCAATCAAGTTTTTGCCATGATCGAGCTTCCTCATCTCGCACAACTTGCACACTACTGTGCGCAAGTCATGTCAAAGATGATGCAAAATCCAACTGCAAAAAACCTGAAATACGCTGCCGCATTAAGTGATGGCACAACGATGCTAAAGCGATATATTGAATTTATTTGCTTACGTGAAGTCGATGTCCCCCAATTTCTCTTAGATACACTTAACCATCTAGAGCGAGTATTGAACATCCCTTGTACAGCATTGGGTAATGGAATCCAGACCACTCAGAAACAATTAACTTTAACACCGCAAGCATCATCGAATCAGATTAATTCATCTGATTATTGGAATACACTATATAAAGATTGTTTAATAAAAATAGTGACGCAAAATGAAACTGAAGACGATTTTGATCGTTTTAAACTCATTGTAGATCATATAGCACTGCTCTCTCTTGAAACACCGAGTCAACAATATTGGCTTCTGATGCAAATCGCATTTAATCAACTTGACCAACTCATTCTCAGTGATGCACGCCTAAAATGGTTGGCTAAAGTTGGCAGTCAGATCCGAGAGTTTTTAAATGCACCCCAGCATTTTCAGGTCGATGAAACTGACTTTGCTAATGCTTTAGCGATTTGTATTAGCCAAGAAAACTACGATTCACAAATGCTTCGTGAGTATTTTCAAATCTCGGACAACATTTTGACTGATGTTCAACTACAAATTTTTAGTCGCCATCTGTTTGGACCTGATCAAAGAACAATCGATACCGTTGCTCACTTGATTACAGAAGAATTGAATCAATTAAGGTTAGATATTGAAAGTCACTATCAAAGTTTTACTGACGATCAAATTTTAGATATTCGCTTAAAGCTGTATCGTATGGCAAATATCTTTTTAGTCATGAATCTTAATGAAGCTTATGCAGAGATGAAACTGCAAGCAGAGCATTTTCATCGAACCTATATTCAACAAAATGCCGATTTTGCTCAACGATTAATGAACAGCATGCTGTCGGCTATGAACTCTATCGGGATTTTGAAGCGAAATTTCGCACCAACTCGCATTCAACTTGATGTGAATAATATGAATATATCACTGGATCGGCTAGATGATGCACATGAAACGCTGCAAAAAGAAGCTCGAATTCTCTTGCAAGAACTAGGCGATAAACTTTTTCAAAGCAATGATGTTCAAGACACAAATGATTTATTAAACATCACAACCAATTTAAGACAATTAAGCGGAGCTGCTCTATTTCTTGATGCTCAAATATTAAGTAATGCGCTAAAAAATAGTGCTGAGGCGGTTGAACACTATTACGATATTCAGAAATCACTCACCCCCCAACAACTTCAGCACATTCTAGATGTGCTTGCCAGTCTAGAGCTTCATCTTGATGGCTTGAAGTATGATTATCCTATTCATAAATCAGTATCTGAGACTGCACTCATCAGCAGTCAAAAAATTAAAGCGGTTGCCTAATGTCTGAACTCTCTGTTGCTTATATTTTTAAACAACATCAACTTCTCGTCGATGAAAACTTCCAATTACCACGTGTTGAACGTTTAGAG
Organism: Acinetobacter sp. DSM 11652; assembly: GCF_900109815.1. Classification (NCBI taxonomy): domain Bacteria; kingdom Pseudomonadati; phylum Pseudomonadota; class Gammaproteobacteria; order Moraxellales; family Moraxellaceae; genus Acinetobacter; species Acinetobacter sp. DSM 11652. The sequence continues at coordinate 38,629 of NZ_FOBK01000005.1, forward strand.
AGTGATCTGATTTTCAAATCTGGTGATCAGGTAATTGCACGAGATCTACATATTGAAGAAGCAATTCCTAAAGGTTATCAACTTGTGCCAATCCGACAGTTGATCACTCAATGGTCTAAGCAACAATTTGAACAAGCGAGTCGAGCAGTTCAATTATTAGAATGGCGTCGTAATCATAAATTTTGCAGTCATTGCGGTACAGAAACAGATGTTCACCGTTCAGAATATGCCATGATCTGCCCAGCATGTAATTATCACCAATACCCTCGTGTTCAACCTTGTGTTATCACCGTAATCACACGAGGTGACAATGAAATTTTGCTGGCGAAAAATGCAAAAAATAAATCCAATATGTATGGATTAATTGCAGGTTTTGTCGAAGTTGGTGAAACTTTAGAAGAGGCTGTGCAACGCGAAACCATGGAAGAAATTGGTCTAAACGTTAAAAATATTCAATATCTTGCCAGCCAACCTTGGCCATTCCCAAGTAATTTAATGATTGCTTTTCGAGCCGAGTATGATTCAGGTGAAATTGTGCTTCAAGAAGATGAAATTAGTGATGCCCAATTCTTTAAATTTGATGACTTACCAGAAATTCCATTTGCAGGAAGTATTGCGCATGCCATGATTCAACATGTCATTCACAATACTCCTTTCAAATCTGAATAAATCAAATCCGAATCGTTATAGATTTATTTGAAGGACTCTTCTAAAACTTTCAGGATGAGAGATCGAGTTTTGAAGAGTCGATCAAATAATGTGGCAGTTGTTGCCATGATTGATACATGTCCAGTACGAGGCACCCGAATGAGCTGGCTATGATTCTCTACAGCTAACAGTGCTTGATGCATCTCTTCAGAATTATGATCTTTTACCAACGTATCTTGATCTGCTAGAAAAATATAGTGCTGAATATTATTTTTCTCTACAAAATAGTATGGCATCACCGCTTTGAAATTTACTGCTTTATCGAATGCATGTTCAGATAAATGATCACCTAGATAGTTAAAGTGATAGGGTCCAGCCAAACCAATCAACGCTTTAATTCGATCTCGTCCTTCAAAGTCAATGAATGAAGGATGGTAAATCAATGACATCACATTAAAAGCACCAGCAGAATGTCCGATAAGCGCTATTTGATCTGCACAAATACCATATTTATCAGCACTTTTGATTAAATATTGAATTGAATCTGCAAGGTCAGTTACGTAACGAGGAAAAATATGTTCTGGCGCCAGATGATAGTTTATTACGGCGAGGTTATATCCAGCACGTGTCAAACTTTCTCCAAGAAACTTGTAATCGTCCTTACTTCCTCTACTCCATGCACCACCATGCACGAATATAACTAAAGGTTTATTCGCTGGCGCTTGGCAAACATAAAGATCCAGTCGTTGCCGAGCTTTAAGACCATAAGCAATATTTCTTTTTACAGAATAGCCTTTATTTGAGGTCAATTGATTTAATGCCAAACCACCCAAATTATATGGGCGAAAAGCATTCAGTTTTTGATTCAACTGGGTAAGTTTTAACTGAACTGATTTCGGAAAAAATTGCGCAATCTTATTCGACATTATTGGTAACTAACACCAGCATCAGGATCAATTGCAACCGGTGTCTCAACATAAGGTTGAGTACTCACCGCTGAAGGGTTCATAAGTGATGATGATTGAACTCCTGCGCCTACTTGAGCAGATTCCACGTTATCAATCAAAGTAACAATTTTCGTGACATTCCCTACTCGTTGTAAAACTTCAATGAGATCTTGCTCTTCAGCTGTATTTAAGCGTCCCATCACATATAACACGCCATCTTCAGTATGAACCAAGACTTTACTGTCTGAAACAACTGGCGCACGCATAATTAAGCCACGTGTATTCGCTGTCGCAGTCGCATCTTGCATGATGGTAGAGTAACCAATTTGAGGACCAACTGTGATGTAATTATGAATAGATTTCACATCACTCATCGCTCGAACGTTATCTTCTGCTAACTGTTTCAAATGCGCATCAGGCACTTGACCTGTTAACAAGACATTACTGTGAAAGCTATTCACATTGACTCGAGATTGTTTAAAACGAGCATCCAATTTGTATAAATTGATCTTTGCTGTACGTTCAATTGAAGAGTCAATAAATACCTGACCTAAAGAACGAGCTCCACTCACCACCCCAACTGGTTCTGCGCCAGTTCCACCTGAAATAAAACTTGCACAGCCTGAAAGACTAGCAACACACGCCATCGAAATTACAATACGCTTCAACACTCAATCCGTCTCCTCGTGAAACTTGAATTTTTTCTATTGTTGGAAATGGCTTAGCTCATTCGGTTCATAGATTAATCAAGTCTGCATTTATTGTAAATGCATTTTCAATCCACTCGAGATCATAATCTATATCAGAAATTTCATGCTGTAACGGTTTTGCAATTTTTTTATGAAAATCAAAACAAAACACATCAAAACGATAATAAAACTCTGCATATTTTGGAAATTTTTGAAGAAATGACATTGCTGTTTTGGCAATTTTAATTTGCTTGCTCGATGATATTGATTCTAGTGCTGAAGCATAGGTTGTTTTTGATCTAGCTTTGACCTCAACAAATATAAGCTCAAGATCACGTTGGGCAATCAGATCTATCTCACCATAACGAGAATGAAAATTTCGAGCCAGCACAATATAACCCTGTGAGATCAAGACTTTTTCAGTTTGGTCTTCAGCCCATATACCTAATTGTTGAGAACTCATCCATTTAAGTCCTCTTAAATATTTTTTAATCTAAACCATGTTTTCTCGAAGCATGCAGGCTTTCTTTCGATCCGATGCTCTTTAAAACTCAAATGCCCAGTCTGACCTTGAATTGATATTTGATCAGGATTCTTCGTTTTCAACATCAAATCCGCCAAACGCCAAACATCTTGACCGAAGGCATTAAGACGTTGGAATGCAGCAGTATTTTCTGTTGTTTGATTAGGTTTTTTTAAAAATTGAACCATGACTGGAACATCACAGAATTTAGTTCCCTTCGGAATATCCATATTATGATCAATAGCAAAAGCCTGAACATACAAACGTTTTGAAGGCTTATTCTTCAATGAGTTGATCCACGCCATACTGCCTAAAAGCAACACACCTTCATTTGACTTTATATCAGGCAATTGTTGGACTAGAGAAAATTTACCATGAAAATTTTTAAACACGGCATTTACAAAGCTTAAGCTCTCAGACTCAGTACCAGACTCACGCAATATATAGAGATGTTGAACTCGATCCTTTTCAATCTGTTTAATTAAAACTTGAGCATCATCAGTTTTCGATAAACTAAACTGCCACACTTTTGCATGCTTAGAAGGAACTTCATTCAGTGCTAAAACAGGAATTTTAAGCGGTTCTTTCATTATTGCTTCGACATCCTGTCTGGCTAATGGACCAATAATAAGTTTGGTGTTTTGACTGACTTGCGTCTTTAGGATCTCTTTTAATCGTTTTTGATCCGAATTGACATATCTTATTGGTATTTCACTGTTCGACTTTTGATAAGCCTCATCAATACCATTTTTAATACTATTACTTGCTCGCGCCATAGGGCCTGAATCAGGTAAAATAACCAATACTTCCGCTTGGGCTTGGAAAATCATTCCACATAAGCCAATACCAATGAATTCTTTTTTTATTCTTAATAGATCCAACATGGAGAAACCTTATGAGTGCTCAGTTATTTGTTGTAGCGACGCCAATTGGGCACTTAGATGACATGACTTATCGAGCAATTGATGTTTTAAAGTCTGTCTCTCTTATCGCGGCAGAAGACACACGTCAGTCCGCTCTTTTAATGAAACACTATAATATCTCAACTCCGCTTACAGCGTGCCATGATCACAATGAAAGTAACAAAATTGATATAATTATCGATAAGTTAAAAAATGGTGAAAATGTTGCACTCGTCAGTGATGCAGGTACACCATTGATCAGTGATCCTGGTTTTAAATTGGTTCGTGCAGCTCAGGACCATGGTATTCGTGTCGTTCCTGTTCCAGGTGCATGTGCAGCTATTGCAGCATTAAGCGCTGTAGGTCTACCCAGTGATCACTTTAGTTTTGAAGGATTTCTATCTTCGAAACAATCACAACGTCTTATTCAATTAAATAAACTGAAAGACAACACGCATACCATGATCATCTATGAGGCACCACATCGAATCCTAGACTCTGTAACGGATATGGTCTCTGTGTTCGGGGCTGACCGTGAAGTCGGGTTTGCACGTGAAATTACCAAAACCTTCGAAACAATCAAAAAAATGACCCTTGGAGATTTACAATCATTTATTACAAATGATCATCACCAGCAAAAAGGTGAAATTGTACTGGTCATTGCTGGAGCAGCCACTGAAAAAGACATGCAGCAAGAAGAATTAGACAAATTACTCAATCGTTTATTGCAAGATTTATCTGTAAAAGCAGCATCTCAACTTGCAGCTGATCTCACCGGAATCAAAAAGAAAGTCGCATATCAACGCGCGCTAGAGCTCAGTGGTGCGAATGATTAAGCAAAATAAAAAAAGCACCATATTGATGGTGCTTTTTTTATTAATCTTTTATTGATTCATCAGGTGGAACTTCAGTAATACGACCACCACGTGCTAGAAAAGCAGCAACTTCATCTTCCAGTGCCTGACGTTGTTTGAGTTTAGCTGTCACTGTTAATGTTTCAGCTTCCGCGACATCGGCATCAGATACAGTAACGTCACTTACGGCCGCACCTTTTTCTGCTGCTTGTGATTCATTTTCGTCTACAACACTGTCTTCGTTGTCATCAAAATCATTTGCGTCTGTCATTTCAAACTCCCCATCAATGTTTTCACGCACCTGATTGGAACGTGCTTTGATTTTTAGAGAAATGTATCAAGCTCTTTATCATTCGCATAGTATCTAAAGCACCTCATTTGTATATTTTTTAATCATATTGGTAAAAAAATATATATTGATGATTCTTTTTAGATCAGATTTCAATTCACTTGATATCTTGTATTACTGAGCTGACTCAAACCATTCGCTTGCGACATAAACGCCGATTTTAACGCACTGATATTTTCAACTTGTTTCAAACCAAAGTTTCTCGCCCAAACAATAGGAAAAACAGGAGCAGATTCCATCCACCCAATCATAGACATACTATGCATCATGGCATCGTTTTGAAATTTTCGTCGATGCTCATATTTCAATAAAGTTTGCTCATGAGCCCAAACGCCACGGGCGTAGTCAGAAAGTAGCACATCGCATAGAATTGCTGCATCAAGGCAACCAATATTCACCCCCTGACCAGCAAGTGGATGAATAACATGGGCTGCATCACCAATTAGCGCTAAGCCATCTTTAATATAACGTTGAGCAGCTCGTGCTTTCAGTGGGAATTTTGCTCGAGGCGTTGCGGCTAATACTTTACCCAACATATGATGACTCTCTCGTGTCAGTAATTGTACGAAATCTTCATCTGAGAGTGACGCAAATTCGTCTGCATAATCATCTGGTAAAGTCCATACAATAGATTGCCAATGACCATATTCTTGATCTTCTAAACTTGCCATTGGGAGAAAAGCCAGTGGCCCTGTTTCTAAGAAGATTTGACTCGCAACATGTTGATGCGCTTGTTCCGTCTTGATCGCGCAGCTAATACCAGCCTGATGATAATCCAAAACATCCAAATCAATCATGGCTTGTTCACGTACGAATGAGTTTGCACCATCCGCACCAATTAAAAGTTTCGTTTTCAATCGAGTTTGATCAGCGAGATGAAGAATCCAACAGCCATTTCCTTGCTCAATATGTTTCACTTGAATCTGAGTACGGTAATCATCAATCTGGTCGATCATCATGCTCTGAATCGCAAGGTTCAAGATACTTGGTTCGACCATTGAACCTAATATTTGTGCTTGATCAAGTTTAGAATGCGCTGATGTTCCAAAATTGATTTCACCAAAGCCATTTTTGTTCCACACCTGCATTCCCGTGTAGGGTTGTTGACGAGCCAACTTATCCCATACATCAACATGCTTAAGCAAATGAATAGTGGCTTGACTCAATGCAAGTACACGAGGATTCAATGATTTTAAGGTCTTCTCGTGATCCAATATCGGTGCTGCATCAAGTACAGTCGCTTGAACTCCACCTTTAGCCAGCAATAAAGCAGCTAATCCTCCGACTAAACCACCGCCCACAATCACGACATCTAAAATAGCATCATTCATGCTTTTAACCCCATTGCATAATTGGCAACGAGTGGCTTAATACCTGGAATATTTTCAAAGCACATTAGACCTGTATTTCGCACAAATTTTAGGATTGGATTTTGATTACTAAAGCCTCGCACCACAGAATCACAAAACTTGATCACACGTTGCTGATCTTTGAGTCGAGATTTTTCATACTCTTTCAGTACAGCAGCTTCACCTAAATCGGCATTTTTGATGACTTGTTGTTTTAAATATCGGGTCAATACATATGCATCACGCATACACAAATTAAAACCCTGACCTGCGACTGGATGAATGGTATGAGCAGCATTACCCATAAGTACAACACGTCCTACTGCTTGTTTTTCAGCCAATACTTGAGATAAAGGAAAACTAAATCTACGACCAGTTTTCTCAAATTTACCAGCTCGGTCGCCATAGGTTTTTTGAAGAGCATCTAAAAAATGCTGATCATTTTCATCACCTAACCACTCTCCCTCAGTACCTTTAGGCACTGGCCACACAACAGAACGACGGTATTCACCAGGTAAAGGTAATAATGCTAAAGGACCAAGTGGGCTGAAACGTTCAAAACCGACTTGGGAGTGAGGTTTGGATGTCTGCACTGTAGTGACAATCGCCACTTGATCATAATCATGCACTGATGCACCAACACCAAGTGCTTTACGACAGAAAGAATCACGTCCATCTGCTGCTATGACTAACTTGGATTGAAACTGCAAATGTTCATTCGCTTTTGATGCTTCGAGATAAGCTAAATGTTCATCCTGTTTAAGTGACGTCACTTGAACACCATCAATTAACTCAATGAGTGGATTTTTTTTGACTTCTGATAACAATACTCGTCCAAGCCATGCATTCTCAATCACTTGACCAAAGCTTTCTACTTTCTCTTGAGCCGCGATTAAACGTGCCTTACCGAAACTTCCTTCTTCTGTGATATTTACTTCTAAAATAGGCGTTGCATATTGTTGCAGTGAATCCCAAATTCCCAATTCTTGATAAATTTGCACGCTTCGACGTGACAGCGCACTATTACGGGCATCAAAACTTGAATGATATGGTGCAAGGTTAGCATCATCATAGTTAGGATAGCTGATCGCCTCTAACAATTTCACTGCAATGTTAGTTTTAGCCAGCATAAGAGCAAGGCTTAATCCGACCATTCCACCACCGACAATGATGACTTCTTGTTGCATGTTTTGATCCTTATAAAAGCAAGCAATAGCTGCATACACATAAATTTTTAATCAAATTCATCTTACAATAAAGTTTTTACTTTTTATAATGAATTAGCGTTATTGAAGATGAAGCCATAATTCATTTTTCAATATTGAATATGACATTGAAAAAAAGCCGATGTTTCCATCGACTTTTGAGATTTGTGAAAATGGTTAACTCGCCATCAAGGCTTCGATATCTTCAATGGTTTTCACTACTTTAGCAGTCAGGTTTCTCGGTCCATCTTGAGTGACAACAATATCATCTTCAATGCGAATACCAATCCCTCTCCATTTTGGATCGACAGTTTCATCATCAGGGGCAATATATAAACCTGGTTCAATGGTCACCACCATACCTTCTTGATATGTTCGCCATTCTCCATCGACTTTATATGCCCCTACGTCATGAACATCCATGCCTAACCAGTGACCAGTTCCATGCATATAAAATTGACGATAGGCTTCTGTCTCAATGATTTCATCGAGATCACCCTGCATGATTCCAAGATTAAGCAAGCCTTGCACTAAAATACGAACAGCAACGTAGTGTGGCTCTTTGTAAGAGTTACCAATTCTAACCGCATCTATTGCAGCGATTTGAGCATCAAGCACTATATTATAAAGCGCCTTTTGTTCAGGATTAAATTTACCATTTACTGGAAATGTCCGAGTGATATCTGACGCGTAAAATTCATATTCACAAGCTGCATCTATTAAAACTAAATCGCCGTCATTAAGTTGTTTGTTATTTTCAACATAGTGCAATATACAAGCATTTTCACCACCACCCACAATACTGTTATACGATGGTACACAACCATTTTTACCAAAAATATAATTCAGCTCCGCTTCTAAAGCATATTCCATCATTCCTGGTCGTACAGATTTCATCGCTTGCATATGTGCTTGAGCAGAAATATCAGATGCGATTTGCATTAACTCTATTTCTTTTGGCTCTTTGTGTAGACGCATCTCATCTAAAATTGTATCTAACTGAATCAATTGTGTCGGTGCAGCGGTACCACGTCGGCTTTCACCACTTGCTTCTGCAATCCATTTTGTAATTTTTGCATCAAAACTGGCTTGTTGACCAATTCTATAAAATAATCTTTCTTTTCCTTGAAGCTTTGCGATCATTTCTTCGTCTAGTAGATCAATCGCATAAGCTTCATCCGCATCATAATCATCGACTGCACCATCAATCCCTGCACGGTAACCTGTCCAGATTTCCATCTCTCTATTGCGTTCACGACAAAATAAACTGTAGGTATAACCTTCTTCTTCAGTATCAAATGTTTCAATTACAGCAACTGCTTCAGGCTCTGCAAATCCCGTTAGATAAAAAAAGCTACTATCAGCGCGATATTTATAATCAGCATCACGACTTCTAAACATTTCTTCACGTGTTGCAATAATTGCAATGCTTCTTAGGCCTATTTCAGCGGCTAATTGATCACGTCGTTTTTGAAAATCTGATTGAGTAAGTTTCATATCTTTTCTGCAGCTTAGGCTATTTAATTTAAGAAAATACAGTACTACTTATATGTTAAGTAGTACTCTTGATTAAATGTAATCAACTTGGTCGATGAGGTGTAAACATCTCAACGACACTTTGCTCATTTTTTTTCGAAATTGTTGGTTTTACATGTTTCAGTAATGAGCTTTCTTCAACAGCAATCTTGGTTCGTCCAACAGATAAACTCACTGGAATTAATCGAACAAATTCATAAAGTTCTTGATAGCTAATTTCACCTTCTTCATCATTATCAGAATCTTCAAACTCGACTGCTGCAATATCTTGCAAGTGTTCAATCAACTCAGCTTCATCAGCACGAATATGCCCAGACGCTAATCCAAACCCCAATACCACTCCTGCACACCAATCTGCTAAAGCTTGAACACGCTCAGACAATACATGTTCATCATCAGGCAAAATGGGTAAATAATCTAATTCATCTTCTGATAAAGCATGCGAAACATCTTCAGATTCCTCAGCCAGTAAATTAAGCGCAGTAGGTTCTAATTGAGGCACATTCAATGTAGACAAAATTTGTATCCACTCCTCATGAGATGGCGGTTCAGTTACACAAACAATACCTGTAAGTAGACCATGTAACTCACTAGGACTAGTAATTTCCTCAATTGAACCGAATTGTTGGTTCCAATCTGTCCAACCTGAAATATCGTCTTGCATTCGTTTTTCCAATCTCTATACTTCTGTATATATTACCTTTGATTGCGAAACTACGCGACCTCGTTATGTTAGAACAATTACAGCGTTTACAAACGCATTTAGGCACGCTTAAACATCGTTTGTCCGAAACCGAACAAATGAATAGTTCTCTTGAAGCTAAGCAGAAAGAACTTCAGGAAACTCATCAAACTCAAACTGCTCAAAAAAATAGCGTCATCACTCAAAAGCAAGAACAGATTGAAAGTCTAAATGACAAATACAATCAATTGGATGGTATTTATAAAACTTTAAATCAAGATGCTACTGCTTTAGCAGAACGTTATAGTCGTTTAGAAAAGAGTTGTACTGATTTAAAAAATAGATTTCAGGAAATCTTGGCTGAAAGGAATGAGTTGAGAGTCATCAAAGAAAAAATGTTGGCTGAACAACGTCAAGCTCAAAAAGAAATTGATGAATTGAAGGCTGAAAATCAACGTTTAATCAAAAAAAATGAACTCGCTAAAACTAAGGTTGAGCAAATCATTCAACGATTGGCCATTTTAGGTACTGATCAAGATCATCATGCCCAAGAAATCCAACAATTAGAAAATCCGGCTGAACAAAATGAGGAAGCATAATTATGTCTGAAGTCGTTACAGTCGAGTTAAGATTAATTGAACAAACATTTAGACTTTCAACCACTCAAGATCAGAAAGATGATTTACAACGTGCTGGTGATTTGCTAAATGAGAAATTTCAAGAATTTCGTAGAAAAGCACCTAACGTAGAACACAATAAGCTCGTTATCATGGTGGCTTTAGAGCTTATGCAAGAAGTTTTAACAATGAACAAATCCTTACAAGAATATTCTCATTGTGAACGCTTACTTGCAACAATCTTGGAAGACGTTGAAAAAACTGTATAAATTTGATCTAAGTTTGCACAGTCAGTTTTACTGAGTGAATTATCACGCAAATAATGGGTACACCAAGGTTTGCCAATCTCACTCATTTCGTTATACTTAATTTAACTCTGGGATGTTCGCCAGCGGGTCTATTCCCCTGCCGATACTTAAACTTATGGATTGTGTTCTGTATATTTAGAGCGTATGCCCACCTCGAGTGGGAAACCCAGCAAGTATACGTCGCGTCCACCTTGAACTCGTCGGGTTCAGGGTAACGACACATGCAGCGGCATCTCCGGAGTCTTCAATTTCTCTATATTTATAATTCAACGTTTTCTTGTTTTATTTTTTCAATTCATACCATAAATTCTCAACTTACTCCTTTACTCAAAATATAAAAATTTATTGAAATAAGTCACACTATATTTTAATTTTTCAAATTAATTTATAATATTTATGTGTAGTGTTATTTAATTAACTTTTTTTTAGTTTTATTCTAAATAAATATTTAAATTATATTTAACAATATAAAAATAAAGCATTTAATTTGTAAATTTGGTTAATAATGACCTAGAAACTTTTCCAGAATTTAAATTATCATTCCTCTTAATAGAAATTACATAAAGAGTATTTCATTTTAATGTCTTCTTATTGTTTAAAGACTTCATATTAATAGTCAAACATCATAAACAATGAGAATAGATTTATATTTAAAGGAAGAGAATATGTCTAAATTAGCAAAATTGGCTGGGGTTGCGAGTATTGCTGCATTACTAAGTGCATGTGGTGGTGGAAGTGACTCGAAGCTTGACACGCCAAATGGTAATTATATTAAACCAGGCGATGTGAGCTCTACATTTATACCTTTTAAAGATAAGGATTTTTTAACAAAACTTAAAGAAAAGCTTGGTTTTTCAGAATCTTTGAATGTCATGGATGATCGATTTAATCAAGCATTAGGGCATATGATTGGCGAAACATTGGGTGATGGACCCATTACTCGTACAGGTAGAGTAATTGAATTAACAGCTCAAGGAACAAGTGCATTTACAATTTTGAGAAATTCAATTTGTACTGAGCTCACTAAAAGTGGAACTACTCAAACAATCAAGCTAAAAAGTGGTAATGATTCTTGTGCAACTAGTTTCGGCAAGGAAGTCGTAACATTTAAAGGAGGATCTATTTCGCTTACTGAAACATTAAGCTCTACCACAGTTGAGTTTAATAATGCGCTTTATACACCGTGGACTGATACATCTAAACTATATTTAGTCACTGGTAAAATTGTAAAAGATACAGTTGGTTCTAATGGCGCAATTTATTCTGTAAAAGATCCTTTAAAATTCCAGATTGTAGATAAAAATAACCCTAGCACTACATTGGAATATATGGGGCTACAGGATTATGAATACCGTTTTTTTGATGAACAATTACAAAGTGTGTCAAGTAAAGGTACAATCGTTGGCCAACCTAAAGATGCTAATTTTTCATATGCATTTAACTTCAGTGTAACTCAACCATTCGAAAAAGAGTGGTGGAGAATTTACCCGAAAGCAAGCGGTAAGTTAGAAATTATTGATGAGTACAATCAAAAGATTGTCGTTGAACAAACTAAAGATTATTCATCATCCGCATCAGTTCGCTTTAACTCAGGCGTGCCAACTAATGTGTCTTGGAGCGATATCGTTAAAAAGAAATAGGCATAAAGCCCCCATCTGGGGGCTTTTTTAACCATTTAATTTCATGTGTTGCGCGTTCTCTGACATTCTAAGCTGCTCATAATGCACTGGATCATATGCGCATGCACTTATCAACAAAGTAGAAGTAACTACTGCGATAAAAATTTTCATCTCACATTTACTCTTTAACCTAGATGTGAGTAATTTAAAGCATGGCTAAAGACAAATAAAAACCGATTAAAATTATAAAAACAATCTATTTTTTAGATTATTAGTTACTCATCTTGAAGCGCACACTCATAATTCTTAGGATCATCACTACATCGTATCTTTTTAAGTATAGACATCATTTCAGGATGATAATGCCCCTCTTTCGTCATTTGAATCCTAGCTTCACGCATAATTTTCAAATATCCAGGTTTCTCAGCATCTCTTATATTCATCCAAAATTTAGGATCAATTTTAGATTCAGTTTGATCAATAAATTTATAAGCTGGTGTTAATTGCTTGGAAATAATCTCCCTTGCTATAGGCCCCATTCCAGCAGGAAATTTATTTCGATGCATAATCAATGTACCCGTTACTTGAACGAGTGGAAAACGAATAATTGCGCCTCGTACCTCGCCCTTGCTTGTCATTCCACGATAGAGTTCTAAAGGTTCAAATAAGATTGCAGGCGCTGCGATAATATCAACTTCCTTATTGTTGAATTTCCCGCCTACCGAAGTTAAATCCACTGTAACTGGTTGAGCACCAACATTTTGGACTAATTTTTTTTGGGTTGCGTCAAAACTCATTACAGCGACTTTTTTCCCAGCTGCTTTAGATAAAGTATCAATTTTACGATCATTTACCATTATATAAGCAGCACCTAAAGGCACAATACCAACAACCTCATAAGCCTTATTGACCATTTTCGAGTCAAATTCAGGTCTTGCTAACAGCTGAATCACTTTAGTTAGTTGTTTATAGTTTTGAACTGCACCTATTGCATCAATACTTCCAACAAAAGAGTTGAATTGCTTGGCACGTAAATTACTTATTCCAGCACCATCACAACGTTTACTTCTAAAGTCTTCAGTTAAAACCCGTTCATCTATATAGACTTTTAAATTAACTTCAGTGGATGTTTTTTGCTTTAATTTTGGATAATTCAAATCTATCTGCATTTGTAGCTTAGCCGTACGATTGACAGTCATTTGCACGCCGAAATCTTGAGCAACTTTAACAATTCGTGGTAATTCACTCATATAGCTCGTCGCTTGCTCAAATGCTTCACCATGAACACCGCTCGGTGAATACACACATAAGGTGACTTGTTTCGGAATCTGTTGCCAAACTTTTGGATCATTCAGTAGTTTTTTTATTTTATTCACAGAATGGCTGGACAGTGATAAATCCAACTTAGAGCTAGTTTGAGCATTTACATGATTTGTGATTAGACCAGAAAGACTAATTACTGTCGTGAGCATAACCATACGATAAGCGTGCTTGCTCTTTTTAAATAGAATACCGTATTTTTTATTTTTCATTATCGTTCCCTTTTCTATTTTTTATGATCAGAGCTTCATTGATCCGATAGAGTTCAGCTTATCGGCTTCAATTTAAAATTAAATTGACCCTAATCTTTTATTTGTTACACCTAGAGTAAATGAAAAATATACTATCGAAAATATTCAAATCAGGTTGATTAAACCTGAGTAAAAATCGATAAACTACTTACCTTACACATGCACTTAGATTGGTATAGTTTGAAATGCAGTTGCAAACACAACTTTTAAGAAAAACTCTACGCTCTCGTAGAAGACAACTCTCAATTTTTACGCAACGACGTTCTGCTTTTCAGGTTTTGTCAAAAATCCAATCTCACTCTAAATTTAAATCTGCAAAAAAAATTGGGATTTATTTAGATGCATTCGGTGAAATACAAACACATATCCTAATCATGCATTGCTTTTCGAAGCATAAAGTCGTTTATCTCCCAAAAGTCTCCAGACTTGATTCAACTTTAAAATGGGTTCCAATTTCAAAGCATCAATATCTAAATAAACGTTTTACTAAACATAAATTGGGAATGTATGAGCCTATGCATAGATTGGGGCAAAATGTAAAACAAATTAATGTACTGTTGATGCCCCTAGTAGCCTGTGATTATCATGGAACACGTATGGGTATGGGAGGTGGCTTTTATGATAGAACGTTAAAGCATGCGAGCAATCAACCCTATCGCATCGGTTTAGCGCATGACTTTCAATTAATCTTAGATCCTTTAAAGCGCCAACCTTGGGATCAGCCATTAGATGAGTTAATCACCCCTAAAAAACGATTAAAATTCAAACGAAGAATATTAATTCACCCTAAATCCAACTGAATTTATCAAGATTAGTAGAAATTAATCGAATTTTATCGATTTTCACCCTTGTATTTTTTAAATTACACATCACTATAAAAATATGGCAACACCGTTGTCACTCATTAGGAGTGCTCATGACTGATATTATTATGAATGAAGAAAACTTAGAACTTCAGACCCCTAGCGTGTTACCGCTATTAGCTTTGCGTGATGTTGTGGTTTATCCCCACATGCAAATTGCGCTTTTTGTCGGCCGTGAAAAATCGATTAAAGCAGTTGATGTAGCTCGTAACAGTGACAATTTAGTTTTTGTAGTAGCTCAACAAGATTCTCTTACAGAAGAAATTGATCACGACAATTTATATCAATACGGTACTGTCGCGAAGATTGTGCAAGTCGTAAATCATGAAAACGATGAAAACTGCATTAAGGTTTTAATCGAGGGTATTTATCGCTCTAAATTGGTTAACATTTACGATCAAAACGATTATTTAGAAGCTGAACACAGCCTTAGCCCAATGACGATCCGTATGGAGTCGGCAACTCAACAAACTCGCCTCGAAGAATTACGTGGTCTTTTCAGCCAATATGCTGAAGCGAAACTACGTAATGCGCGTGAGTTAATTAATGCTGCAAATAAAATCGATGATTTATTGCAACTCATGTTCTTTGTCGCTACACGCGTGCCGTTAAACATTGAAGTGAAACAAAAATTCCTCGAACACGATGAATTTGAAGCTCATTTACAAGAGTTAATGACTTATTTGCTTCAACAGTCTGAAGAACAACAGATTGAGCAAAATTTACATGACAATGTAAAACGTCAAATGGAAAAGAATCAGCGCGAATATTTTCTAAATGAAAAAATGAAAGTTATTCAGCGTGAACTTTCTGACATGAATGGCGGTGCTGAAGATGACATTGCTGAGATAGAAAAACGCTTAGCTGAAGCGGATCTTCCTGAGCATGTTCGTAAAAAAGCAGAAGGTGAATTCCGTAAGCTTAAAGCAATGCAGCCTGCATCGAGTGAAGCAGCCGTAGTTCGTAATTACATCGAAACTCTTTTAGATACACCATGGAATAAGGCGAGCAAAGTAAGTATAAATCTTGCTAAAGCTCAAGATATTCTTGATGCTGATCATTATGGTTTGGATGAAGTTAAAGAACGTATCGTTGAATATCTTGCTGTTCAGTCACGTGTAAAAAAACTACGTGGACCAGTATTGTGTCTCGTAGGTCCTCCTGGTGTAGGTAAAACCTCATTAGGTGAGTCTGTAGCTAAAGCAACAGGTCGCGAATTCGTTCGAATGGCACTTGGTGGTGTTCGTGATGAGGCCGAGATTCGTGGACATCGCAGAACTTATATTGGTGCGATGCCAGGTAAGATTGTGCAATCACTTTCTAAAGTCGGTGTAAAAAACCCTTTATTCCTACTCGATGAAATTGACAAAATGGCTCAAGATCATCGTGGTGATCCTGCATCTGCCTTGTTAGAAGTACTTGATCCTTCACAGAATCACAAATTCAACGATCACTATCTTGATCTTGATCTTGATTTATCTGAAGTCATGTTTATTTGTACTGCAAACAGTATGAATATCCCTGAAGCTTTGTTAGATCGTATGGAGGTCATTCGCCTTCCTGGTTATACAGAGGAAGAGAAAATCAATATTGCTGAGCGTTACTTAGTACCTAAAGCAATCAAGAATAATGGCTTACGAGCTAAGGAATTGAGTGTACATGAAGAAGCAATTCGAGATATCGTACAACGCTATACACGTGAAGCTGGTGTTCGAAGTTTAGAGCGTGAAGTTTCTAAAATCGCACGTAAAGTGGTTAAAGAAGCGGTTAGTAAAAAAGCGAAAAACCTTCAAATTGAGGTTAATTCTGCAAATCTACCTGACTACTTAGGGCCGCATAAATTCGATTTCGGTATGGCTGAAGAAGAAGCTCAAGTCGGTCGTGTTAATGGTCTAGCTTGGACTTCGGTTGGTGGTGAACTACTGACAATTGAAGTTGCAGCAATGAAAGGTAAAGGAAAATTTGTAACCACTGGTTCTTTAGGTGATGTTATGAAGGAGTCTATTACTGCAGCGATGACCGTAGTGCGTACACGAGCTGATGCTTTGGGTATCGATTCTACTCGCTTTGAAGAAACCGATATTCACGTGCACTTACCTGAAGGCGCTACACCTAAAGATGGTCCTTCAGCTGGTCTTGCTTTGACGACAGCATTAGTTTCAGCGTTTACTGGCATTGCGATTCGACCTGATATTGCAATGACTGGTGAAACCAGCTTGAGTGGCCGTGCAATGCGTATTGGTGGTTTAAAGGAAAAATTACTGGCTGCACATCGTGGCGGTGTAAAAATGGTCTTTATTCCACAGGAAAATGCACGTGATTTAGTCGAAATTCCTGATAATGTGAAAGAAGGTTTAGATATCAAAGTTGTAAAATCAATTGATGAAATTTTACCACTAGCATTAACCTCTATGCCTAAACCATTAGTAAAATCACCCATTGTGAAAGCAGTTGACGAATCAAAATCTGCACGACACTAATCGGTCTTTTAACTGAAGAAAGAGAGCTTAGGCTCTCTTTTTTTATAAAATGTCAATGGATGCAAAATTAACAACTCATTATGTTTTAACTTTTGATTTTATAAATTCATCACTTTGAAATGTATAATATCGTGAAACTTCTAGTGACACATTTTCATGAAAATTCGTATCTTGACCATTGGTCAAAAAATGCCAGCATGGGTTCTTACTGGTTTTGAAGATTATTTCAAAAGAATTCAACCCTTTGTACAAACTCAAATTGTTGAGCTTCCTATGGCGAAACGCGGAAAGAATGACTCTGAAGCTGATATTTTAAAATACCGTAATATCGAAGGCGACAGCATTTTAAATGCACTGAAAGGAAATGAACTTTTAATTGCACTTGAAGTGGGAGGGAAAGAGTTTAGTACAGAAAAATTAGCTGAAACCATGAAAGGTTGGATGCTTGAAGGGAATGATGTTGTACTCGCCATTGGTGGACCTGATGGACATTCTGATGCAGTTCGTAAAGCTGCTGCATGGCACTGGTCTTTATCTAAATTAACACTACCCCACCCTCTGGTTCGCATTCTGTTGATTGAACAACTGTACCGTGCCATGAGCATTAACCATAACCATCCGTACCATCGTGCTGGATAATCGTTCCGAATTTGCAACATGATGTTCAAATTTAAATGGTTACTCTGACTTCTAAAATTTGCGATGATCACCTCATACATCTAAGAATGGAACCACCCTCATGACTATTCAAACGCTACCTGGCTTATTCATCTCACATGGCTCTCCAATGCTGGCTTTGAATCCTGAACAGGTTGGTCCAGCTTTACATCGCTTGAGTCTTAATTTACCTAAACCTAGAGCGATAATCGTGATGTCTGCGCATTGGGAAAGCAATGCACTCGAAGTAAGTACGGGGACTAGACCTGAAACATGGCACGATTTTCGAGGTTTCCCAGATGCACTCTATGAAATTCGCTATCCTGCCCCTGGTGCTCCAGATGTTGCTGAACAAGTTTTAAATTTATTCGCTGAGGCACAAATTACTGCACATGCCAATAGTACACGACCTCGTGATCATGGCGTATGGATGCCTTTATTACATATGTATCCAGAAGCTGATATCCCCGTAGTCGAAATCTCTTTACCCATGACGATGTCTGCTGAAGCGATATTTAAAATTGGTCAAGCTCTCGCTCCATTAAGAGATCAGCAAATATTATTAATTGGCTCGGGAAGCATTACCCATAATTTAAGAGAGCTTGCTTGGCATGGTGAAACGAGTGAAGTTCCAGAATGGGCATCAACTTTTAGAAACTACGTGGTGCAGCAGCTCACTCATTCGGATTATCCTGCTATTTTAGCGTGGAATACGATTCCTCATGTTCATCGTAATCACCCTACGATAGAACACTTTGCACCTTTATTTTTTTCTATGGGCACTGGTGATCGTTTTAGCATTGTACATAGTAGTTTTACCATGGGTGCTTTAGGGATGGATATTTATCGCTTTGATTGAGAGAAAATAAAATATCATTTTTTAAATGTCCATCACGAAATAATCATCGATCAATGGATACATTTTGATACTGAAAAGTGCAGAATGTATCCATAATTTTTTAGATCTCCTGCGTTATCCTTCCTCGGATCAATACAATTTAGAAAGCTTGTTATGAAATTAAAATTAATTACCTTGGCTATTTTGCCTATCACACTTGCTGCGTGTCAGACTTCCGAACTACAAAAAGCTGGGGATTTAGCTGTGTCTGTGCTTCAACAACAAAATGCTGATCAAACTCTCGCTGCATACCAATGGCAAGCCAATCCACAAAATGCGCCTCAAGCAATCACTTTAAACTTCACCGCTGATAAAAAACTTTCAATTCATACGAGCTGCAATACTTTATTTGGAGGGTTTGAGCTAAAAAACAATACTATCGTAGCTGCTCAACTTGCATCCACCATGAAGGGATGTAATGGTTTGGCTGCCGAACAAGAACGCTTTGCTGGAAATCTATTTTCCCAAGCTGCTGTTCCTTTCGTGCTTAATTTAAATGATCGTGATAATCCAACGTTGACTTTGGTACAGCCGAATGGTGAAAAGATTATCTTCACGGGTAAAATGACACCTGAAACAAAATACAAAACCCAAGGTGAAACCATATTTCTTGAAATTTCGCCAGAAACTAAACAATGTACTGGTGTAACTCCCCAAACTTGTCTACAAGTCAGAGAAATAAAATACAACGATAGTGGTATTAAAACGCAAGTCGATAAAGACTGGACTTTATTCTACGATCAAATTGAAGGTTTTTCACATAGCCCGAATGAACGTCAAATCATTCGTGTAAAACGTTATGAAATTAAAAATCCTGCTGCAGATCAATCAAAGTATGCTTATATTTTTGATATGGCTGTAGAGCGTGAAGCTGTAAAAGGTTCTTTATAAAGAATAAAAAACCGAGGCTAAGCCTCGGTTTTTTTATTTTTGAATATATTCTTAGAATACACCCTGAGCTAACATCGCATCAGCAACTTTTACGAAACCAGCAATGTTCGCACCATCTACATAATTCACAGTACCATCTTCTTGAGTACCGAATTTTACGCAGTTACGGTGAATTTCTTTCATGATTGCATGTAAACGCTCATCTACTTCTTCGAAAGACCAACCTAAACGAAGCGCATTTTGAGACATTTCAAGACCAGAAGTTGCAACACCACCTGCATTAGATGCCTTACCTGGAGCATATAGAATTTTTGCATCAACGAATTTTTCAACTGCAGCAAGTGTAGAAGGCATATTTGCGCCTTCAGCTACGCAGATCACACCATTTGCAAGCAATTTATCCGCATCATCAGCATCTAATTCATTTTGTGTTGCACATGGAAGTGCGATATCACACTTAATACCCCAAGGACGTTGCCCTTCAAGATATTCAAAACCATGCTTCGCTGCAAACTCAGAGATACGACCACGTTGAACGTTTTTAAGCTCCATTACTTCAGCTAAAAGCTCTGGAGTTAAACCGTCTTTAATGTATACAGTACCAGCTGAATCTGAAAGTGAAACAACTTTTGCGCCCAAATACATTGCTTTGTCAGCAGCAAACTGTGCAACGTTACCCGAACCAGAGATTGTAACTACCTTGTCTTTGAAACTGTCGTTACGAGTCTTAAGCATTTCCTCAGCGAAATACACTGTACCGTAACCAGTTGCTTCAGGGCGCGCTAGTGAACCACCAAAAGTTAAACCCTTACCTGTAAATACGCATGAAGTGTCATTGCTGAGCTTCTTCATCATACCCGCCATGTAACCAACTTCGCGGCCACCAACACCAATATCACCCGCAGGAATATCTGTGTCAGAACCTAAGTGACGGTATAACTCGATCATGAGTGCTTGGCAGAAACGCATGATTTCGCCTTCTGATTTACCTTTAGGGTCAAAATCAGAACCACCTTTACCACCACCCATTGGTAGTGTAGTTAACGCATTTTTGAAAGTCTGTTCAAAACCTAAGAATTTTAGGATTGAAAGGTTCACTGAAGGGTGGAAACGCATACCACCTTTGAATGGACCAATTGCTGAGTTGTACTGAACACGGAACGCACGGTTAACGTGTGTTTGACCTTGATCATCAACCCAAGAAACGCGGAATTGAATCGCACGTTCAGGTTCAACTAAACGTTCTAATAAACCATGAGCTGCATACTTAGGGTTCTTTTCAATAAAAGGCCATAAGCTTGTCATCACCTCTTCAACAGCTTGAAGAAATTCTGGTTGATGTGCATCACGTGTTTTAACGTAGTCTAGGAAGTCGTTAAGGCTGTTGTATTTCAACGCTTAATCCTCAGCAGAAAATGGATCAAAATTGGTCAAAATTTCAATATATTGATAAGTTTTGGCGCAAAGTATTAAATATCTTTTACAGGCACTGTACAATAGTTTTCATAATTTTTTTTAATATTTTTTTAATTTCAATTACTTAATTATAGTATTTAATAATTTTAAATTATCAAATTCATTACTTTTAATTATGGATTAATGCTTATTCGGCGCTTTTATTGCGCGATAAATGACCCATAACAGCGCACCCCAAACTAACACTAATCATGTTAAAATCATTCATATTTCGCACCTATGATCTCCTTTTCGCTTGATTAAGTTTTAACGTACATGCACGCACAAATCTCTTTGATACAACAAGTTGATGCTTTCCTACCTCAAACCCAATGTGGTCTATGTGGCCACCGTGATGGCTGTTTACCTTATGCTAAAGCTATTGTAGAAGGAGAAGACGCGAATAAATGTGTCCCTGGCGGTCAACCTGTTGCTGACGCAATTGCTCACTTACTGAATCGCCCTAAGCTTAAAGCTGAAGAAAGCGTTTGGCCAATTCAATCTGATGGTCGCCCACAGCGTATGAAAGCGATCATACGTGAAGACGAGTGTATTGGTTGCACTAAATGCATCAGTGCTTGCCCTGTAGATGCCATCATTGGATCAGGAAAGTTAATGCATACTGTGTTAACTGATCTTTGTACTGGATGCGAATTATGTATACCACCTTGTCCAGTTGACTGTATCGATCTTGTTGAAGATTTACAGCCCATACCAAATGATCAAGCCCGCTTCCTAGAACAAAGTGATCTTAGAAATCGTTATTATGCTCATATTCAACGTGAGGAAAATCGCAGTCTTCATCGCAAAGGTCCTGTCGTTAAAGCTGAAATTGATACTGCGCTTTTTGCTCAATTTTCAAAACAATTACAATCCGTACCTACTATTCAAACGATAAAAAAAACCGCGCTTCATAAGACATTAGATGCAAAATCTACAATCGAACTTGCCAAATTACGTACACAAATTAAAAAGCTTGAAAAACAACTTGCTGTACGTGAGAGTGTCGATAAGCAAGAGCAACTCAATACTTTATATGAAAAACTCAATTCAATTGAGGGTGTTTAAATGAACGTTAAAACACCTAAACCTGTAAAAAACATGACAAAAAAGCAAATTCAAATTTTTTTTGAAAGATTAAGAGCTCAACGCCCAAACCCTAAAACAGAGCTGAATTATTCTTCACCCTTTGAGTTGTTAGTTGCTGTGACCTTATCAGCACAAGCCACTGATGTAAGCGTAAATAAGGCCACAGATAAGCTTTTCCCTGTAGCAAACACACCTGAAGCAATCTATGCCTTAGGTGTAGAAGGATTAAAATCTTATATTAAAACAATAGGTCTCTATAACTCTAAAGCTGAAAATGTCATCAAAGCTTGTGAAATATTGATTAAACAACACAACAGTATTGTTCCTCACAACCGTGCTGATTTAGAAGCACTTCCGGGCGTAGGTCGAAAAACTGCAAATGTGGTATTAAATACCGCTTTTGGTCAACCAACCATGGCCGTTGATACCCACATCTTTCGATTAGGTAATCGTACTGGACTTGCGGTAGGAAAAAATGTACTCGAAGTTGAACACCGTCTAGTTAAAGTGATTCCAAAAGAGTTTATTGTAGACGCTCATCATTGGTTAATTTTACATGGACGTTATTGCTGTATTGCGCGGAAGCCAAAGTGCAATGAGTGTGTTGTGAGTGATGTGTGCAACTGGCCTGAACGTTTCGAATATGGAGCGACAAGACAGATCGATTTAAAACAGGTTTAACGATCAAGAGATTTTTTTTGATCTTTTTTCTCTTTATCTAA
This sequence comes from Acinetobacter sp. DSM 11652, assembly GCF_900109815.1. Lineage (NCBI taxonomy): Bacteria > Pseudomonadati > Pseudomonadota > Gammaproteobacteria > Moraxellales > Moraxellaceae > Acinetobacter > Acinetobacter sp. DSM 11652. Next base: position 61,483 of record NZ_FOBK01000005.1, read on the forward strand.
TTTCATCTGTTTTTGACTATCGCGAAGTAATTTAAAACTTATAAATACCAAAAAAGACAATACTGCCAAGCATGCAAGCATCAATAAAATAATGGCAATATTTTGCACTTGTTTACCTTCACATCATAAAAAAGAAGCCCTAATATGACTTAGGGCTTCTTTTTTGTCAAAGCTGAATAATGGTTATTTAGTTTGATCTAAAATTGCAAAAAGTTCTTTTTGAACTTCTTCAATAGGACGAAGTCCATTCAACTTATCATACGTTGGCGCATTTTCACCTGAAGCTGCACGCCCTTGGTAAAAGCCAACCAACTGTTCAGTTTCAGTATGATACGAACCTAAGCGCTTACGAATTGTTTCTTCTTGGTCATCTGGACGCTGAACTAAATCTTCACCAGTTTCATCATCTTTGCCTTCCACTTTTGGTGGGTTGTAGACGATATGATAAACACGACCTGATGCTGGATGTTGGCGACGACCCGATAAGCGTTTAACGATTTCTTCATCAGGCACATCAATTTCGATCACGTGATCAATATCAATGCCTTCTTTTTCCAAAGCTTCAGCTTGAGGAATCGTACGAGGGAAACCATCAAAGATACAACCATTTGCACAATCTGGTTGTGCAATACGCTCTTTAACCAGACCAATAATCAGTTCGTCAGAAACTAGACCACCATTGTCCATTACAGATTTTGCCTGTAGACCGAGTTCAGTTCCTTCACGAATTGCAGCACGGAGCATATCACCGGTTGAAATTTGTGGGACATTGTAGCGCTTGCAGATCAACTGAGCTTGAGTACCTTTACCTGCTCCAGGTGGTCCGAGTAATATAATGCGCATAAATAAACATCCTCATTTTAACTATATCGACGATACTTGGTTAATGTCTTTGGTAGGCACCAATCCAGCATCTATTTATAAGAAAGCCACAAATAAATGAATCAGACCCGCGAAAAAACCTGTTACCCCACCTAGCACAATTAAGATCCATTCGTCTTCCTGGAATGCAGGACGTAATAGATTTTGAAACTCGCGCGGCGTTAATTCACGGATACGTTCTTTAAACATTTGATAGATTTTCTGTGCGCGGCTCGCATTAAAAGCTGGGTCGCATACAGGCACCATCGTAATTTCAATTGAGCGATCGATCAAGTCTGTCTTGAGTTTTGCATACTCTTTTGGACCTAAAGATAGCTGTAATGATGTACGAACCAATGGTGTTTCCATGATTTCATTGATATGACGTTTAACAATACGGCGTGTTTTGTCTTTTTTTCCACCATACATCATTTCCATCATAATAGATTTCAATGTAATCAAATCTTCAGTCACTACACGTGCAAATACATCAGATACTTCTTCTTGGCGCTTCATAAACGCACCTTGAATATTATAAGAACCAATGCGTGGAATGACAGGTTTTATCCAAGGGAATTTACGATCTTTCGTTAATTCAAAGAATTGTGGATAACGTATATAGTGTGGTTCAACTGGATTAAATACCATCCAAATTGCAATCCAATTTGTTAAAAAGCCCCAAATTGCTGCCCAGAATGGTACAGTCCAATGCCAAGGCACCACAAACCAAACGATCATTTGGAAGATACCGAAGAACATACCGATTAATGCACTGATATGCCAAATGAAGTTAATTTCTTTTTGACCCACTTTTAGGAACATATTGACCATCAATTGACGGTCGCCTTCCATTTGACTCACTACCATCGCACGCATATCCACGAGCGACTCAACATTTAAAGTTAATTCGGTTACGAGCTCTTTCAAAACATTTGGAAGTTGCTTATGTGCTTGCGCATAAATACGTCTCTTGATTGAGTAAGGTAAGTTTTCCCATAGAACCGCATTGCGATCCATCATCACTTCATCAATTAAGTGCTCTAACTCAAAGCCAACCTGTTCACCAATGATACGAGCAGTATCCTCTGGATCCATCGCATCTAAGAACTCTCGTAAGGAGCCAAGTTTTGATAGTGTATTGTCGGTAATAATACCCGATATACGTCCTGCCTTACGTGGAACAATTCCTTGCCATCCCACCGGAAGCGGACCTAAGTGAAAACCCCAAAACTTAATTGGATAAAACACCATCTTGAGTGCCATCCAGACGTGAGCCCAAGTCACAAATGCGGTTACTGGGATAATACTCAGTACTGCATAAAAATCAGGTCGATTGACGAAGGCTTGCCACAAATCACTCACATATCCAAACATTCATGACTCTCATATTCATATATCTAATTGCAGTCGAACTTGAGGTATAAAACCATAAAGCTTTCTAAAATCCTACACTTAAGGTGTAAGCAAACTGTAGTTCTGGTTTAGTTTCAAAAATCACTTGGTTTCCTTGCGTGATTTCCTCTCCTGCTTTTATCCCTACACTAAATGTACTAATTCTTTCTTTATTCAGCATGACATATGATAAATCTATACCACCACCGAGTTGAGATTCCTTTTCACCATTGACTGTTTTTGATTTTAGATGACCAGCAAATGCACCTAAATAAAATCCATTTAAGTCCTTAGTTCCGAGAATTATTGGGTAACGAAAACCGACTTGAACACCCACGTCGTGGTCGTCATTTAAGAAAGCGCCAAGCTTTCCGTATCCAATACCGTATGGAGTGACGTATTCTAAATTCCCATGCGCTAACCGTTGTGTAACACCAGCACCCACATTTATTTTAGAAAATTGTTCTGGTTTCAATTTTGCTTCAGGATAAAACGATGAAAAATCTGCGTATGCTAAATTCCCTACCCACATCATGACAGCAAAGGAAACGATTTTTCTCATTATTTTCTCCATTCTCTCAAACTGAGAACAATATTATTATTCATCCATAGTGCTTCGACTTTAACAGAATAATTTTCGTTCTTATATACAACAAGCTTTAAAATTAGTGTCTATTTGGTCAAATTTTAATTTTTATAACATACGAACTATTTATTAATTTTTCAAATTTTATAGTTAATCTGAGTTAAAATACTTTGATATAAAGTCAGCTTTTACCCGCAAAAAAGTAAAGATCTATGAAGCAGCAGTTCCCACTGAAGAATGTACAACAAGAAAAGCGAATTTTTCGCAGTCGAGTGGTGTTTGCTATTTGCGTGGTAATCTTTTTTTTAATTGTTCTATTGTCTCGATATGCTTATTTGCAAATTGTGCATTACGACCAGTTTAAAGATGCATCGGACAAAAACCGAATTCGTTTACAACCGATTTCCCCTGCCCGCGGTTATATTTTTGATCGTAACGGCATTCTACTGGCTGACAATTATCCAGTTTTTACGGCTACATTAAGTAAAGCGGATGTACCTGATATTGAAGATACAGTAGAACGCCTTAGAAAGATTATTGACTTGAGCGAAGAAGACATCGAACGCTTCATGAGTCGTGTGAAAACCGCAAAAAAGACTGAACGTGTCACGCTTAAACTAAACTTAACTGAAACAGATATCGCTAAATTTAGTGAAGTAAAGTTTAAATTTCCTGGTGTTTCTATTGAAACCCAAATGACGCGTTATTACCCGCATGGTGAATTATTTGCCCATGTTATTGGGTATGTCGGTCGTATTAACGATAAAGAACTCAAAAGCATTGATAAAGATGCTTACGCAGGTACAAACCTGATCGGTAAAATTGGTGTAGAAAAATTTTATGAAGACCTGTTGCATGGCTCACCTGGCTTTGAGTCTATTGAGACAGATGCTTTCGGTAATGTCTTACGGAAATTAGGGCGTAAAGATTCTGTACGCGGTAATGACCTCTATTTATCACTTGATTATGGTCTCCAAACAGTTGCTGCTGAGCAACTTGCGGGGCGTCGTGGTGCAATTGTTGCAATGGATCCACGTACAGGTGAAATTTTGGCACTCGTTTCGAGTCCAAGTTTCAACCCAAATTTATTCGTGACTGGTATCAGTCATACAGACTATAGTGCGCTGCGTGACAATTTAGATCAGCCGTTGTATAACCGCGCAGTTCAAGGGACTTATCCACCAGGTTCTACCATTAAGCCTATGGCTGCATTAGGGGGTATTCACTACGGTATTGTCGATTGGTCAACTGCTATTTCAGATCCAGGTTATTTCCACTTACCAGGAGATTCTCACAAATTCCGCGACTGGAAAAAAACGGGGCATGGTGTAGTCAATATGCACAAGTCCATTGTTGTCTCATGTGATACCTACTATTACGTTCTTTCTTACCAGATGGGGATCGATCGTATGAACACATGGATGCGTCAGTTTGGATTTGGTGAGAAAACAGGTGTAGACCTTCCTAGCGAAAGTACAGGATTGTATCCTTCGCCAGAATGGAAAATGCGTACTCGCAATTCTAAATGGCTCAAAGGGGAAACAATCTCAGTCAGTATTGGGCAAGGTGCGTTCACTTCTACCCCCTTGCAACTTGCGATGGCAACTGCAATTACTGCAAATCATGGCGCCCATGTTACACCGCATGTATTACGTGAAACCAAAGGAACAAAGCAATTCAAAGTCCACAATGCACCAGATTATAAAATTGCCTTCAATGGTACTGATGAAGATTGGATTAAGATGCGTGATGCCATGGTGGATGTGATCCAATCTGGAACAGGTAAAGGGATTCGTGGTGGACTGCAATATCAAATTGCGGGTAAAACAGGTACCGCTCAGGTCAAGAGTATTGCGCAAGGTAAAAAGTATAACGAAGCTTTATTAACTGAACGTCAACTCGATCACGGCTTATTTGTAGGCTTCGCCCCTGCCGACAACCCAGAAATAGCGATTGCAGTGATATGGGAAAATGGTCGTGGAGGTTCAGGAGCAACCGCGCTCGCACGTCCTGTATTAGATTATTGGTTACTCCATCGTGATCGTAAGCCAATAAAGCCGATGAATCATGTTGTCAGCGGCGGCTTAATGACAGCAGGCATTAAGCCTGGTGAATTACCTAGCGGATCTAGTAATTTATCAGCCGATCCAAATGCACTTCCTCGTGAACTCCAAACATCACGTAACAGCAACAGTGCAACGAATGCAACGAATGCAACGAATGCAACGAATGCAACGAATGCAACGAATGCAACGAATGCAACGAATGCAACGAATGCAAACACTGACACTCAACGTAACACGAGTCAATAAATGAAAAATCAACTCCGCATCGTTGGTGGTGAATGGAAACGCCGTGTATTACCTTTTGCCACTATTGAGGGTTTAAGACCAACACCAGATCGTGTACGCGAAACTTTATTTAATTGGTTAATGTGGGATATTCAACAAGCGCAGGTGCTAGATGTTTGCGCTGGATCTGGTGCATTAGGTTTTGAAGCGCTATCTCGAGGGGCAGCTCATGTCACGATGATCGAACCTAATTTAGAGCAAAATAAATTTTTAAAATCAAACTTAGCGCTTTTAAATGTGAATAATGCAAAACTGATTCAAAGCACTGCCCAAATCGCGCTAAAGCAACTCTCAAACAATCAATTCGATGTAGTTTTTTTAGATCCTCCCTATAGTTTAAATCTTTGGGAGGAGTTGGCTTCATTGATTGACCCAAAACTCAAAGCAGATGCATTTATTTATGTCGAAGCCGATCAACCATTGTCATCACTTAATCTACCTTCTTCATGGCACCTCATAAAAGAAACCAAAGCTGGAACAGTTAAATCAGGCCTTTATCGAAAAATAGATTAGACATTTAAAATGTCTGATTCCAAAAAATCCGAATCAATCTGCCTCGATCGTAGGGAAACGAGGATAAAAACTCGTACCCTATCGTTTGATTCTGTTTCAGCAAATACTCAACACCATATCCAAACGTAATGCTTAATTGTTCCAGATTTGATAAGTCAAAATGACCTGTATCAAGTTTATTCTTCAATTCATTCCGATCAAAAGCCGTGAAATTAAAAAATTGAATACGTTCGGATTGAAAAATTGAATGCGTCAATACATCAAATCTCGAATATTCTTTCTCATTTAATTCTGCAATCTTGGTCTGTTCACTATTTAAATCTTCTATGGCAGGCTCATAGTGAAGTTCTTGCTGAGCTTCAAAAAAATTAAAAATGAGATTTTGATCATTCGTATTTTCATCATGATCCAAGGAATTCGCGTGAACAGCAGAAATTGAAAAAAACATCAAAGCTTGTAAATAAAGTTTTAAATTTTGAATCATATTAATTTTACGTTTCTATATCTTATTATTATGCATGAAAAAAAGCCTCCACTCAGGAGGCTTTTTTACTTAAAGCATTAAGCTAGACCTTTTTCTTTAAGTACTTCTAGCATCGTTGAACCAAGTTCAGCTGGGCTACGTGTATATGCCATTCCAGCACGTTCAAACGCAGCGAATTTTTCTTCTGCCGTGCCTTTACCACCTGAAATAATAGCACCAGCATGACCCATTCGCTTACCTTTCGGTGCAGTCACACCAGCAATATAACCAACAACAGGTTTGGTCACATTTGATTGGATATATTCTGCCGCTTCTTCTTCAGCTGTACCACCAATCTCACCAATCATAATAATTGCATCTGTGTCTGGATCATCTTGGAACAGTTTCAAAGCATCAATCTGATTCATACCAGGGATTGGATCTCCACCAATACCAATACACGTTGATTGACCTAATCCTAACTTCGTAGTTTGTGCAACAGCTTCATAGGTCAACGTACCTGAACGCGAAATAATACCGATTCGTCCTGGCTGATGAATATGTCCTGGCATAATACCAATCTTACATTCACCCGGCGTGATAACACCTGGACAGTTTGGACCCACTAAGCGAGTGCCATTTCCATTGGTTTCTAGATAGCGTTTCGCTTTCAGCATATCAATGGTTGGTACACCTTCAGTGATAACAACAATCAGTCCAACGCCAGAGTCAACTGCTTCAACGATAGAATCCAATACAAATGGTGCAGGAACGTAAATGACCGATGCATCAGCACCAGTCTCTTTCACTGCATCTTTCATTGTATTGAATACAGGTAGATTTAAATGAGTTTGACCGCCTTTACCTGGAGTCACACCACCCACAACCTTAGTACCATAAGCCAAAGCTTGTTCTGAGTGGAATGTACCATTTTTACCCGTAAAGCCCTGTACCAATACTTTAGTGTCTTTATTAATTAATACGCTCATGATTGATACTCCTTATGCTTTTACTGCAGCAACAATTTTTTCTGCGGCATCAGATAAGCCGTTTGCAGAAATTAGTTTAAGACCAGATTCATCAAGTAATTTTGCACCTAGTTCTGCATTATTCCCTTCTAAGCGAACAACAACAGGCACTGTTACATTTACTTCTTGAACCGCTGCAATAATTGCTTCAGCAATCATGTCACAACGCACAATACCACCGAAGATATTGATCAGCACACCTTGTACTGACTGATCCGCTAAAATGATCTTGAATGCTTCAATTACACGCTCTTTGGTTGCGCCACCACCTACATCCAAGAAGTTTGCTGGTTGACCACCATAGAGTTTAATGATGTCCATGGTTGCCATTGCAAGACCTGCTCCATTCACCATACAACCAATATTACCTTCTAAAGCAACATAGTTAAGGTCAAACTCAGATGCCTTGAGCTCACGCTCATTTTCTTGCGATTTATCTCTTAAAGCAGAAACTTCTGGCAAACGATATAAAGCATTCGAATCAATACCGACCTTGGCATCAACACACAAAATTTCACCATTTTCACGGACTGACAATGGATTAATTTCAAACAATGCGAAATCATTTTCTACGAACGCTTGATAAGCTGCAGACATAATTTTAACAAATTGATTAATCTGTTTATCTTTCAGCTCTAAAGCAAAAGCGACTTCACGAGCTTGGAAAGGAAGTAAGCCAACCAATGGATCTACTTCAACTTTAATAATTTTTTCTGGAGTTTCTTCAGCGACTTTTTCAATTTCGACACCACCTTCAGTAGAAGCCATGAAAGTAATACGACGTGATGAACGATCAACAACTGCGCCTAAATACAATTCACGCTCAACTGGATAGACATCTTCTGCAACGAGTACACTGTTAACTGGTTGCCCATTTGCATCCGTTTGATATGTAACTAAACGAGTACCAATAATTTGCGAAGCATATTCTTTTGCTTCATCAGCTGACTTAACGACTTTAACGCCGCCAGCTTTTCCACGCCCACCGGCATGTACTTGTGCTTTCATAACAGCGAATTTGCCGCCTAGCTGTTCAAATGCTTTTACTGCTTCCTCTGCATTTGTAGCGATGATGCCTTCCTGAACTGGCATACCATATTTTTTTAACAGCGATTTCGCCTGATACTCGTGTAAATTCATTGTTTTACCTTTTACTACTTTTCACTTTTTATGACACACCAATATTTAAACTTCCTTCGCAATAAATATTGGCATTTATTAAATTTAGTATTCTATTTTTAGATGATTATTCAAACAAAAACAACCACCAAATGCAAAAAGAGCGGCCTCAGCCGCTCTTTTTTGTGTTATTTACGTTTACGCTGAATCGCGTGAATTGCTCGCCCATCTACTGCTAGCGCAGCCTCATGAACTACTTCAGAGAATGTTGGGTGACCAAATGTCATTAATTGAAGATCTTCAACGCTTGATACAAATTCAAGTGCGATCATGCCTTGGTGAACGATATCGGACGCAGCAGGTCCAATCACGTGCATACCAAGCAAACGATCCGTTTTAGCGTCAGCAACAAATTTCACGAAACCAGCATTTTCTCCAGCTGCCATCGCACGACCATTCGCTGCGAAACCAAATTGACCTGTTTTAACTTCGTGACCTTTTTCTTTAGCTTGTTCTTCTGTTAAACCAACCCACGCCGCTTCAGGGTGTGTATAAATCACAGAAATAATCGTGTCATAGTTCACTTGAGCTGCGTGACCATGAATACGTTCAACAGCCATTACGCCTTCTTCCATTGCTTTATGTGCAAGCATTGGACCACGTACTAAGTCACCAATTGCATATACACCTTCAACAGAAGTTGCACACCAATCATTTACTTCAACCAAACCACGTTCAGTAAGTTTAATGCCTGAATCTTCTGCTAATAAACCTTCTGCATACGCTTTACGACCCACGCAAACGATCAATTTGTCGAAAGTCTGAGTTTTGTCTTCGCCACCTTGAGTGTACTTAACTGTCACTTCACGACCATTGATTTCTGTACCAGCTACTTTTGCGCCAACACGAATATCAAGACCTTGCTTAGTTAATACTTTTTGGTAATCTTTTGCCAAAGCTTTATCAGCCATTGGTAAAAATGCATCCATTGCTTCAAAAACAACAACTTCTGCACCCAAACGACGCCATACTGATCCAAGTTCAAGACCAATGACACCTGCACCAATTACACCTAAACGCTTAGGTACTTCTTGGAATTCAAGCGCGCCAGTAGAATCGACGATAAGATCTTGATCTACAGGAGCAACAGGAATATTTACAGGAACAGAACCAGAGGCAAGAATGACATATTTAGGTTCTAAAATTTGAGTTTCACCTTCATGTGGAACAAACTCAACTTTTTTACCAGCTAATAATTTACCTGTACCCTGCAACCATTCAATGCCGTTACCTTTCAACAGGCCATCAATACCCATTGTAAGTTGGTTAACGATTTTATCTTTACGAGCAAGTAATTTTTGAAGATCGAATTTCACTTCGCCCGTTGTAATACCATGATCATCTAAATGATGAACAGTATCTTCATAACGATGTGAAGAATCTAAAAGTGCTTTAGATGGGATACAACCCACGTTCAAGCAAGTACCACCTAATGATGGTTTTCCTTTATGAATACGCTTTTCAATACACGCAACTTTGAAACCCAGTTGTGCTGCACGAATAGCAGCTTCATAACCACCTGGACCACCGCCGATTACTACTAAATCAAATTGTTGAGACATTCTTCTCTCCAAAAATGGGCCTAGAGGATCGCTCTAAGCCCATGGATTTATTCTTTAGAATTAAAGATCAAGGATAAGTTTAGCTGGTTCTTCTAACAATTCTTTGATTGTTACAAGGAAACCTACTGCTTCTTTACCATCAATTAAACGGTGGTCATAAGAAAGCGCTAAATACATCATTGGTAAGATTTCAACTTGACCATTTACCGCCATTGGACGCTCTTGGATTTTATGCATACCCAAAATTGCAGTTTGTGGCGTATTTAAAATTGGTGTTGAAAGCAATGAACCGAAAGTACCGCCATTAGTGATCGTGAATGTACCACCTGTCATGTCTTCAATGCCCAGCTTACCATCACGTGCTTTGAATGCGTAATCACGGATACCATTTTCAACTTCAGCATAGTTCATGCGATCAGTATCACGTAATACTGGAACTACTAAACCACGATCAGAAGATACCGCTACACCGATGTCATAGTAACCATGATAAACAATATCATCACCATCAATTGAAGCATTTACAGCTGGGTAGCGTTTAAGAGCTTCAGTCGCAGCTTTAACAAAGAATGACATAAAGCCTAAACGAGCACCATGACGCTTTTCAAAAGCATCTTTGTACTGAGCTCGCATGTCCATGATTGGCTTCATGTTAACTTCGTTGAACGTCGTTAACATTGCTGTTTCTTGCGTTGCAGCAAGTAAACGTTCAGCCACACGCTTACGAAGACGTGTCATAGGAACACGTTTTTCAATACGCTCACCTACAGCTACGCTTAATGGTGCAGCAGCAGGTTTAGATTGGTGATTCGCCACATCTTCTTTAGTGATACGGCCACCACGACCTGTACCTGAAACTTCTGATGCATTGATACCAGTTTCAGTTAATGCCTTACGAACAGCTGGAGCTTGGTCTTGAACAGGAGCTTGAGCACGTTCAACAACCGGAGCAGCACCCGCTTCTGTAGCAGCCGCAGCTTGTTCAACTTTCTCTTCAGACTGAACAGCTTGAGTTTGAGAAGCACCTGAAACAGCACCTGCTTCAAATGTAGCAATTACTTCATCAGAAAGAACTGTGTCGCCTTCGCCTTTAATGATATTTGCAATCGTACCATCTGCAGGAGCAACAACTTCAAGTACAACTTTATCCGTTTCGATATCACAGATCACTTCATCACGTGATACCGCTTCACCTGGTTGTTTGTGCCAAGTTGCAATTGTTCCGTCTGCAACTGACTCTGGGAATACCGGTGCTTTAATTTCGGTTGCCATTCTTAAGATTCTCCTGATTATTCTGCTACGATCGCAAGCGCTTCGTTAACGAGTTGTGCTTGTTGTTTTGCATGTAAATATGGTGAGCCACAAGCCGGTGCAGCAGATGCTTCACGTCCTGCATAGCTGATTTGAATTTGTTGACCTGACTTCATAACACCTTCGTATAAACGTGGTGCGATGAATAACCATGCGCCTTGGTTCTTCGGTTCTTCTTGCGCCCAAACAAGCTCTTTCATATTTGGATATTGTGCAAGTACTTCCGCTAAACGTGCTTCTGGATATGGGTACAATTGTTCAACACGAACAATAGCAGTGTTGTTCAATTCATTTTCACGACGTTTTTCAAGTAAATCGTAATAAACCTTACCACCGCAAAGCACTACACGAGTCACATCCAACTTATTAATGTTATCAACTTCATCAATCACAGTTTGGAAAGTGCCGTTCGCTAATTCATCAAGATTAGATACCGCTAATTTATGACGTAATAATGACTTTGGAGACATGATAATCATTGGTTTACGAATTGGGCGAATCGCCTGACGACGTAAAGCATGGAAAATCTGTGCAGGAGTTGTAGGCGTCATCACTTGCATGTTTTCTTCAGCACATAGCTGTAAGAAACGCTCTAAACGTGCAGATGAGTGTTCTGGGCCTTGACCTTCAAAACCATGTGGAAGAAGCATCGTTAAACCACAAACACGCTCCCACTTTGTCTCACCAGAAGCAATGAATTGGTCAATAACAACTTGAGCACAGTTCGCGAAGTCACCAAATTGTGCTTCCCAAATAATTAAGCTCTTAGGTAGAGTTGTTGCATAACCATATTCGAATGCCAATACTGCCATTTCAGACAATAATGAGTCATAAATCGCTGTACGCGGTTGATTTTCTTTAATATGGCAAAGTGGAATATACGTCGAACCGTCTACTTGGTTATGAAGCTTCGCATGACGATGCGAGAATGTACCACGACCAACATCTTCACCAGTTAAACGAACAAGATAACCCTCGTCCAATAACGAAGCATAAGCTAGAGTCTCAGCTGCACCCCAGTTCAATGGCATTTCACCAGTTTGCATTTTAAGACGATCATCGATCACCTTAGAAACTTGACGCTGCATCACGAAGCCTTCAGGAAGCTCACGCATTTTGCGACCAAGTTCTTTTAAACGCTCTTCAGGGAAAGTAGTATCCCAAACGTCAGTGTATTCATGACCTAAGTATGGCGTCCAGTCAACGAACATTTTTTTATTCGGTTCAAGTACAAGTGCATTCGCAACATGTTTACCTGCTTCTAAATCAGCACGGTAATCTTCGATCATCTGATCAGCAGTCGCACGATCAATTACACCTTCTTGTACTAATTTGTCAGCATATAATGCACGAGTCGTCGTTTTCTTATTAATGACTTGATACATCATTGGCTGAGTTGCTGCTGGCTCATCTGCTTCATTGTGACCGCGACGACGGTAACAGAACATATCGATAACAACGTCTTTACGGAAAGTATGACGGAAATCATGCGCAAGTTGAGCAACAAACAATACAGCTTCAGGATCATCACCATTCACATGGAAGATTGGTGCCTGAATCATTTTCGCGATATCAGTACAGTATTCAGTAGAACGTGCATCACGTGGATCTGATGTTGTAAAACCAACTTGGTTATTGACAACAATATGAACTGTACCACCTACCGTATAACCACGTGTTTGTGACATTTGGAAGGTTTCTTGGTTCACACCTTGACCAGCAAATGCAGCATCACCATGTACGATTACTGGTAATACGTCATCACCACCAATGTCTTTACGACGAACTTGACGAGCACGTACTGAACCTTCAACTACAGGCCCTACGATTTCTAAGTGTGATGGGTTAAATGCCAATGCCAAATGAACTTCGCCACCTGGAGTCATTACGTTTGACGAGAAACCTTGGTGATACTTAACGTCACCAGAACCTTTCTTGTGAAGTGATTTACCTTCAAATTCACCGAAAAGATCTGCTGGGTTTTTACCCATGATATTGACAAGCAAGTTGAGACGACCACGGTGTGGCATACCGATCACAACTTCTTTACATCCCACAGAACCTGCGCGTTGAATAACAGCATCAACCATCGGAATGAAAGATTCACCGCCTTCCACACCAAAGCGCTTAGCGCCAACATACTTATTGCCTAAGTATTTCTCTAAGCCTTCAGCTGCAGTTAAACGTTCAAGAACATGTTTCTTTTGTTCTGCTGAAAAACCAAATTGACCTTTCACACCTTCAAGACGTTGTTGAATCCAACGTTTCTCTTTAGTGTCAACAATGTGCATATATTCAACACCAATAGAAGCGCAATACGTCGCCTCCATCGCATTGACCATTTCACCTAAAGTTGCTTCAGTTTTGCCAATTGCAAGATTACCTGTATTGAATACAGTATCTAAGTCAGATTTGGTTAAACCATGAGCCGCTAGATCAAGATCAGGCACTTCTTCTCGTTTTGCCAAACCTAATGGATCTAATTTTGCTTTTTGATGACCGCGGTTACGGTATGCAGCGATTAATTGTAATACGCCAATCTGACGACGCTCGTGCTCAGAACTAACTGAACTTTGAACGACAGGCTGAATACGGTTTGAGTTACGACCCAATAAAAGGAATTGCTCACGTACATTGCTGTGTGGTTGATCCCCTTTTGGGAACTTACCAAAGTATTCTTGCCAATCAGCACCGACTGATTCTGGAGCAACTAAATACTGCTCATAAAGTTCTTCAATATACGCTGCACTGTCAGCGGAAAGTTCAGTGTCAAGACGCAATGCGTCAGCAACTTCTTGCATTTGTGGACCCATTTCCTATTGCAAAACATTACAGGGAGCTTTCTAAGCTCGCCCATGATTGATAATGCCAAATCGGTAAATTGACATTCACCCATCTGGTACAAAAGACCATGGGGCGTATAGCATTAGAGAGTTTCTAATACCAATGACGAATCATAACGCCCTCATTGGCATCATCACTCATCTTTATACTCGATAAAATTACCGAGCAATTTTTGCAAATTGACTTAGAAAAAAATAAAAATATTAGTCTTTTCTAAAGCAACTTTTCAATTTGATTATCCCTGCTTTCAGCTTAACACCAAACCACCAAAATGTTGATTTAATGTACAGATTGAATAATATTCATGCTAAAAATTTTGTTCAAATCCTACCATGAACTTCACTTCAAACTGATTTTATTGACACATACCATTCATAAATTAGCTAAATACAACTATAAACCATTGAGATAATATAAGGTGCATTTAGATAAATTCTATTAAAATTCATAATTATTAGACTAAAGCCTAAAATTATAGATTTAAATACATGCAACTTGGATCATAAAACCGATATCTTAACATTTTAAAAAGATATTTGCAGATGCAAAACGTTTTCATTTATCCCTAAAGTGCATATTTTTTTATGATTGGGGCAAATCTAACCACTTCAACCAAAATATCTCGAAAACTAAATTTAACATCAAGTTTTGATTAAAAAAAAAGCACACCTAAGTGTGCTTTTTTTGGAACAGCATTATCCAGCTTGATCTAACAACATGCTACGAATGTGACCAATCGCTTTTGTTGGATTTAGACCTTTAGGGCATACTGATACACAGTTCATGATACCTTTACAACGGAATAAACTGAAAGGATCGTCTAAACGAGCCAAACGGTCTTGAGTTGCAGTATCACGCGAATCAATAATGAAACGATATGCATTCAACAATGCTGAAGGACCCAAGAATTTATCAGGGTTCCACCAGAATGATGGGCAAGACGTTGAACAACATGCACAAAGAATACATTCATACAAACCATCAAGATGCTCACGCTCTTCTGGAGATTGTAAACGCTCTTTAGGTGGTGCAGGTTGATTATTAATCAAGAACGGTTGAATTTTGTCGTACTGATCATAGAACTGATTCATGTCTACAACCAAGTCTTTGATTACTGGAAGACCTGGTAATGGACGAATAGTAATTACTTCTGGCAAATCGTTTAGGTTCCAAAGACACGCTAAACCATTTTTACCATTGATGTTTACACCATCTGAACCACAAATACCTTCACGGCATGAACGACGGAACGTTAAAGTTTCGTCTTGAACTTTCAATGCAAGTAGCGCATCAAGCAACATACGGTGCTTATCAGTCAACTCAAGCTTGAATGTTTGCATGTACGGTGCTTTATCCTTATCAGGATCGTAGCGGTAGATATTAAATGTACGAGTACCTCTACTCATCTTACTTCTCCCAATTAGAATGTACGTGGTTTAGGTGGAATAGCATCAACTGATAAAGGCTTATAACGTACTGGCTTGTACTCAAGACGGTTATCAGCAGAGAACCATAAAGTATGCTTCATCCACTCATCATCACGACGGCCGTAAGGATATGCTGGATGATCTGGAGACTCTTCAAAATCTACAACAGTATGCGCACCACGACATTCTTTACGTGCAGCTGCAGAGATTAAGGTTGCTTTTGCAACTTCGTATAAGTTTTCCACTTCAAGTGCTTCAATACGTGCAGTATTAAATACTTTTGATTTGTCTTTTAAGTGGATATTACGGATACGAGGCTCAAGTGCAAGAATCTCTTTCACACCTTTTTCAAGAAGTTCAGTTGTACGGAATACACCTGCATGATCTTGAACGATATCGCGAATTGCATCAGCAACTTCTTGCGCATTCTCACCAGAAGTTGACTCATCTAAGCGACGGATACGCTCAACAGTTTGCTGAAGCACAGTTGTTGGAAGCGGCGCATATTCATCACCGTGATGCTTAGTCACATAGTCAATGATATGTTCGCCAGCAGCTTTACCAAATACAACTAAGTCAAGCAATGAATTTGTACCTAAACGGTTAGCACCGTGTACAGACACACATGAACATTCGCCAATCGCATAGAAACCTTTCACTGGTTTAGTGAAATTGCGATCCGCAGCGTTGGTAGAATAAGTATCGGTGTCTTTGTCGTAATGTGCTTCTAGCGGAGTAGTTTCACGCGATTCAGGAACAACAACTTGACCATGAATGTTAGTTGGAATACCACCCATTTGGTAATGGATCGTTGGCACAACAGGAATTGGCTCTTTTGTGATGTCAACGTTCGCGAACTTCTTACCAATCTCAAATACAGATGGAAGACGTTTCATGATCGTATCAGCACCCAAGTGCGTCATATCAAGAAGGATATAATCACCTTTAGGACCACAACCACGGCCTTCTTTGATCTCTTGGTCCATAGAGCGTGATACGAAGTCACGTGGTGCTAAGTCTTTCAAAGTTGGAGCATAACGCTCCATGAACGGTTCGCCGTCTTTGTTACGAAGGATTGCACCTTCACCACGACAACCTTCAGTTAACAATACGCCTGCGCCTGCAACACCCGTTGGGTGGAATTGCCAGAATTCCATATCTTGTAATGGAATACCTGCACGAGCAGCCATACCAAGACCGTCACCAGTGTTGATATATGCGTTTGTAGATGCGCGGTAAACACGACCAGCACCACCCGTTGCGAACAATGTTGCTTTCGCTTGGAATACTGCAATTTTACCTGTTTCTTGGTCAATTGCTGTAACACCAAGTACATCACCTGCTTCATTACGGATCAAATCAAGCGCGATCCATTCTACGAAGAATTGTGTACCCATTTTCACGTTGCTTTGATAAAGCGTGTGAAGAAGTGCGTGACCTGTACGATCGGCAGCAGCACAAGCACGAGGAACAGCTTTTTCACCGTAGTTCGCAGAGTGACCACCAAATGGACGTTGGTAAATTGTGCCGTCAGCGTTACGGTCAAATGGCATACCTAGATGTTCAAGTTCATATACAACTTGTGGCGCCTCACGAGTCATAAACTCAATTGCGTCTTGGTCACCTAACCAGTCAGAACCTTTTACTGTGTCATAGAAATGGTAGTGCCAGTTATCTTCTTGCATGTTACCAAGAGAAGCACCTATACCACCCTGTGCAGCCACAGTGTGAGAACGCGTTGGGAATACTTTAGTCAATACCGCAACTTTCAAACCAGCTTGAGCAAGTTGGTAAGAAGCACGCATACCTGAACCACCACCACCAACGATGACAGCATCGAAAGTTTCGTGTGGAATATTTGTATAATCTTCTTTAGGGTTTATAGCGCCCATGATTGTTTCCTATCAATTCGCCCAAAAAATCTGGATTGCCCAGATCGCATATGCAAATACAGCAATAATTACTGCTGAAGTCAGTACTAGGCGTAAACCTGATGCTGATGGACCCATTTGACGAGTCGTCACATAGTCAGTGAATACTTGCCACATACCAATCCATGCGTGTGCAACAAGAGATAAGACTGCCAATAAAGATAAAATCTTCATTGGTAATGTCATCATAAAGCCGTACCACTGTTCGAAGTTGAAACCACCATTACAAAGGATCCAACCAAACACCACAACAGTATAAACAGCTAAAACTACAGCACTTACACGCTGGATAAACCAATCGCGAGAACCTGAACCCGTTAAACCAGTAGCACTTTTCATTAGAGTACGATCCATACAAATGATGCAACGATACCAATTGCAGATAAAATTAATGCGATTGTTGCTGCTAGACGACCACTTTGTAACTCTTCAGCGATACCCATATCAGCAAGCAAATGCTTGATACCTGCGATGAAGTGGTAGATTAAGCCAGCGACAAATACCCATACGATGAAGCGCACGATAAAACTATCAAAAATAGCTTGAACTTGTGCAAAGCCCTCAGGAGAAGACAATGATTTGTCTAAGATCCATAAAAGAACTGGTACGAGTAAAAATACGATGACACCTGAAAGACGGTGTAAAATAGATGCAATAGCCACAGGGGATTTTAAGTTTACGTCTAAAACTTGACCCATGGACAAATTGACAGGTCTGTTGCTTTTCACAGCGGGCATCCTGTAGTTAAAAACTCCATCCGGAGTTTGTTGGAATTAATTCGAAGGAAAGCTGGCATTTGTTAGACAAATAAATTGTCTAAACCTTTATACGACACGGAATTATAAAACGTGCAATTTCAAATTACAAACCTACGAAGCAGGCGTCAACCATAAAATATTTTTAAATAAGAATCATTTACATCTACTTTCTTACAGTTGAGTCATCTCTCTATTTAAATACAAACACTAAGCCATTAATATTTATATCAATTTATTTTAATTTAGTGTTACTGAACTCAAATGTTCGATTTGTCTTAATTAGACTAAAGCACAACTCACTACAAAAATATATTTTTTTAAGAAATATAATATTCATTTTATTTTTCAAAAACTTAAAGAAAATTAATTCTCAAATAATTTGTACTTTTAAAACTAATTAGAAAAATGAATATTGCTCACATGGTCATTGTTTTTTTATCTAATTGAATTGAGTAATTTCAAATGTAAAAAAGGATAAAAATCATATGCACCTATAAATTAATTACAAAATAAACTTCATTTTCTAATGTTGAGCTCTCCACTTAAAATGTAATGAAACATTATAAATTAGACACTTTTTAATCAATTAGTAAATAAAGTGAAAAAAAATATTTCATTGTCATTTTTGGTGTATTTATTCAGTCTATCATCTTAAAAAAACTGACAAATTCTATAAACAATCGCTTTTCACAACCTTTAACATATTGATAAAAGGTATTAATAATCAAGCATTACTTGGTTTAAATCATCAAAATATGCACGTTTTTGTCTTTTTTTTTATGCCACTACCGTTGAAATTGTCTTATTATACGGCGGCGCTAGTGAAAAGCAGATAAATTCCTACTGATTAACTGAGTTTAGAACCAGTCACTTTAGGTCGTCATTTTTATCCATAAGTATAATTGACAATTTTTGACTACTCACTAAGCTTAGAGCAAATTTTGAAACCGTCTAACTCACGGATTACAACAGATTATTTCGGGTTAGATAAAACATTCACCAGGACAGGAGATCTATTGAATGTCTGAAGCAACTGGCAAAAAAGCCGTATTACAGCTTGATGGCAAAGAAATTGAATTACCAATTTACAGCGGCACATTGGGCCCAGATGTAATCGACGTTAAAGATGTATTGGCCGCAGGTCACTTCACTTTTGATCCTGGTTTTATGGCTACAGCGTCTTGCGAGTCTAAAATCACATTTATCGATGGTAATAAAGGTGTTCTATTACACCGTGGTTATCCAATCGACCAACTAGCTACTAAAGCTGATTATTTAGAAACTTGCTACTTATTATTAAATGGTGAGCTTCCTACAGCTGAGCAAAAAGAAGAGTTTGACGCTAAAGTTCGTAACCACACCATGGTTCACGATCAAGTTAGCCGCTTCTATAACGGTTTCCGCCGTGATGCACACCCTATGGCGATTATGGTTGGTGTTGTTGGTGCGTTATCAGCGTTCTATCACAACAACCTTGATATCGAAAATGTTGATCACCGTGAAATTACTGCGATCCGTTTGATTGCTAAAATTCCTACCCTTGCTGCGTGGAGCTACAAGTATACTGTTGGTCAACCATTCGTTTACCCACGTAATGACTTAAGCTATGCAGAAAACTTCTTGTACATGATGTTTGCTACTCCAGCAGATCGTGATTACAAAGTTAACCCTATTCTTGCAAAAGCAATGGATCGTATCTTCACGCTTCATGCTGACCATGAACAAAATGCTTCTACGTCTACAGTACGTTTAGCTGGTTCTACTGGTGCTAATCCGTATGCATGTATCGCTGCTGGTATCTCTGCACTTTGGGGCCCTGCTCACGGTGGTGCAAACGAAGCTGTTCTTAAGATGCTTGATGAAATCGGCTCTGTAGAAAACGTTGCTGGCTTCATGGAAAAAGTGAAGACTAAAGAAGTTAAACTTATGGGCTTCGGTCACCGTGTTTATAAAAACTTCGATCCACGTGCTAAAGTAATGAAAGAAACTTGTGATGAAGTTCTTGGTGCTTTAGGTATCAATGATCCACAGTTAGCTTTAGCAATGGAATTGGAGCGTATCGCACTTTCTGATGAATACTTCATCAAGCGTAACCTTTATCCAAACGTTGACTTCTATTCAGGTATCATCCTTAAAGCGATTGGTATCCCAACAGAAATGTTCACTGTAATCTTCGCACTTGCACGTACTGTTGGTTGGATCAGCCACTGGTTAGAAATGCACAGCGGCCCATACAAGATTGGACGTCCTCGTCAACTTTACACTGGCGAAGTTCAACGCGATATCGTTCGTTAATTCGAACTGCGTCGACAGTCAAAAAACCACCCTTTGGGTGGTTTTTTATTATCTGATTAACAACAAAATATTGTTTTCAGCCCTGATGAAATAGAAACCTCGTATATCTAGAATATCTACAAACAAAAAAAAGCCTGATTAAATCAGGCTTTTTTGATCAGTGTTGTGAATAATGATCCAAATTTAATGAGCTTAACTGCTGTTTTAATTTTGCAAGAGACCATGGCCATGCTGCAAAGTTACGACCATTTTCATCCAAATAGTAACTCTTACAGCCCCCTGCATTAAATACAGTGGTTTTAAGATGCTTTTGAACCAATTGATTATGTCGCTTAACAACGTCGTCTTTAATCACAAGCTTGTTAATATTTTGCTTTTTGATCTTTAGTAGGCCATCAAGAATATAATCTAATTGAGCTTCAGCAATACCAATAAATGAGTCATAAACCAGAATATTTGGTCCTAGCACCAAAAATGCATTTGGTACATTGGTAATACTTGCACCTAAATAAGCTTCTGGTGAACTATTTTTCCAGCGATCTGCTAAGAGCTTCCCATCCATATCGTAAATGCGTTTACCAATTGGCGGATGCGATACCTCAAAACCCGTACCCCAAATGATGACATCTACTTCATGACGCTCACCATTGGCCGCAACGACCGTATTCCCATCAATCTCAACCAACCCCTCATTGATTAGTTTCACATTATCTTGTTGCAATGCTGGATAGTAATTGTTGGCAAATAAAAGACGTTTACAGCCAATATCAAAATTTGGTGTGACTTTTTTTCTTAATTCATCATCTTGAATTTGCAACTTCAATAATTGTTTGCTTAAGAAATTCACAGGCTTCAGCACTTTCGGATTACGCAAACCAAAGTTAATGCCATTTAAAATTTGGGCAATACTGCTCCGCC
Organism: Acinetobacter sp. DSM 11652; assembly: GCF_900109815.1. NCBI lineage: Bacteria > Pseudomonadati > Pseudomonadota > Gammaproteobacteria > Moraxellales > Moraxellaceae > Acinetobacter > Acinetobacter sp. DSM 11652. Next base: position 82,902 of record NZ_FOBK01000005.1, read on the forward strand.
AAGTGGATTGAATAACGGGAAATTTCTGGATCAGTGATTTCGCTTGATCATTCAAATTCATATCAGCTTTTGGCAACACCCAAGGTGCTGTACGCTGAAACACAAAGAGTTCTTTCGCTAATGGCTGAACCTGAGGAATAAATTGAATCGCTGAAGCACCTGTACCAATAACAGCAATACGTTTACCTTTCAGATCGTACTCATGATTCCATCTTGCAGAGTGAAACATTTCCCCCTTGAAACTTTCTATGCCCTTAATTTTTGGAAATGATGGCTCAGTAATCGGTCCCGTTGTAAAGATTACCGTTTTTGCTAGATACTTTCCTTGAGAAGTTTCTAACGACCACTGCGCCTTCTCGTTATCCCAACGTGCTGTTTTTAATTCATGATTAAATTGGATTTTTTCAGTCAGTTGATGCTTCTCAACCACTTCCTCAAGATAACTTAAGATTTCTGGCTGCTTGGCAAACAAATGACTCCATTTGTGACTTGGCGAAAAGGAAAAAGAATATAAGGCTGAAGGAACATCACATCCACATCCTGGATAATTATTATCGCGCCATGTACCACCAACTCGGTTCGCTTTTTCCAGCACAATGTAGTCGCGATATCCTGCCTGATTCATTTTATATGCCGCAGCGATACCGGAAATACCTGCACCAACAACAATCGTGTCATACACCTTCTGTAATTGTTCGACTTTAAGTTCTTTATCTGCGTTATTTTTTTTCTTTACTTTTACTTCTGCTTTTTCAGATTGATCAGCAGTTTGAATTTTTAAATCTGCATTGCTCTCTAATTCGTTATCGAGTGTCATTCTTTTATCTCTCTATTATTTTACAAAACGCTTAAACCATGGATAACCTACACCTAACATTTTGGTATATAAGGTCGGTGAAGCACGCTTCATCAACCAAAATAATTTCGCGTCTGGTTGTGGAATCGTATAAAGAATGCCTTTATCTAAATTGTTTAAGGTTTTTTGTGCAACTTGATCGCTTGTGACAACTGCATGATTCTGCAATAAATCATCCGCTAAACCCGAGTAATTGGAAGGTAATCGCCCATTCTTCATAATATTAGTAGGTACTAAAGTTGGGCAAAGCACATTCACACGGATATTATCTTGATGTAGTTCTGCAGATAACGTTTCAGATAATGCAAGTACACTAGATTTCGTCACGTTATAAGCTGTCATTTCAGGTGCAGCTGTAAATCCTGCTGCTGAAGCAACATTAATAATTGCCCCATAACCTTGTTGTTTAAACTTCGGTACAAAAAAGTGGCAACCATGAATCACGCCCCATAAGTTGACATGCATACACCATTGCCAATCTTCTAGTGTTATCTCATCAAACTTACCACCTAACCCCACGCCAGCATTATTAATAACAAGTGTCACAGGATGATTAAAAAGGTTTTCTGCTTGATTCGCCAATCGCTCAACATCTTCCTTTTTTCCCACATCGCAGGATTCAGCAAATGCTTTTTGCCCTGTGGTCTGAGAAATCAGCTGAACAGTTTCTTCAGCTGCAGCTAAATTAATATCAGCACACACCACTTGACCACCACGTTTTGCAATTTCCAATGCAAAACTGCGCCCAATACCACTTCCAGCACCCGTTACCACAGCATAAGCCTGATGGCTCGGTTTAATTTTCTTCTTAAAAAAAAGCATGAACTATCCTTATTCTTATACCTTTAAAGCAGGCATGAATTCCTTCGTAAAGTATGGTGTTAAAATACCATCCACTGGATTTAATAAACGTTCTTTGTAGTACTCTAAAAACGCTGATGTATCATGATCATTCGGATGGAAGTCTGGTTTGAGATATTCGAAAATATGTTTGATCGAACTGCCATAAACACCATCTTTTAGACCAAAAATCAAACCTACACTTCGGTACATATCTTTGTAGTAACTTAAACTGATTAGATTTGATGGCTTACGATAAAATGGCACAATTAAGGATGCAGCAGAAATCAGCACTAAAATCGTAATAAGCGCTGGGAAAAAGCCTGCTATTCTTAAAGCATAGTTACTCGAAAGAAGTTGAAACACATCATATGCAATATCTTTATGCTCTGATTCCTCAAGCATATGCCACATCCAAATTGCGCGTTGTTTCTCATCTTGAGATTCGAAGAAAATATGCTCATGATTCATCATGTATTCAGCAAGCACTGCGGTAAAATGCTCAATCCCAGCCATAAGCGATAATTTCATTGGCTGAGGTAACCGATTAAAACCATATTCAAAAACGTGATGCGCCAGAAATCTAAACAATTTGACAGGCAAATCTGCCTTTAAAAAAGCGTCATTTAATTCTTCATGAAGTTTAGAATGTAAAGCTTCTTGCCCAATCAGCGCTGTCACTCTTTGCTTGAGTAATGGATCTTGAATAAAGTCACGATGATAACGTGCTGTATCAATAACGAGATCCTCACCATAGGTTAAAAAAATTGAAAGTGAGGCAAAGTAAGCACTTGCTAATTCCGCATTCAAATAAAATTTTGGATCAATCTTTTGATGATCAAAATCAAATTTCATATGACGAATTGGAATAGCTTTTGATTGATTCTCAGGATCAAATTTAGAACCGTTTAGAAATTTAGAAATTTTTTTTAGTGGCTGAGTTAATAACATGGCGAACCTTCTCTTTTATCTCAGTGAATACATTCAAATAATGTGAATTATTCGACGTTTCTAAAAAATTAAGATAAAAAGAGGAAATAGCCATTTGCATAATAAATCTTTAGAGATGGCATAATTGCTCATTCATCAAGATTGTCTAACAAAATTATTAAGTTTTAATCAGTAAATACCATTTCATTATCATTAAAGGTCAACACCATTTTTAACAAGTAATGATTCCAAATAGTGATATTTTGAATGTCACATAAACTTTAAGTAGATTAAGAAATAAGTATGATGTTGTGGATGCCACTTATTTTAAAATGGATAAAATTTGACGCTTTTAGATGTAGATCACTCACCCAAGGTGAAATCACGTTGAGCCAAAGTGTCTTTGGTGATCTCATAGATTATGACAGGGTGAAAATCATGAATCATCCGTTTCTACCGTGGCAACCCTCAGCGGTATTTATGGCACCAAAGGGCTATTTGCATATTCGTAACAAACATTTCAAAACTGACTATTCGAAAGAAAATAAAATCTATCAAGGAATTTTCATTCACGAGATGACTCATATTTTACAACACCAACAAGGACAAAATGTTTTGCTCAAAGGCGCTTTTCTGCAAAGCGCGTATTTTATTTCCTTCAAAAAGTATAATCCTTATGCCTATAAATTTGACCCTAAAAAAAATTTCAATGACTACAACATTGAACAACAAGGCGATATAGCTAGAGATATATTTTTGAAAAAGATTCCGAATATTATTTTGAATCAATAAAAATTGTAAAATTAAAAGAATATTTTTTATTCAAGCTATTGATTTGTGAATCAGAAACACCATATCAGCTTTAACATCTGATTTACTGTGTCGCAAATCCATTACGATTTAATTTTTTATGTACAAACAATGGCAAAAGCTAGTATCTACTTTTATTTTAGATAGAATACATATGAATCGTAGTTTTTGCTGTGCAAGAAATAAGATCTTTTATCATGTTTTAATGATGTAAATTTGAGCCATTTGGCAGTTATGTAATATCACATACACACAGCTGAATAATTACTCCAATAAAATCAGCACGTGCTGTATATAAACCTATAGGATAGGACTTGGTTTAAATGAATAGTTTTAAAGTTTCTCTTGCTCAATTCTCTCCATTTGTCGGCAATTTAGAAGCCAATGTTCAACGAATGATTGAACTCGCTAACGAAGCCAAACAGCAAAATGCCAATATCATTGTGTTTCCTGAACTTTCGACCATTGGTTATCCTGCAGAGGATCTTCTACTTCGTCCAAGCCTAAGCAAACGTACACCATCAACTTTCGAAAAACTGGCTGAAGTGAAAGACATTGTGATGGTATTTGGTTTTGTTAATCAAGCTGATTCGGGTGCACGCTATAACTCTGCAGCCGTTATGAAAGATGGGCAAGTATTAGGTATTTATAACAAGCAAAATTTACCAAATTATAGTGTTTTTGATGAAAAGAGATATTTCGCTGAGGGTCATCAACACCTTGTATTTGAATATTTAGGACATAAATTCGGTGTATTAATTTGCGAAGATGTCTGGACACTTGAGAGTGTTCAACAACTTGCCAAACTGAATGTTGAAACTGTTCTTGTGTTAAATGCCTCACCATACGAAGTTGGAAAGCCTCAACACCGTGTTGTTACACTTAAAGAGTTAGCTAAACAATTGAATCTCAATCTTGTTTATGTCAACCAAGTGGGCGGGCAAGATGATCTCATTTTCGACGGAACAAGTTTCGTTGTAAATGCAAACGGTGAAGTTGTACTTGAAGCACCAAGCTTCAAAGAAGACCTTTTTCATGTTGAATATGAAGCAGAGCTTAAATCTTTTAAAGCCACTATCAAAGCACCTGCATTAGATACGATTGCAGAAATTTACCAAGCTTTGGTTTTAGCAACACGAGATTATGTACACCGCTCAGGTTTCCCTGGCGTCATTCTTGGTCTCTCTGGTGGTATTGACTCAGCGCTTACTCTCGCAATCGCTGTCGATGCTATTGGAGCAGATAAAGTTCAAGCTGTTATGATGCCTTACACATATACCTCTCAAATCAGTGTTGAAGACGCGACTGAACAGGCAAAACGTATGGGAGTCACTTTTGGTATTGCGGAAATTCACCCAATCGTCAACAGCTTTATGCAGACATTACACCCATTCTTCGGCAATTCTCCTGCTGATGCAACTGAGGAAAATTTACAAGCTCGCGCACGCGGCACCTTATTAATGGGTCTGTCGAATAAATTTGGTAATCTTGTTTTATCTACAGGTAACAAATCTGAATTATCTGTCGGTTACTGCACACTGTACGGTGATATGGTCGGTGGTTTTGCTGTACTTAAAGATGTTTATAAAACGATTGTATTTGAGTTAGCGAAATACCGTAATAGTTTGGAAGATACGCCTGTAATCCCTGAACGTGTGATTACTCGTCCACCTTCTGCTGAATTACGACCTGATCAAAAAGATCAAGACTCATTACCACCTTACGATGTTCTTGATGCAATTTTATATGCATATATTGAAGAAGATCAGAGTCTTGAAGATATTATCTCTAAAGGTTTTGATCGAGATATCGTGACTAAAGTCATTGGATTGGTTGATCGCAACGAATATAAGCGCCGTCAGGGTGCAATTGGTCCACGTATATCCTCTCGTGCATTTAGCCGCGAACGCCGCTATCCAATCGTAAATGGATGGAAAGCAGGTGTCTAACTCGACACAACTCAATCAATTTGCTCAAGCACTTATGCTTGAGCAAATTCGGTTTACCCAACAATATTTATTAAATGCTGAATCAAATGCGGTATTAGACACGTTTGTTTCACAAGCTTATGCTCAGTTTAATCGAATCAAATTAAAAGATATTGTAAATATTGAACAACTTCATGCTGTTGTTTCGAAATATACTTTTGAGTTAAATCTTGGACCTGATTTACTAGAGTTTATTGGCGCTGTTGCACAACGTATTTACCTTCATTTAAAGAATTCAAATGCTTTAATCGGAGATTTAATTTCCGACCATGATTTTGGGCTATGGCTAAATAAAATTCTTGAATTAGATCAAGTACGTTATGGTTTAAAACAACAAATTTTGAGTAATGAGAAGGCACATGCAGTGAGCCTTCAATTAGCAAATCAGATTTTAGAAAAATATACACCTTGGCTGGATAGGCTTCGAAAAAATAAAGTTCAAAATCATACGGTCAAATCAAAGATTTTTAATTTTCTCCAAGATCAGCAACATACATTAGAGTTAAAACTAGAATCCCAACTTGCAAATGCAATATTGGTTCAATTAGGCGAAATTATCACGCTGCCTCAAAATGAACTTTATGAAATCATTCAACATATTTGGTCAGATCTCCAATTTCAAAAAATTTCAGCTCAGCTTGAGCAGATTGAAGCCATTGATGTCGAAGATTTTTTTATTCTGGTCTATGAAACCTGGAGAAATTTACGCCAATCCGCTGAGATTCAGTCCATCATTTTAGAAGTGGTTGATGAGTTCTATGAATATTTTGGTGATTACAGTTTACAAGCTTTACTTACGGCTGTTGGACTAACTCAAGAAGATTTAGTGATCGAAGCCCATCGTTTTGCACCTCAACTTATCACCATGTTAAATGATTTTGGCATTCTAGAACAATTAATTCAAAGTTTGATTCAGCCTTTTTATCAAGCACAATCTACACTTGACCTTATCTCAGGACATTTTGAGAGATAAAAAAAAGACCATGCGGTGAGCATGGTCTATAAAAATGGTGGCTATGACGGGACTTGAACCTGTGACCCCCGCATTATGAGTGCGGTGCTCTAACCAACTGAGCTACATAGCCGTAAACTGTGTGCGCATTATCTTAAGTTATCGTTGTATCGTCAAGCATACGAAAGCACTAATGATCACCCTTTATACAAATAAACCTTATTTGAACAAAATTAATCCATAATTATATGATTTTATTGTAATAGTAAGGTTTCAATAACATCAAAATCATGCTCAATCCTCAATATTTTATTCTCATATGCTGTTTAACCCTTGTGAGCGGATGCCAAACGATTCATCCCATATTTGTGAATTATCACGGTGTACGCATGGATGTCGCTCAATGGATCAATGCTCAAAACTTTATAACCATGCAACAAAAACGAACTCTAGTTCAATTAAGCCGTGCTCAACAAAAGCTCGTGCATATTGATGTCATTCCTGAAGATCATAAACTTGCCGTGAGTAAAGAGAATGCGGTTGCTCTTCATTGTGCACAGCTTTATTTGTCTGAGCAAAAAATTGAAAGCTTGCAAAATATTGTGTTTTCAAATGTAAATCAGAGAGCCGTTTTAGCACAATTTGAACAAGGGTTTCCAAAAATTAAGCTAGATTCTCAGCTTATTCAGTGCCAATGAAAACTCAAGATTTCACACATAAAAAAAGACCACACTAGTGAGTGTGGTCTATAAAAATGGTGGCTATGACGGGACTTGAACCTGTGACCCCCGCATTATGAGTGCGGTGCTCTAACCAACTGAGCTACATAGCCGTAAACTGTGGGCGCATTATCTACTTGATTGATGTATCCGTCAAGTAATATCGGCACTGTTTGATCAAAATTTGTTGAAGTGAGCCGATAAGCCGGGTTCTGTCTAGAACGATCATTCCTCTAGGCATACAATCACTCATATGCTCAAGCGACCTACCCGAATCCAGTATGGGCCATACCTTAAGGATTCCTATTTGGTCTTGCTTCAGGTGGGGTTTACCATGCCATGAACTGTTACCAGTCATGCGGTGCGCTCTTACCGCACCCTTTCACCCTTACCATATTTTAGGCTAAACCGAAGTTCAGTTGCAAAATGGCGGTCTACTCTCTGCTGCACTTTCCGTAGGCTTACGCCTCCCAGGGGTTACCTGGCACCTTGCCCGATGAAGCCCGGACTTTCCTCCCCTGCTTTAGTCACAAAGACCTTCACAGCAGCGATCGTCTGGCTCACTTCAAGTGGCGCATCTTAACAAACTTTGAGATCAATTGCTCGTGCTTTTTTGAGCAATTAGTTTTTTATACTTTTCCAGCAATTCAACCTCAGATTCCACATGATTAGGATCTTTAGGAATACAGTCTACTGGGCAGAATAATGAACACTGGGGTTGGTCATGATGACCAACACATTCAGTACATAGGTTCGGATCAATTTCATAGATCAGTTCACCCATATAAATCGCTTCATTTGGGCATACAGGCTCACAAACGTCACAATTGATGCACTCATCCGTAATAATTAAAGACACTCTACCAACCTTGCTGATGCTTACGTTCAAATGCCTCAACAACTGCTTTTGGCACAAATTTCGTCACATCACCTTTCAAACGTGCAATTTCACGAACTAATGTGGATGAAATAAACGAGTATTGCTCTGACGGCGTTAAAAATACAGCTTCAAAATTTGAATCTAATTGACGATTCATATTTGCAAGTTGAAACTCATATTCAAAGTCAGACACTGCTCTTAAACCTCTGAGTACAGCTGTTGCCTTTTGCTCTTGAAAAAAATTCACCAGCAAACCATCAAAACCAACAAATTCTACGTTATCTAAATGGCTTAATGATGATTTTGCAAGCGCAACTCGCTCATCTAAACTAAACACTGGATTTTTGTGATGACCAATTGCAATCGCAACTACAACTTCATCAAACATTTTTGCAGCACGAGATACAAGATCAATATGACCATTGGTAATAGGATCGAATGTTCCCGGATAGATGACACGAGTTTTAGACATCCATTTATACTCTAAGATTATTATGTAGGCGCACAGTTTAACAAAAACTCAATTCACACGCACACTTGTTGACGGTGAAATGACTTCACCTCAAGCCAAGTTTGAGGCAAAATAGACCTAATCTTGGAATATTTGTATTATGTCGAAATCGATTGTAGTTAAAAAAAATAATAGTGGCACTATTGCGCTCAACAAACGTGCACGTCACGATTATTTTATTGAGGAAAAATTTGAAGCTGGTTTAGCGTTACAAGGTTGGGAAGTAAAATCTCTTCGTGCTGGACGCATGAGTATCACGGAAAGCTATATTATTTTCAAAAATAATGAAGCTTATTTATTTGGTGCTCAAATTCAACCTCTTCTTTCTGCTTCAACTCACATCGTTCCCGAAGCAACACGTACTCGTAAGCTACTTCTTTCACGTCGCGAACTCGAGAAACTCCAAGGGGCGATCAATCAAAAAGGTTACACATGTGTACCTTTGGCGTGCTATTGGAAAGGTCGTTTAGTCAAACTTGAAATTGCACTTGTTAAAGGTAAACAATTACACGACAAACGTGCCACTGAAAAAGACCGCGATTGGCAGCGCGATAAAGCAAGAATTTTTCATAAATAAAAAAACCGCTCAAATGAGCGGTTTTTTTATTAACAGAACCTTAAATTTCCATAACAGTTTGGAGCAAAGGTTTGATTTTTAAGTTGTAAATCTTTTAATGGAAAATTTACATTGGTATTCGGCAAATGAACATTTCCAACACCAAGTTTGTCACCAAACAAACAATCAAGTGCATTACAAGATGGAGGATTTCGGCTGATATAATCACTGATTGGTCCAACTACTTGTTTTAACACATCATTTGTAATATCAATACGCTTCTCAGGTGTAACATCTCCAATATTGATCGAATCATTAAATGCCATCCACCAACCTTGCTGTGCAGCAACATCAGCATTTGGCCACCAGATCTCACTATTTTGAACAGAGAGTGAGAATGGATTGTTTACAGGGATTTTATGAATTAAACCTAAGTTTTGATCTACCGTAATGTTGGCTTTTAAGCCCGTAATGTTACCACTGACCTCTTTTTGCAAATTCAGCAATCCTACCCCTAGCACTTGGATATTGGCCTTGAGATCACCACCAAAATTCAACTGATTAATATTGGCAACACCTGTCAGCTGTGCAGAACTCATTCGAGTACCAGAGACCGTAGTGCCATTGATTTGAATTGGTGCTGTCGTTTCTTGTAATGCTAGATTATAACTATCCGATTTAAAATCGAGTGTCAAAGTAGGTGCAATAATACAAATCACACAAATTCTTGCATTCACTTTTCCATTAATGGTTTGACCAGTATCGGCATAGGTCATACTTCGAGCATTAGTATAGCCCATACCCTGAGTGGGATTAATTTTTAAATAACCACTGAGTGAGTTAATACCATTCGGTTTATCAGAGTTTTCATCACCAAGCGTCAGTAAACCTAATACTTTTTCAGCACTGAGACGCAAACCCACAACTTCTCGAGTTGATGCAGATGTTGGATTTTTTACCGCAAACTCTAAAAATGGATTGGTTAGCTTAGCTGAAGAACCCGCACGACCCTCTCTAGTGTCTGACATACCACTCAAACTCAGATTTTCGATATCAATATCACATCCACCTGCTCCATTAATACCACCACAGCCAAGTTGTAAATGCTTAATATTTGCATTGAGTTCTATATCTGCTTCCATTCCAAGCTTATAAAAGCCAACGCCTTTACCTCGCATATTGTTTGCCCCGTCATTGGGATCAATATAACTCATACTTAATAAAGCTTGACCGTTTGTCGCAGATAACTCTTCATCAGTCATCATTTTTAAATCATTCTGAATGTTATTAGCAGTTGCAGACAAAGGAATCAACACTAAGCAAGATGTTGATAAAATCAATTTGATAGAAACAAGTAAACTCTTCAACATTAGAGTCTCCGTATTATTTTTATTCAGGCTTAATCCATAAGCAACAGCATTACTATCTATAAATTAATGAAAAAAATAAAGAGGCTCAAAACTTGACTTAACGAATTGAAATAGAGAAATAATAATAAAATTGAATATTTTTAGAGACTTACATCACAATCAACAGTATTAATATGTGATGTAAATAATCATTTATCCGATGAAATGCGAACTCAAAAACTCAAGTACATCACCTATTTAACAGAATCTTAAATTTCCATAACAGTTTGGAGCAAAGGTTTGATTTTTTAGTTGCAAGTCTTTTAATGGAAAATTCACACTTGTATTCGGTAAATTGACATTACCTACACCTAACTTATCCCCAAAAAGACAATTCAAGACAGTACATTCGATGGGATTTCGAGTAATGTATTCACCAATAGGTCCAACCACTTGTTTTAATACATCATTAGTAATATCAATACGTTTCTCAGGTGTAACATCCCCAATATCAATTGAATCATTAAATGCCATCCACCAACCTTGCTTTGCGGCAACATCAGCATTTGGCCACCAGACCTCACTATTTTGTAGAGAAAGTGAAAATGGGTTGTTGAGCATGATTTTATGGATAAAGCCTAGGTTTTGATCAACAGTAATATTGGCTTTTAAACCTGTAATATTTCCAGTCACTTCTTTTTGTAAATTTAATAACCCAAGAGATACATTTAAGGAAGCCTTTAAATCACCATCAAAGTACAGTGGATTGATATGCGCGATACCACTTAACCTTGCAGAGTTTATTCGAGTGCCAGATATCACAGCACCATTCAGTGTTAATGGAGCTGAGGTTTCTTGTAACGCGAGGTTGTAATCATCAGATTTAAATCCTAATGGAATCCCTAAACATCCCAAGATTGGTATACAAATGTTTGGCTTTACTCTCCCATCGATCGTTAAATTAGTATCGCTATAGGACATATTACGAGCATTGGTATAAGCCATACCTTGGGTCGGATTAATTTTTAAATAACCACTGAGTGAGTTAATGCCATTCGGTTTGTCAGAGTTTTCATCACCAAGCGTCAGCAAACCTAATACTTTTTCAGCACTGAGACGCAATCCAACGACTTCTCGCGTTGATGCCGATGTTGGATTTTTTACCGCAAACTCTAAAAATGGATTGGTTAACTTGGCTGAAGAACCTGCACGACCTTCTCTGGTGTCTGACACACCACTCAAACTCAGATTTTCAATATCAATGTCACATCCACCTGCTCCATTAATACCACCACAGCCAAGTTGTAAATGCTTAATATTTGCATTGAGCTCTATATCTGCTTCCATTCCGAGTTTATAAAAGCCAACGCCTTTACCTCGCATATTGTTTGCCCCATCATTGGGATCGATATAACTCATACTTAATAAAGCTTGACCAGAAATGTCAGACAACTCCCGATCGTCCAATTTTTCCAGGGTTGTTTGAGCGTGCACCAGTGGTGATAACATGAGAACAAACATTAAAACAGCTGAATTGAACCCAATATTTTTTGAAGTGTAGGTCATGAATGACTCCAAACCTTGTAATTTTTAGGCAACCAAGTCCAATGGCGCACGTTTTTTATTCGATGATTAATTATAATTATTTTTAAAATTTAATGTGAAATATTTAACACTATTTTGTAATTAATTGATCAGCTCTTTGTCTGAATAAACAATTATAAATTTAATTTCAACAACCTAGTTAACTTCACTTCATTTCATCATTACATTTCAAGCGAGCAATAAATAATTAAATTAGATGAAAATGATTTTTTAATCCATGCAATTTAACCTGAATACGGTATTCGCTAAATGTTCACCAAACCATGTGGCCGTTTCAATATCCCCACTCGGAGGTGTTACCTCCACAGGCGCATTATCAGACTGCGTCATGAGTCCCCAAAAAACTAGACATACGATTGAGATCTTGATGCGATCTACCTGTAGACATTAGCGGTAGTACAGACCAAATCATGCCATGTTGCATTGCAAAAAGATTGATATGCTGAAGCACAGCCAACTTATATCCACTTAATCCTCCACCATTTGTGAAACCAGCTGCCAATTTGCCCTGCTATGTTCTCGCTAGCCAACGCTTTGAAGATTGCTCCATAAATAATTTCAACGCTGAGGTTAGACTTCCCATATAAGTAGGACAGCCAAATACAATAGATTCAGCTTGATCAAGCAACTCCCAGTTCACGTCTGTAACATTGATGAGCAATACCTCAATATTGAGTTTTTGTGCACCAATGGCGATATGTTCGGCGACTTTCTGAGTGTGACCAAATGGGCTGTGATAAACGATAGCGATGCTTTTACGAAATTTGGTCATGGTATGAAACTTTGAAAAATCAAATGAGTTTATTGATTACTGTGCATAAATACGAATGTTGCCATGCGACCAGTTTTGGAATTACGGCGATGAGAATAATATGTTTGATCCTCCGTGTAACTGCACCGCTCACCTCCAAGAACCTGTTCCACCCCTAAACTTTTCAATATATGGCGAGCAATCGCATACAGATCTGCGTAATACTTACCCTCTAGATCTCCCTTTTGAAATGCTGAACTTAATTCTGGAATCCTATCGCAGAATGTGTGCATTACTTCTTCACCCACTTCAAAGCATGGCTGACTAATTGCCGCACCTAACCACGCCCAAGAGGGTTGAGTGCTCATGGCATTGACTGTATTTTCAATAATGCCATTTGCCAATCCTCGCCAACCCGCATGCAAATTAGCGACTTCAGTACCATCTTTGTTACCGAGAACCACCGGTAAACAATCTGCCGTCATCATCATTAATGCATGTTGTTTTTGCTGTGTCACTAAACCATCGCCATTTAGGGCGTGTAAGCTCATGTCATCATTTACAACGTGACAGATTGTACTGTGCGTTTGGTTCATCCAAGTTAATCGATTCACCCCATAGACTGAAAAGTCATTTAACAAGCTCATTCTATGCCGATGAACACGTTCTGGTTGATCATTTACATGCAACGCCAAGTTAAAACCTTCTAAATCAGTCTGTGGTGTTTTCAGTGCGTGAGGGTGACTCAATTCTGTTTGTCCTACCACGACACCTTTGGGCAAACCTTGCACAATTTGCATGTAAACTTTCCTTTAATTTAGTAAGCCTTATTTTCCGTACGAAGAGTCTCAAGTAATGCTGTGAAATCTTCAGGCCATGGTGCTTCAAACATCATTTCTTCACCTGTCCGTGGATGTACTAACCCCAATTTTGATGCATGAAGTGCTTGACGTCTAAACTCTCGTAAATGAGTAGCAAGTTTTTCCGAAGCACCCGCAGGTACTTTGACACGACTGACATACACTGGATCACCGACCAAAGGAAAACCAATATAAGTGAAATGAACACGAATCTGATGAGTACGTCCAGTTTCTAATTGTGCTTGAACACGTGTGAAATTTTGGAATCTTTCTTTCACATTATAGTGAGTCACGGCATCACGACCACCTGGTAAGATCGCCATTTTTACACGATCTACAGGATGACGTTTAATCGGCTCATCAATTTTACCGCCTGCAATAATATTGCCATAACAAATTAAATCATAAATTCGATAAACTGATTTTTTCGCTAACTGTTTACTTAAGGAAAATTGAGCTTCTAAATTTTTAGCTACAACCAAGAGACCACTAGTATCTTTATCGATACGGTGTACTAGACCAGCTCGAGATAATTCTGCTGATTTAGGAAAATGATACAACAGTGCATTAACCAAAGTACCATTCGGGTTTCCTGCGCCAGGATGTACAACCATCCCCACTGGCTTGTTAATGACTAAGATGTCATCATCTTCATAAATAATATCTAAAGGGATATTTTCAGGTTGACTGGTGACTTGGGCTTCAAGCTCTACATCAAGCGTGAGTAGCTCATTCCCTTCACTTTTATATTTTGGTTTCACAACTTGACCATTTACCAACAAATGACCATCCTTCAACCATTGTTTCAATTTTTCACGCGAAAATTCGTTCCAAGCGAGCGCAGCAACTTGGTCTATTCGCTGACCAAGAGAACTCTCATCCACTTGAAATTGCAACGATAAACGTGTTGCAGTTGGGGCTGAAGTATGGTTATCTGCATCCTCAGAATCTTCAAGTAAATTGATGTCGATTTCTGGGAAATTAGAATTAGAAGTTTGTGCTGAAGTCATTTGCTCATTCGGACAAAAGTGGTTTAATAGTGCAATTGTAGCCTATTGCCCGTATAAACAGAGGAATTTTTATGTCGCTACCACGTTATAAAGTTACGATGCTTGCTTTATCGCTAGGCTTAGCAGCAACATTTGTGGGCTGTAGTAGTAATCCCAAGAAGGATGTTGTAGATACTGGACCTAAATCAACCGAACAATCTTATTTCGATAAAGCACAAAAAGCATTAGATCGTGGTCAATATAGCGATGCAGCACAATCATTAGAAGCAATTGAAACTTATTACCCTACAGGTCAATATACTCAACAAGCTCAACTCGATCTTTTATATGCTCGTTTTCAACAAAAAGACTATGAAGCTGTTATTGCGCTAGCAGACCGTTTTATTCGTTTAAATCCTCAACATCCTAATGTTGATTATGCTTACTATGTTCGTGGTGTGGCGAATATGGAGCAAAACTATGATGGTCTCATCCGCTATACATCACTCCAACAGGCTCATCGTGATGTCAGCTATTTAAAAGTTGCATATCAAAATTTTGTTGATTTCATTCGTCGTTTCCCAAGTAGTCAGTATGCTGTAGATGCTGCTCAGCGCATGAAATTTATTGGTCAAGAACTTGCTGAAAGTGAAATGAATGCGGCTCGCTTTAACTTAAAGCGTAAAGCTTGGCTTGCAGCAGTTGAGCGTGGACAATGGGTTATGGAACATTTCCCTCAAACACCTCAAGTACCAGAAGCGCTTGCAACGATTGCTTACGGATACGATAAACTCGGTGACAAGGCAACATCTCAACAATACGTTGAAGTGCTAAAGCTAAACTACCCTCATCTTGTGAAGTCTAATGGTGAGGTCGATTTACGCGCAGCACGTAAAGATGGAAGTTGGTTAAATCGTGCAACCTTGGGTATTTTAGGTCGTGAAGCACGCAGCCAAACAACGGCAGAAGTATCAGCAGAGCAATCTGACAACACCAATACACAACCCGGTTTATTGAATCGCTTAAGCTTTGGCTTGCTTGGTAATAAAGATCACAATGTGGAAAGTGCGCCAGCAAATGAAAGTATGTACGACCCACAGCGTCAATAATCCATTCTTACGAATCAAAAAAGGTGGGATTACCCACCTTTTTTATTGCATGGCTTTATTTATCGTCTTAAGTGTTTAGGATAGACTTAATTCAATCACTTTATTCCTCATTCTTTTGGCTTTTTAATTATGGCAATTCCACAACATACGATTGATCAAATTTTAGATCGAACTGACATCGTCGATCTTATTGGCCAACGTGTGAAATTAAAAAAGTCAGGTCGTACCTATTCAGGCTGTTGTCCTTTTCATCAAGAGAAAACACCTTCTTTTCACGTCTACCGTGATAAGCAATATTTCCACTGTTTCGGTTGCCAAGCCAATGGAAATGCAATTCGCTTTATGATGGATATTGATAATCGCAATTTCATCGAGGTGATTAAAGACCTGGCAAGCCAAACCGGTATCGAATTACCTAAAGACAATCAAGACAATAAAAAACTCTCATACAAGAGAGAACCTATTAAACCTAACCAAGAAAAGCAACCGCAGGCACCCATTGAAGCAGATGCAGCAGAAATCATTTCTCCGCCTACTTCAGCTTTTGATGTAGATCCTTTTGAAGCATTTCAAAACTATGAATTCGATGAGTATCAATTTAATACAGATGACTTGAATTCAGTTGAGGTCGCACCTGAAGGTAATTTATACGATCTTCTTGAAAATGTTGCTTTATTTTATGAAAAACAACTTCCAAATAGCCAAATTGCGCAACAGTATTTTCAGCGACGCGGACTAAGTGATACCACGATTAAGTATTGGCGATTAGGTTATGCCCCAGAAGATTGGCAACATCTTGAAAAAGCATTTCCGCAAGATATTGAAGGATTAAAACTACTCGGTTTGATCAGAACCAGTGATTCTGGTCGTGATTTTGATCTACTACGAGAACGTGTCATTTTTCCTATACGTGATGCAAAAGGTCGCGTTGTCGGATTTGGTGGACGAGCATTGAATGACGAGATCAAACCCAAATATATCAACTCGCCAGACTCTGAAGTTTTCCATAAAAACCAACTACTCTATGGCTTATATGAAGGTCGTAAGCTCAAAGCCAATCATTGGTTAATGGTTGAAGGTTACATGGATGTCATCGCATTACAGCAAGCTGGCATTCCTGGCGCAGTTGCCACCTTGGGGACGGCGAGCAATGCTGATCATTTGAATCTATTATTTAAACAAAACAATCAGTTAACTATTGCTTTTGATGGTGATTCGGCTGGTCAAAAAGCAGCTCGACGCACTTTAGAAATTGCACTTCCCCTCTTAAATGATGGTCGTGAACTGAAATTTTTTATTCTACCTGCGGAGCATGATCCTGACTCATTAGTTCGTAAGGAAGGTGTTGAAACTTTCAATCGACTTTGGCAACAATCACCACTCTTATCTGAGTTTGCTTTTTCACTGCTCAGTCAACAATATCAAATCAATACACCTGAAGGTAAAAGTCAGGTCATGGCTGAGCTAAATCAACTCACCAATCTGATGCCTAAGCAAGGTTCGTATCGCTATTTGATTCGTCAATATTTCAAAGAAAAATTAGGATTCAATAAAAAGTGGCAACCTCAAGTGAGTCTTGACGCTTCATTATCATTTAATATTCGCACACGAGATGAAGATTTCGCAGTCGCAATGTTAATGTACCATCCATTTCTTTATATTCATTTTGAAGTATTACGTGCAGTGATTCCTGAAGATGAATTGCTTGCAAAAGTATTAAAAATTTTTAATGTCATTTTTGATGACCTGCCAGACGACCAAGAGCTAGCGAGTTATTATATTTTGGGTGCTTGTAGCCCATTTCATCATGAACTCTCTGAGATTTTAAAACGTACCAATATTCAAACACTCACTGAAGCCCCTGAAATGGCTGATAAACTTGCCTCAGAATACTCGCTTTCACTTCAAGAAAAATATCTGAGAATCAAATTTAAAGCAGCAAAATCATTAAACGAGTCTAAAAACTTAAGACAACAACTGAATGAGCTAACCAAAAAAATTGGACTACGCTTACTACATGAATAAATAAAAGCGGTCAGTGACCGCTTTTATTTTTTTAGTTTTCGCTGAGCACTAAAAATATCTTCTAAATGTTCTTTAATCGTTTCATAGACATCAGGATTTTCATCTTTAGCGACTTCTCTGAGTAAGATGGATGTAGGATGTAATAGCTTTTGCGTCAAACGATGCGCCATTTCCTGCATGACAATGGCTGCATCATCGCCAGAGGCTAAACGATCTAATGCATGGTTTAATTCAAATGCTTTAACTTCTTCTCCATGAGCCCGATACTCACTAATAATCGCTCCAGCTTGTGAAACTTTCTGCTGAGTCACCAATTGTGTTGCTAATTGGTTGACCATCACTTCAGCTTCAACAGCGGCTTGGCGTCGCTGCGCTAAGTTTTCGTCAATGACACCTTGAAGATCGTCCACCCCATAAAGGTAAACACCATCCAAACTTTCAACCTTAGACTCAATATCGCGAGGAACAGCCAAATCGACCATCAACATTTGACGGTAACGACGTTTTTTGAGTGCTGACTTAACATCTTGATAGGAAATGACCTGATGTAAACTTCCTGTACAACTTGAAATCACATCAGCGCGATGTAAATTTTGAGCTAAATCCACAAAAGGAATAATTTCTACCGCAACACGATGTGATATTTCTTGCGCCAAAATTTCCGCCCGTTCCTGACCACGGTTACAAATTAAAATTTTAGCAACGCCCATTTCAGCCAAGTGCTTTGCAACCAAGCTATTCATTTCACCTGCTGCAACCACCATGACGGTTAATTGTTCAGGCTTACTAAAAACTTGTAGTGCTAACTGTGCTACCGCATAACCCATGGATACAGCATGACTACCGACCGCTGTTTCTGAACGCACTTTCTTAGCAGCATAAAATGCATATTCGAAAATACGATTTAAATTTTGTGAAACAACTTCAGACTCTTTTGCTAAATTAAGTGCAGACTTAACTTGCCCCATAATCTGAGGCTCTCCAAGCATGAGTGAATCTAATCCTGATGCAACACGCATCAAATGTGTCACAGCATCTGTATTTTCATAACGGTAAATATGATTTTGTAATTGTTTTACATCAATGCCATTTTTTTGAGCGAGCCAATCTAATACCATGTCCGCATTATCGGCGATGGCGTAGACTTCAGTACGATTACAGGTTGACACCACAACCATATCGTTCAGCTGGTCATGGTGACTTTGTTCAGTCAACAATAGTTTTAACTTTTCAGGGTTAAAAGCAACTTGCTCTCGTAATTCAACTGAGGCTGTTTGATGGTTGACACCCAATGCAAAGAAAGACATATCAGATCATCAATTCGCTAAATTTATGCTATTGTGCAATAACGGTGTCATAAAAAGCAGTACTTGGATAAAAAAATTGCGTCAAACAATGAGCCGCACAACCGGCATAACAATTCGACAGTATTCTACCACACTCTTGTTAGTGAGTAGCATGACTTACAGTGCTCATATTAGAGCATCTGGAGAATTTTACCATGCCAATTTAAATCATAAAGTTTTACAACAGGCGATGGTTGCAGAATTTGCTTTAGCTGCACATGACACACCGACTGCTTTACACAACTATACCGTACTTGCAATCCAAACCAGTTCAACAGCTTTAAAACAACGTGCACTTAACGTTGCACTCGAACAAAACGACTTACAAGCCGCTTTAGATATTGCAACCCATTGGGTCGTGCAAGAACCCAAAGATGTACCTGCAAAATTCTATCTTGCGCATATCGCATTAAAGTCACACGAATATGAACTTGCTGCTGATGTGCTCGATGATATTTTAAATTTAGATCCTGAATCAGATTTAGAACAAATTCTTGAAGGAATTTCTCCGGAATCCCCTGAGGATCGAGCATATTTATTAAACACTTTGCGTAATAGTAAAACGCGTAACAATCCTTCAATTCTCGTTTTGATTGCGAGTTTACAAGCACAAAATAATGAAATCGAAAATGCCTTAATTACTTTAAATAAAGCATTAAAAAAACGCCCCAAATCAACAGGGTTTATCTTACTGAAAGCCAACTTACTCATGGCTTTAGGCGACGAAGAAGAGACGCTAAAATGGTTTGAAAAAAGTGCTCGTAAAAATCGTAATAATTTAGAGCTCAGTCTGGCTGAAATCCGCTACTTAATTAAACTGAATAAAAATGAACAGGCGTTAAGCAAATTAAAACGCATCATAAAAAAATGGCCTGATTCGGAAGAAGCTCTTTTTATCGCAGGTCTAACCTCAATTGATCTCAAAGAATATGAGCTTGCTGAACAGTATTTGGTCGAACTACGTGCATCTGGACAGTATCAAAATGATGCTTATTTTTATTTGGCATTAAATGCTGAACGAAAACAACATTTTGAAACAGCTAAAGCTTATTATCGACTTGTAGATGGTAATTTATATATGGTTTCTAGACGAAATCTAATTTCAATCTATGACAAACAAAATCGCTTAAGTGATGCGCTGCGCTTTCTGACTCAGGAACGGGTGAATTACCCCCAACATGCGAGTTTCTTATATCAAGCACAAGCTGAAATACTCAAAAAAATGGGCAATAACAAAGCTGCCTTGGGCTTACTCAAAGAAGCGGCTAAAAACTTAACTGATGACCCTGAAATTTTATATTCTCAAGTCTTATTACTTGATCCATTTACGGATCGCGATCAATTAGATGAATTGCTTAAAAAATTACTCACGATCGAACCCAATAGTCCAACATATCTGAATGCGTATGCATATACTCTGGCGTTGCAAAATCGTCGTTTAGATGAGGCGAGACAATATGCCAAACAAGCTTTAGACAATGCCCCAGAACAAGCATCTATCTTAGATACCTTAGGCTATATCTGCTTTCTTCAAAACGATTTTGACACTTCCACCCGTGTACTTGCGAAAGCATATCAACTCAGCCAAAGTCCAAATATCGGCATTCGATATGCTAAATCGCTTTATATGCTGGGTTCACTGGAAGAATTTAGCCAAGTGTTACATCAACTCCATAAAAATCATCCAAATCATCCTCAATTGGATCAACTCGATAGTTTATTGTTGCCACAAAATATCAAAAAGAGTTAATACTGTATGATCTTAAATTTAAAATCATTATTGCTGATTGCCACAAGTAGTGCGCTTCTTGGGTTAACTGGCTGTCAAGCAATTCAAACTCAACCATCACCGCCAACAACGCAAAACCTTGAACAATCAAATCAATTTAATCTTCAGGGTAAAATTGGCGTTAAGACCCCCAAGCAATCAGGCAGTGCTTTTTTTACTTGGCAACAGCAAGATGAACAGTTTGATATCGAGTTAAGCGGAATTCTTGGAGTCGGTAAAACTCAAATCTCAGGTCAACCTGGTCAAGTGACACTGAACAGTGCCAAAACTGGTGAAATTACAGCCAACTCACCTGAAGAGTTATTGTTTCGTGCAACAGGTTGGGAAGCACCAATTACTTATTTAGTCGATTGGGTACAAGCTAAGCAAGCGACTGAAGAAGCTGAAATTCAAAAAGACGAATCGATGCGAATCAGTGAAATTAAAGAACAAGGTTGGCATATTCAATTATCTTACAACGGTCAATCTACACAACCAAACCGTTTGATTTTAAAGCAACAACTTGAAGATGGAACTGAAAATCGTATTACAATGGTAATTCAAAATCGTTAAGTTTGATTATTTATGATTCGTGTACCCTCCCCTGCAAAACTGAATTTGTTTTTACACATTACGGGGCGCCGTGAAAATGGTTACCATGAGTTGCAAACTATTTTTCAGTTGATAGATCTTTGTGATTGGATGGAATTTACTCCAATCTCTAACCAATCTATCTCCATTTCAGGCCTATCAGAAGTAAGTCTTGAACAAAATTTGATTTATCGTGCAATGATGATGCTGAAACCCTATGCCAAAAGTGAAAAATTAGGCATTCATGTCAACATCGAAAAAAATATACCGATGGGTGCAGGACTCGGTGGTGGCTCTTCAAATGCGGCTACCGCGTTATTAATCATGAATCAACTTTGGCAATGTGGCTTAAATCGTGATCAATTAGCAGAAATTGGTGTACAACTGGGTGCTGATGTTCCCATCTTCATCCATGGTCGTAATGCATGGGCAGAAGGTATTGGTGAACACTTAACATTCATAGACTTAGATCAAAAACAATACATTGTGTTAAAACCTGACTGTTTTATCAGCACTCAACTGCTTTTTTCACAAAAATCGTTGACAAGAGACACGAAGACCTCTAAATTTTGCGCCTATCAGATAAAGCCATCTGATTTCAGAAATAACTTTGAACCTCTGGCAAGAAGTCTATATGCTGAAGTCGATGAAGCAATGCAATATTTAGATCAGTTCGGTGTTGCAAAACTTACAGGTACAGGTGCTTGTGTTTTTACTGAAGTAACGACTGAAATGAACATTGATGACATTCTTGCTCATTCACCTTGTAAAGCTTACTTAGTGAATAGTTTAGAACAATCACCATTGAATCAAATCATCGTTTAAATGATAGGGGCGTCGCCAAGTGGTAAGGCAGCGGGTTTTGATCTCGCCATCCGTTGGTTCGAATCCAGCCGCCCCTGCCATCATTTTCACCTGTAAGATGTATCGTGTTTTAGGGGCGTCGCCAAGTGGTAAGGCAGCGGGTTTTGATCTCGCCATCCGTTGGTTCGAATCCAGCCGCCCCTGCCAATTTAGTTCAAAAAGACAGAACATTGGTATCATGAGTTGAGTCAAACAATCTTGACAAACCCATATAAAACCATTAAAGTTCTGCCGCATTAGGGGCGTCGCCAAGTGGTAAGGCAGCGGGTTTTGATCTCGCCATCCGTTGGTTCGAATCCAGCCGCCCCTGCCATCTCATTCTATACATTTCAACCGCCAAGGGTGCTTCATGCCCAATCTTGTCGTTTTTAGTGGAACTGCGCATCCACAATTCGCCCAAAAAGTCGTTAGCCACTTGCATATCCCTCTAGGTGCTGCATCTGTAGGTCAATTCTCTGATGGTGAAATCGCTGTCGAAATCACTGAGAATGTCCGTGGTAAAGACGTATTCATCGTTCAGCCTACTTGTGCTCCAACTAATGATAACCTTATGGAAATCTTAGTAATGGCAGATGCATTGCGTCGTGCAAGTGCTGGTCGTATCACTGCTGTGATTCCTTATTTCGGTTATGCTCGCCAAGACCGTCGTCCTCGTTCTTCACGTGTTCCAATTACTGCAAAAGTGGTAGCAGATATGCTAACAACTGTAGGTATTGACCGTGTTGTGATGATCGATCTTCATGCTGACCAAATTCAAGGTTTCTTCGACATCCCTGTAGACAACATTTACGGTACGCCAGCGCTTTTAGCTGACTTACGTCAACAGTCTCATGACAACCTTATGGTTGTTTCGCCAGACGTTGGTGGTGTTGTTCGTGCTCGTGCTGTTGCGAAACAAATGGGCGATATCGATTTAGCTATCATCGACAAACGTCGTCAAAAAGCAAATGAATCACAAGTGATGCATTTGATTGGTGATGTTAAAGATCGCGACTGTGTGATCGTTGATGACATGGTTGATACAGCTGGTACTTTATGTAAAGCCGCTGATGCATTGAAGACTTTTGGTGCGCGTCGTGTCGTAGCATATGCTACTCACCCTGTTTTATCTGGTAAAGCGATCGAGAATTTGAAAAACTCTGTTATCGACGAACTTGTTGTGACAGATACAATTCCGCTTTCAGAAGAGGCTTTAGCTCTTGGTAAGATTCGCCAAGTTTCAGTTGCGAGTATGGTTGCTGAAACAATTCGTCGTATTAACAACGAAGAATCTATTAGCGCAATGTTTGATTCTTATCTATAATAGAGCGCTAAAATTTTAAAGCCCTGCCTTTTGGTAGGGCTTTCTATCACTAGATCGGTCGCAGATCTAGTTCACTTAACTTAAATAGGATGTCTCTCATGGCAAACTTCGTATTAAATGCAGTAGCACGTGAAGAAGCAGTACAAGGGAAAGGTGCGAGCCGCCGCCTTCGTCTTCAATCTAAAGTTCCTGCTATCATCTATGGTGGTGATGCTGCACCTGTAGCAATTACACTTGAGCTTCGTCAGCTTGTTAAATACTTAGAAGATAACGCTTTCTTTGAAGAAGTAATTGAAATTGATGTTGATGGTAAAGTTGAAAGCGTTAAAATCCAAGCTTTACAACGTCACCCAGCTAAAAACACTCCAATGCACGCTGACTTCAAACGCGCATAAGTGTTGATGGTGTAAATTAGTGTCTCATATTTCACTGATTGTTGGTTTGGGCAACCCTGGTAAAGAGTATGCTCAAACCCGCCATAATGCAGGCTTCTGGTATGTAGAACGTCTTGCAGAACAATATGGCATAACACTTAAAAATGACCCTAAGTTTAATGGATTAAGTGGTCGCGGTAATGTAGAAGGACAAGATGTTCGACTTTTATTACCTTCAACCTTTATGAACCGTTCTGGTCAAAGTGTTGTACCCTTCGCAAAATTCTACCAAATCTCTCCAGAAGCAATGCTTATTGCTCACGATGAACTTGATATGGATCCAGGTATCATTCGCCTCAAAACGGGTGGTGGTCATGGTGGTCATAACGGTTTACGTGACATTGTTCCTCATACTGGCCCTAACTTCCATCGTTTACGTATTGGAATTGGACACCCTGGATCAAAAGACCGTGTATCAGGTCATGTTCTAGGTAAAGCACCCTCAAGTGAACAAACGCTCATTGACGATGCAATTCATCACGCACTAAGTCGTACAAAATTATTAGTGAATGGTGAAATTCAGCAGGCAATGAATCAAATAAATGCCTACAAGCCGTAGTTGATAAATTTAATTTTTGTTCAACAATTTTTCTTGCCACGATGAAAATTTGAGGGCAAAATGCGCTTTCAAATGCTTCACCCAAATTAAAAAACTGTTGTTTCTAGATAATAAAACAATCTTAGAACAACTCAGGAGACGCTTCCCATGCTATCTCGTTTATTAAAAGCTAAAATCCACCGTGCAGTTGTAACACAAGCTGAACTTCATTATGAAGGTTCATGTGCAATTGATGGTGTATTACTAGATTTAGCTGGTATTCGTGAATATGAAGAAATTCATATTTGGAATGTAACTAATGGCAAGCGTTTTACAACTTACGCAATCCGTGGTGAAGAAAACTCAGGCATTATTTCTGTAAATGGTGGTGCTGCTCACCAAGCAGATTTAGGTGACATTATTATTATCGCGACTTTCGGTGATTTTACTGTTGCAGAAGCTGATGCACATAAACCACGTTTGGTTTATGCAAATCCAGATAACACTGTGAATCACACAGCAAATTGTATTCCTGTCCAAGTTGCTTAATGATTGATTAAAAACTCGCTTACTTGAGCGAGTTTTTTTATAACAAATTATCATAGAATTACTCTTCATCCACCAACTGCAAGCTCTGGCTAATCCCATCTGCTCTTAACCAAGCTAATTCATAACTGGCATTCGCCAAAGCTAGAACCCGACGTTCAAACTCAGT
This sequence comes from Acinetobacter sp. DSM 11652, assembly GCF_900109815.1. Taxonomy (NCBI): domain Bacteria; kingdom Pseudomonadati; phylum Pseudomonadota; class Gammaproteobacteria; order Moraxellales; family Moraxellaceae; genus Acinetobacter; species Acinetobacter sp. DSM 11652. The sequence goes on from NZ_FOBK01000005.1 coordinate 108,191, forward strand.
CCAGATCGGTTTAACATGTGGAGCTGAAATACCTAAACCACTCTGCTCTGCTAAATGCTTGTTTTTTTCGCAAATTTTAAGCGCATGATATAATTTTCGGCCTTTTGAAGCATTCTCCAATACTCGGATTCTTTTTGATTCAATGAATTTTTCCACCTCTGAAAGTTGAGCATGAGGAAGCATTGGAACCAAAATTTGATCCAGTTGTTGATCTAAACGCTTCCAAATACTCAGTCGTTGTTCTTCATTATAAGTATTCCATTGAATCACTTCATGATTAAAACGTCGACAACCACGACATACCGCATCACCAAACACTGTTGAACAACGTCCCGCACATGGTGTTAATGAAGGGATTCGACGCGCTGTATTCAAAATATTTTCCTCATATACAACCATAAATTTTCTATGGCTTTCTCGCATATTTTCAAAAATCGCGTTAGAATACGCGCCTGATTTTATCCCTATATTAATACATTTGGAGTACTCCATGAACGCTACTGTAGAACAGCTTGCACCTGTAGAACAGCAAGCGACCACTGGTTGGGTTGTTGCGGCACTTTATCAATTTAAAGAAGTTGAAGATTCTCTAGCACTTCAACAAAAATTACTTGAGTTGGTAAAAACCATCAACCTATGCGGTACTCTTATTGTTGCCCATGAAGGGATTAACGGAACAGTTGCAGGTGACCGCCATGCAATTGATGTCATTCATCAATTCCTTTTAAATGAAGGATTTAATGACATGGAATATAAAGAGTCACACAGTGACGAAAAACCATTCCGTAAAATGAAAATCAAACATAAAAAAGAAATCGTGACTTTAGGTGTTCCAGTGAAACCACGCGACTTGGTTGGTCACTATCTAGACCCTAAAGAATGGAACGAACTCATTGCACGTGATGACGTGATCTTAGTCGATACAAGAAATGATTACGAATACAAAGCAGGCACATTCAAAGGGGCAATTGATCCAAAAACTGAAACGTTCCGCGAATTCCCTGAATATGTAAAAAACAATCTTGAACAGCATAAAGATAAAAAGATTGCCATGTTTTGTACAGGCGGGATTCGTTGTGAAAAATCAACTTCACTACTTCTTCAAGAAGGCTTTAAAGAGGTATATCACCTCAAAGGTGGTATTCTTAAATATTTAGAAGAAACCCCTCCTGAAGAAAGTTTATGGGAAGGTGAATGCTTTGTTTTTGATGGTCGTACTGCGGTTACACACGGAGTGGAAGAAGGTCAAAATGTGAAGTGCCATGCTTGTGGTTGGCCATTAACCCCTGAAGAAGTAGCATTACCAAGTTACGAACATGGCGTATCATGTGTTTATTGTATCGATAAAACAACAGAAAAGCAGAAAGAGGGATTCCGTATGCGCCAGTCTCAGATTATTGCTGCAAAACGTAAACGCCTATAAATAAAAAATATTTTATTTAACTTACAAAAGCGTTGTCTACATTACAGTGTAGATGACGCTTTTTACATTGAACAAACAAAATTTCAATTCTGATATATCACCATTACAAAGTTATTTTATAACAACACAAAACACATGAAGTCATTCAGATAAATTTAATACGAAGGAAATAAATTTAGCTCAAGGATGAAAGTCATGAATCGAGTGCCATTCAAATATCTTCCTGTTCAACGAAATTTTGCTCACCATAATCATTTAGATCGTGTATCGGCTGTACCGACACATTTAAAATTTATATATATCGACTCACATAATTCTGATGTTAAATTGCATATACGTAACCAATCCCATTATTTTATCGTAACATTAGGTGCTTGTATCGGCGCAATTATTGCTTTAGCAATCGGTTTTCAGATGAGAGATTCAATGACTCTTGTCTTCATCATCAGCATAGCTCCCCTTCTCGTTAGCTATATCCTACGAGAAGTCTATGTTCATACACTTATACAAATTCAACATCCTGAATTAATGCATTAACTTAATTTCACTGTATTTTTTCCTAAAAACATCTAGCATAGGTTTAACTTTAAAATACAAATCACTTATGAAAGATTGGATCATTTCAGTGATGGAGCAATTGGGCTATTTCGGCATTGCTCTATTGATGTTTCTCGATAATGTGTTTCCACCTATACCCTCAGAGATTATTATGCCTTCAGCTGGCTATACCGCTTCTCAGGGTCAATTACTTTTGATCGGTGTCATTATTTCAGGAAGTATAGGTTCGCTCTTAGCTGCCGCTACGCTGTATTGGTTAGGACGTAAGATCTCTGATCAAAAGCTCTATGCATTCGTTGATAAATATGGAAAGTATTTATTTATTAAAGTAGCTGATGTTGATAAATCATTAGAATGGTTTGAAAGATATGGACATCGAATCGTTTTTTTTGGACGTATGGTTCCAGCAGTACGATCTCTGATTAGCATACCTGCAGGCATGAGCAAAATGCCTTTTGCAAAGTTTATGTTTTATAGTGGTTTAGGCACGATTATATGGACCACCTTTTTAGCATATGTGGGTTATTTTTTTGGAAATAATACTGAAATGATGCACAAAATATTTAGCCAAGTCAGCTATCTAATTATTGCTATTGTGATCAGCATAATCATTTGGATTGTGTACCGCAGACAAAAAAGAAAGCACTCAAAATAAAAAAAGCACCTTACGGTGCTTTTTAATTAGTTCGGCGTGTGATACATCAAATACAATTCATTCAAGTTATCTGGAATTTCTTCTGCAAGCTCATCCATCAATTGACCGTTACGGCGGAAAGACTCCATTTGAGGATCTTCTTCATCAACTCCACTAAACACCATGATTGGCAGAGTGAGATCAACCAATTGCTCTTCAAACTCAGGTGTGAACCATGCATCTTCATTTAAGAACATTGCATCGACAAAGCCTACACTCCAATCCCCAAGGCTTGACTCTACATCTGCTTCTTCAATTTCAAAAGGAAATTCAATACCTTCTTCATTGGCAAGTTTTTGACGTAAATCTTCTAACCAAAGTTTAATTTGAGCTACGATCTCTGCAGGCACTTTCTTTTGATTATTGTCAAATAACTCATCCAACCAACGATCAAATTGAGGACCTACAGCTGTCGCACACAAAAAACCATGAGTTGCAGCAAAATCTAGACCATACTCATTTTGGTCGCCATCTAAGTAGTCACTTAACAAGTCTAAATCTAATGCACTCATTGTATTTCCAAAGGTTGTATCTTAATTCCGTAGAATAACATTTTAGATCAGGATACCCAATCTAATTTAGTCTTCATCATCGTCGAAATCATCATCGTCAAAATCATATTCAAGATCTTTCAATTCACGATCTAAACGACGCTGTGCAAGTAAGTCATCAATCAAGCGACGCTTTTCTAATGATTCTTTGGCGCTAATTTTGCTCGTAGTTTCATCAAAACTAACATCATCATCACCGTAGTTATCATCTAGTTCAAAATCTGTAGAAGACACTAAAACTACCTCATGTGTGAAAAAATGAATGGGGCTAGGCGCTATTTATCTTTGTTCAGAATACTTGTCAAGTTTTATTTTATTTTTCGCTGATATTTATACAAATTTTAGTTTTTTTTGGACAAAAAAATATGTCATTATTTAATCAAGGATTAAATCCTTATTGCTGGTTTAAAATAAAAAGCATGATGTGCTTGAAATGAACAATTTTGACCCAATATTGACTTAAACAACTTAATTCATTGGTTTTCAAAACCAATTATACTGAGTTAATACGATACTAAAGATAAGTTAATTGTGCTAGAATGCACGGTTTTTCCCCGCCACAGATTCAACGAGAAGAGAGCAAAGATGAGCGATATGCATTCCCCTACTTCACAAGTAGCGGCTCTGATTAGCCGAGGCAAAGAACAAGGTTACTTAACCTACGCTGAGGTTAACGATCATCTCCCAGACTCGATCACTGAAAGCGAACAGATTGAAGATATCATTCAGATGCTTCAAGACGTCGGTATTCCTGTACACGAACGTGCGCCAGAATCTGACGATGCAATGTTTGATGGTAGTAGCGCAGAAACGACTGACGAAGTTGCTGAAGAAGAAGCAGCTGCAGTTTTAGCATCTGTAGAAAATGAGCCTGGTCGTACAACTGACCCTGTTCGTATGTATATGCGAGAAATGGGAACAGTTGAACTGTTGACTCGTGAAGGCGAAATTCAGATTGCAAAACGTATCGAAGAAGGTATTCGTGACGTTTTAAACTCAATTGCTTATTGGCCAAATGCGGTTGAAGTTGTATTACAAGAATATAAAGATTACGAAACTGGCGAGCGTCGTTTAGCCGATATCCTTTCAGGCTATTTAGATCCAGAGTCTGATGAAGAAATTCCAGAAGTTTTAGAAGAAGTTGATGCTGATCTTGAAGAAGAAACAGAGACTAAACCAACTAAAGATGTAAAACTTGATGACGATGATGAAGAAGAGTCTGAAAGTGATGATGATTCTGAGGGTGATTCAGGTCCAGACCCTGAAATCGCAAAAGTGCGTTTTGCAGAGTTAGAAGCTGCGTGGAATGCGACTAAAGATGCGATCGCAAAACATGGTCGTAACAGTAAAGAAGGTAAAGCAGCTCTTGAGTCGCTCGCAACCGTCTTTATGATGTTTAAGTTCACACCACGTTTGTTTGACATCATTTCTGAAATGATTCGTGGCACGCATGAACAAATTCGTACAGCAGAACGTGAAGTAATGCGCTACGCAGTTCGTCGTGGTCGTATGGATCGTACTCAATTCCGTACAACGTTCCCTGGTCAAGAATCAAACCCAGCTTGGTTAGATGAGCAAATTGCTAAAGCCACTGCTGACCAAAAACCATACTTAGAGAAAGTACGCCCTGACGTTCTTGCTTTCCAACAAAAAATCGCTGATATCGAAAAAGATCTAGACCTTACTGTACGTGAAATTAAAGATATTTCTAAACGTATGGCGATTGGTGAAGCAAAAGCACGTCGTGCTAAAAAAGAAATGGTTGAGGCGAACTTACGTTTGGTCATCTCCATTGCGAAAAAATATACCAACCGTGGTTTACAGTTCCTCGATCTGATTCAGGAAGGTAACATTGGCTTGATGAAAGCCGTAGATAAGTTTGAATACCGTCGTGGTTATAAGTTCTCGACTTATGCAACTTGGTGGATTCGTCAGGCGATTACACGTTCAATTGCTGACCAAGCACGTACGATTCGTATCCCTGTACATATGATTGAAACCATTAACAAGATCAACCGCGTATCTCGTCAATTGCTTCAAGAAATGGGACGTGAACCTACGCCTGAAGAGTTAGGTGAACGCCTTGAAATGGATGAAGTCAAAGTTCGTAAAGTGCTTAAGATCGCTAAAGAACCAATTTCGATGGAGACACCGATCGGTGATGATGAAGACTCACATCTTGGTGACTTCATTGAAGATGGTAACATCACTTCACCAGTTGATGCTGCAACTTCAGAAGGCTTGAAAGAAGCAACACGTGAGGTACTTGAAAACCTCACTGAACGTGAAGCTAAAGTCTTGAAGATGCGTTTTGGTATTGATATGCCGACGGACCACACGTTGGAAGAAGTTGGTAAACAGTTTGATGTAACACGCGAACGTATTCGACAGATCGAAGCAAAAGCGTTACGTAAATTACGTCATCCATCGCGTTCTGAACATTTACGCTCGTTCCTTGAGAATGACTAATCTATCCATAGGATAATACAGGCTTGAATATGGGGGACACTCCCCCATAATATAAAGCATGTAGCAAATAATTCTAAATACCTGCGCCTAGCAGGTATTTTTACTAATGAGGTGTCCTATGACTGACATGATCGATCGCACTCCATCACGCGAACTACAAGAACATCTTTGGGTGTTTCCGATGGATTATCCAATTAAATTGATTGGTCTTGCAGGTGAGGATTTACGCAAAGCCGTGAATGACATTTTTGTTAAACATTTCCCTGATTTTGATGGGAATGCAATGAAAGTGACACCATCGCGTACAGGCAAGTATCATTCAATTACTGCGCAACTTCGTTTTGAAGAGCTTGAGCAAGTACATCAAGTATATGCAGACTTGGCTGCTTGCCCTTTAATTAAAACTGCACTTTAATAAAAAAACACGCTTCATGCGTGTTTTTTTATGTTTGTTAATTATTCATCAAGTATGTGCCTAGGTCACACTTAATTCAACAATATTGTCTATAATAAAACTCATTTTTGAATGTGAGCCTTAACCTCCGTGGATGTCAAAACCAAACCTCAATTGATTATTCGTCACTATACCCAAACCACTTCTTATGAAGATCGCTTCCAAGAAATGAAGCTGATGACAGAACAGCGTGACGAACAAACAGCAGATGAATTTTGGATTTTGCAGCACAATTCTGTGCTTACCCAAGGACAAGCTGGCAAACCAGAACATATATTAGTGCCTAGCCATATCCCAGTTGTTCAAACTGATCGTGGTGGACAAGTCACTTGGCATGGTCCAGGACAATTAGTTGCATATTTTATGTTTGATTTAAATCGATTAGGCTGGAATGTCCGTACTTTAGTCAGCTATGCAGAAAATGTCATGATCGATTTATTAAAAAAATACGGTATCGAAGCTTATGCTAAACCAGATGCACCTGGTGTTTATGTTGATGGTAGAAAAATTGGATCTCTGGGCTTTAAAATCCGAAAAGGTCGCAGTTATCATGGACTCTCACTTAATATAGATTGTGACCTGGAAGGCTTCCAAACTATTAATCCATGTGGTTATGCAGGTCTTGAAATGGTCAGAATCTCTGATTTGATAAATCCCTACCCAAGTTTTGATATGTTAGTTCAAGACCTCATAGCCTATCTCGAAAAAAGTGACCTGTTCAGTCAAATTATCGTGAATGATCATTAAAACTCCTTTACTTTGTCATTAGATAATTTTAGAGTATTTACTCTAAATTATAAAACTATGTGATAAGGGACAAGTGAGTGATTTCTATTAACTCTGTAAAGCCCGCGCTAGAACAAGCTTATGTCAAACTCATGCTTGACGTGATTGGCAGAGGCTTAGCGATGGCAAGTCAAGTCGATGAAGAAATAAAACAGGAAATTGCTAAATTTCCTGTCGGCTTCACGATTTCAATGGACGTTTTCAACAGTGATGCAGCATTTATTGCACAAGTGAATCCACAACATCAACTTGTCTTAATCGACCATGCATCAAAAAAACCTGATTTAACGATTACCTTTAAACATATGCATCATGCTTTTTTGGTATTTTCTTTCCAAGTAAGTACTGCACAAGCATTTGCAAATGACCGTATGATTGCTGATGGCGATTTAGGTCATGCAATACGTTTAGTGCGTTGTCTGAATAAAATGGAAGCCCTTATTCTTCCAAAATTAGTCGCTGAACTTGCAGTCAAAGAATATCCGGACAATCTGTCATTAAAAGAAAAATTGACAGGTGCAGCAAATATTTATCTCAAAGTAGCTCAGTCATATATTAAAGGGAGTGCTTAAGCATGGCTAAACCATATTATGAATTTTTCTGTCCAGTTAAAGTGATTGCTGGTAATGCTGCGCTTGAACACATTCCATTTGAGCTAGATTCAATGGGTTCAAAAAAACCACTCATCATCACAGACAAAGGCGTACGTGCCAATGGTCTACTTGAACCAGTGGAAGCTGCTTTTGCAGCGACAGAAGTAAAAATTGGCTCAATTTTTGATGAAGTTCCACCGGACTCAAGTTTAGAAACAGTAAAAGCCGTGACTGAGATGTATCGTAACAATCAATGCGATGCCATCATTGCAATTGGGGGTGGTTCAGTCATCGACACAGCAAAAGCTGCCAATATTCTCGTCTCCGAAGGAGGCGATGATCTGCTGAAATATTCAGGAGCTCACAACCTACCTCGCCCATTAAAGCCTTTTTTTGTTATCCCAACAACATCAGGTACAGGCTCTGAAGTCACGATGGTTGCTGTGGTTTCAGATACAGCGAATAATCAAAAAATAGCATTTGCTTCAAAATATTTAATGCCTAGTGCTGCAATTTTAGATCCACGTATGACTTTAACATTACCTCCACACCTGACAGCAATGACAGGAATGGATGCAATGACACATGCAGTTGAGGCCTATACGTGTTTGGCAGCGAATCCTATCAGTGATGCTTACGCTACTGCTGCAATTAAAAAAATTAGTGAAAACTTGTTTAGAGTTTTGGAAAATCCAAAAAATGCTGATGCCCGTTTAGAACTTGCTCAAGCATCAACCATGGCTGGAATTGCATTCTCAAATGCAATGGTCGGTATTGTTCACTCCCTTGGACACGCTCTAGGTGCAGTTGCTCACTTACCACATGGTTTGTGCATGAACTTATTCCTCCCTTATGTGCTCGATTACAACAAGGATGTGAATGGCGATAAGATTGCTGACCTGTTACTACCGCTTGCAGGTACTGATATCTATGCACAGACACCAGCAAATCAACGTGCAGATAAAGCTATTGCGATTATCAACACAATGCGTGATCGCATTTATGATTTAACTAAACTGCCACGTACATTACGTGAGACAGGCAAAGTTACGCAATCTCAATTAGATGAAGTTGCCGAAAAAGCGTTAAATGACGGATCTATCATTTTCAACCCTAAAGAAGCGACATTAAAAGATTTGAAATCTATCTTAGAAAAAGCTTGGTAATTTTCTCAAAATAAGTAAAGATACGCTTAAAACTAGCCTGATGTTTTTTTAGACATCAGGCTTTTCATTTGTTAGTTGTTTTAACTTATGAGTTCAATACCTTTGGCATAAATCCTGCTAAAAAAACTCGCACAAACTACTGACAAACTGCATCAATTTGGTTTAGATTGGCGCACTTTTGAAAAAACATTAGGGGGGATCGTTCGTCTCAAACGATCCTTAATTGATTTGACTGATCCTTGATCAACGATTAAGAGGATAAAGCCGTTGACTAATATAACTGGGACTCAATCGGCAGCTAAACTGCAAAAAACGCTAGGACTCTGGCACATCATTATTATCGGTTTAGCTTATATTCAGCCAATGACGTTGTTTGATACTTTCGGTTTGGTATCAGAAGAAAGTAATTTCCACGTTCCTACATCATATATTTTTGCACTTGTTGCAATCCTACTGACTTCATTGAGTTATGGTCATATGATCCGTAGATATCCATCTTCAGGTTCAGCGTATACCTATGCTCAAAAATCTATCCACCCTAACGTTGGTTTTATGGTTGGCTGGTCATCATGGTTAGATTACCTGCTCTCCCCCATGGTCAACATCATCCTTGCGGTGATTTATCTTGAGGCTTTATTCCCTGATGTCAATCATTGGGTCTGGGTCATTGTGTTAACAGCATTTATGACAGGTATTAACCTTCGTGGGGCGCGATTTGTTGCAAATTTCAACAGTTTAATTGTATTCGTACAATTAATTGTGATCGCTGTATTTACATGGATGGTCTATACCAAGCTCCAAATGGGATATAACGCGGATGGTCCAATCTCTGCTGAACAACGCTACCAACTTTGGAGTTTAGAACCATTTTGGAATGAGTTAACTTCAGTGGGTGCCTTGATCACAGGTGCAACATTACTCTGCTTCTCATTTACAGGATTTGACTCACTCAGTTCTCTCGCTGAAGAAACTAAAGATACTGAGAAAACGCTACCAAAAGCAATTTTCTTAACTGCTTTAATTGCAGGGATTATCTTTATCGTCAGCACTTACTTCATGCAGATCTATTTCCCTAATAATCCGGGATCATACTTCCAGAATATTGCAGAAACTCAACCTGAAATTTTGTTGTTGGTTGGTGGATCTTTGTTCCAGTCTTATGTGCTTGCATTTGCCATCATTACTGTTATGGCATCAGGTATTTCTGCACATGCAGGTGTATCACGCCTTATGTATGTTATGGGACGCGATGGTGTCATCAATAAGAAAATTTTTGGTCACATCAGCCCTAAAAACTTCACTCCATCATATAACATCATGATTGTAGGTGCAGTCGCATTAACCGCTGGTTTTATGGATTTAGACTTTGTCATTTCATTAATTAGCTTCGGTGCGTTAACAGCATTTAGCTTTGTGAACTTATCTGTTATCTCACGCTATGCGTTACGCGATGGTCGTACTAAAACAGCGAAAGAAATTATTAATTTCGTTATCGTACCATTACTCGGCTTTATTGCAGTATTTGCATTGTGGTTAGAGGTCGATCAAGCATCGCTTAAATATGGTTTGATTTGGGCGATTGGTGGTATTTTGTATTTAGGTTATAAAACCAAAGGCTTTAAATACCCTGCTCCACAACATGATGAGTTTAATGATCGTTAAAAATTGATTTTTTAGAAAAGGCGCTTAGGCGCCTTTTTTTATCATGGAAATTGACCAAAATGATCAAACATCAATCAAAATTTATTATTTAAAAAATAAACTCTACATCATAATATGCAGCTTTATTTCAAAATAATGAGACAAATAACACATTTAAACACAAATACATGAAATTAAATAAAAAATGATTGGCAAAAAATTACATATTTGTCAGGATACTCATTGACCAAAAATTACACGATGTGTATAAAGAGCAAAATATTTGAGTAAAAGCTCTAATAATATTCATTACACAGGGAATGTAATAATGCGTTTGAATACACTTACTGGGGCGATTTTGGTCGCAATGTTTCCAACCGCGGGCGCTTATGCTGCAGCTATGGATCGTTCAGGCCAATCGATGAATGGCTTTTTACAGCCAGGAAACTATGTAGATTTTAGTTACTCAATTTTGGATGCTGATCTTTCAGGAACAATGAGAACTGAACCTTCGGGTCCTGCATCTGCAGGATTAAGAGACCCGAATGGTTGGAATATGCCTACAGCAGATGATATTAACGCAGGTGGGGAAATTGCGGGCTCAAATTTAAGTGATATTGCAGACACGTTCGGATTTGCAAATATTAATTTAAAATTTCAAGTGACTGACAATATTTCATTAGGTTTAATTTATGACCAACCTTTCGGAGCAAAAGCCTCTTATTCAAATTCTGATAAAAAACATTCCAGAGTCAACAGCTCAGGACGATTGCCATTAGGTGACCTTGAATCTGCGACAAAATATGGTGCATTTCACAGTGAGTATGGCAGTACAGAGGCTGAAGTTTCGACAAATAGTTTATCTCTAGTCGTAGGCTTCCAACCTAATGAACACCTTAATTTTTATGCAGGCCCAGTTTATCAAACAGTAAAAGGTGATCTTAGTTTACAAGGAACTGCTTACAGTCTGTTGGGAGGTTATTTATGTAATTCACAGACTAGTGGTGTAGCACTGTGTAGTACTTTTAAGGAAAAAGGTACAGGTTCAAGAGATCTTCTTGGTCGTGATACAAGAAAAGATTATCAAGGCTATAAAGCAAGTATGCCTGAAGAAGGTGCTTTTGGTTGGCTAGCGGGTGCTGCATTTCAAATTCCTGAAATTGCATTAAGAGCTTCATTAACCTACAGATCAAAAATTTCTTATTCAGTTCAAGCTGAAGAAAGTATGCCTGAAGTGATTACAGATACATTACCTATTGTACATCCTGGGTGGCATATTGTAGATAAAATTGGGGCACTTGGTACCGACTACCAATATACAGAAGGTAAAACCTCAGCATCAACTCCACAATCAGTTAACCTAGATTTCCAATCAGGTATCATGGCTGATACATTAGCTTATATCAATTTACGTTGGGTAGATTGGTCTGAGTTCAAAATCCGTCCATACAAATTTGGAGTTTTAACTTCTTCTATTACGGAGGGACAAGGTAAAGGACCTCGTGGTTTCGACTTAATCGCTTATGAAAAAGATCAAATATCTGCAACATTCGGTATCGCAAGAAAATTAAATGAAAAACTCGCATTGACCATTATCGGAGGATGGGACTCTGGTGCAGGTGAATATGTTTCTACCTTAGGTCCATCTGAAGGTTTTTGGAGTGCAGGATTAGGTGGTCAGTACAGCTTTAATAAAAATACATTCATTCAAGCGGGTGCACGATATTTTTGGTTAGGTGATGCAAAAGCTCAATCTGCTAGTTGGTTCGGAACCGATCGCTATGATGCAGATTTTAAAGACAATACAGCTATTGGATATAGCTTTAAAATTGGTTACCGTTTCTAGAGTTTAAAAAGCACGGATTTTTCATCCGTGCTTTTTTTAAATTAATCGACAACTAAAACCTAATTTAGTATCAATTTGATTATCTTTGAATCCCAAATACTCAATAAACCTGTTTCGATCATCCACAATTTTCTGTTCATCTATAGACATACGATGGCGATTTTTTTGCGCTAAAGAATATGTTTCATCTACAGAAGCTTGATATATATGACATAATTCAAGCTGTTTGTTACTTTTTAACACCAAATTTTTTCCTGTCCGCTCGAAATCATTTCGTTTTAACGCCGTACTCCAATTTTCCAAATTTTTGAACATTTTTACTTTCATCTGAGCTAATGCTTGATCGATTTCCTGTTGAGTCAATGGATTAATATTATTTAAATCCGCTTGTTCTTTATTTTCATTTTGTGCCATCACTTTAGAGGTCGTCATTCCTGCACAGATGATTACTATAATTCCATAGCTGTATTTTTTAATGTTTTTAATCATACATCCCCGTATCTAATTTATTTCGATAAATTTATGCTCGTATTAGACAACTGATATTTTAAAAAAGCCATTTTAATAATGTAATAGATTGAAATATTAAAGGATTAAGGCATTTTTTTTGCATTATCAATTCACTGATTTAATTATATATTTTTGGTATTGAATTTATGAAAAAAATGTTTCCATTAGGCTGTGCTGGACTAGGCATACAAGCCTCATCATTTGAGCATCCAGTATCTCTTGAAGAACCATCAATAATGGAAAAATTCGATCTACTTGCAGAATCGAGCGTGTGGGATTTTATCGATCACATTCCGACTCATCGTGAAATGATTGATGATTACATTAAAGGGAGTCAAAAATACAATATTCCAGTTTATTCAGGTTACGGATGCTATATTTGGGGAGAACATGAAAAAATATTCAAAGAAAATATCGAGCTATCATGTGCCGTAGGCGCCAAATACCACAACATTATGCTTGCAGCAAAAGACAGTAAATTCAACTATCTTAATGATCAACAAGTTGCTGATGCCTATTTATATTTTTATGAGTATGCTCAAAGTAAGGGTATAACCATTACCTTTGAAAATCACGTAGATAATTGGTCTGAAGATTATCGCCGGATAGAGAAAGTTGCAGCTTTAGTCAATCATCAAGGTATTCCATTTAAAATGGCGATGGACTATAGCCACTGTATTTTCAAAATCGAAAATCCAATCGAATCTTATATCTCTTTTCAACATGACCAAGAAGCGATTAGAAAGCTTGATCCTTTCAACTGCGATAGTTTTGCAGATGATTGGTTAAATCAAAATTTGGTACATTGGGGGCAAATACGTCCTGCGGTTCCAAACGGGCCATTAAATACATGGTCCCAAGAATACAGCCCATGGGAAGGTCACGGTCTTAATCGCCCTGGAAGAGGCATTCAATACCCATTTAGGCAGCCACCAAAAAATGCGTGTCCCCATGATGAATGGCATGCATATAAATTAAGCTGCACCCAAGAGGTCATTCGCAAGATGATTGACCATTATTTGGATCATGAGGATACAAATATTGAAATCATGACCGTGGATAATATTAATTTATGGTCCTATGGTTTGGGTTGGAAATATAATATGTTTGCAGATAGCTGCGACATAGCGCGCTATATTAGACAAATATATGCGGAAAGAGCATCAATTCATTATGCTAAAAAAGGGCTAAGTTCTGAGGACTTTATCAATCAATATCGCTCATAAATCACTAGAATAATTAAAAAAAAAGCATTATATAGATAATGCTTTTTTTGTATCGCGAGATTTAAGCTACTGCATTCTCTTCCGCTTTTTTATATGAACGATTATACATTTCTTCTAAATGCTCCCCTACTGTACATGGTGCATATAAAGGTAATTCACCTTCTTTCAATGTTCCAGGAACTGGCTCAATCACAGCGTGATAGTCTGGTTCATAAAAAAATGGAATTGAGTAACGATAAGCACCATTTGAAAAACTATTTTTTACTCGATGTGGATTGGAGTGATATAGACCATTGGTCCATTTTGGAATCATATCACCTAGATTAACTACAAATGTTCCTTCAATTGGTGGTGCTGCAACCCACTCTCCGTCAGGCATGCACACTTCTAATCCGCCTATTTGATCTTGTGCCAAAATGGTGACTGACCCCCAATCTGTATGCGCGCCAACGCCATATGTTTCATCATCATCTCTAGGTGTAGGTGGATAACGCAACATACGTAAGGTTCCCATAGGATCTTTACTAGAAGCATCAAAATAGTTCGATGGCAGATTTAACGTTAATGCCAAAAGTTGCATCAGAAAATTTGCCAGTTTATACATTTCATCGATGTACTCCTGACAAATCAATTCACATTGAGGTAATTCTTCAGGCCACTGATTTGGACCATAGTTTTGATATTTAGCGATTGCAAAAGGATGATCTTGAGGATAATTACGACCACAATAAAACCCTTCTTTATAATCTGGCTTGCCGTAAGGGTCTAATTGCTGACCATTTAGTTGATCAAATCCACGGAATCCAAAAAAATTACGTACATCATATTTTTGCTTAACGTCTTCTGGAAGCGCCAATAATTCTTTTGCTAATGCAAACTGTCGCGTCATCATTTCTAAAGGAACTGTATGATTCTTCACATAGAAAAAACCTGAATGCATCGCAGCTTTTCTCAGTTCAGCAACTGCACGTTTAGTCGCCTCACTTTCTGGTTTGTTTATATCTACGCCTGCTAAATCAATTACTGGTATTCCCATTTTTATCCCCTTGTATCAGGTATACATCTTTTACGTTTTCATTATCTTGCTGAAACTTTCGACAATTTAGGATTGACTAAAATTTGTCTTAAAAGCTAAGTCTCAAACTTAAGTTTTTTCTGGTACAACCTCTGCTACTATTTGATTCTGCTTTTGCTTAGCTCGATTAAAAATCAGATTTAGAATAATTCCAGCAAATGTCGCCGTTGTAATGCCGCCGAGATCAAGTCCACCAACCATAATCGAATAGTTCCCTGCGCCCATAATCACAGTCACTGATGCCACAATAATGTTGCCGTTTTGAGTAAAATCGACTTTATTTTCGATCCAGATTTTCGCACCAGCGATTACAATTAAGCCGAAAACAATCATTGAAGTCCCTGTCAAAATTGCGACAGGTAATGTGCTAATGAGTGCTCCAAATTTTGGTGATAATCCCAGAATAATGGCGACAATACCCGCAATTACAAAAACCACTGTAGAGTAAATACGCGTTGCCGCCATGACCCCAATATTCTCTGCATATGTAGTTAATCCAGTTCCTCCTACAGCACCAGACATAGAGGTACATACCCCATCTGCCAAAAATGCTCTACCCATATAAGGCGTAATATTTTTGCCTGTCATTTCACTTACAACTTTGAAATGCGCAAGATTTTCAGCAATAAGAATAAATGCGATAGGTAGAATCAGCAGAATTGCATTCATTTGAAATTCAGGTTGATATAAAGTTGGTAAACCAAACCATGCCGCATTTGAAACCGAGCTAAAATCGATTGGTTTACCCATTCCCATCATGTTAGCTAAAACAAAATATACAAGATACGAAACTATCAAACCCACCAATAGCAATAATCGTCTCAACATTCCACTTGTAAATACTGCGACACCACCAATACACATTGCGGTCAACAAAGCCATCCATGTATCAAACTCTTTACCTGATACGGCTTTAATCGCCCCAGGTGCTAAATTTAATCCAACAATCATAATGATTGCACCAGCAACAACTGGTGGTAAAAGATTCTCCATCCATTGAGAACCCGTTTTCATTACAAGCAAACCCAT
The DNA here is from genome assembly GCF_900109815.1 of Acinetobacter sp. DSM 11652. Taxonomy (NCBI): domain Bacteria; kingdom Pseudomonadati; phylum Pseudomonadota; class Gammaproteobacteria; order Moraxellales; family Moraxellaceae; genus Acinetobacter; species Acinetobacter sp. DSM 11652. Next base: position 124,212 of record NZ_FOBK01000005.1, read on the forward strand.
CAAGGCATAGAAAATGCCACAAACCACTATTGCACCTAAGGCAATCCCAATATTTGGATTTAACCCTGAACCGGTATAGCCTGTTACAGCAATCACAGCACCAATAAAAGCAAAACTCCCCCCAAGATAGCTTGGCACTCTCCCACCTGTGATAAGGAAAAATAATATCGTGCCAATACCAGATAACAGGATCGTTAGACTAGGATCAAACCCCATGAGCAGCGGTGCCAACACTGTTGCACCAAACATGGCAAATGTATGTTGAAGTCCAAGTACAATACTTTGTCCTGCAGGCAAGTACTCGTTCATGGCAACGGGAGTTTTTTCAATATCCCCTTGAAAAGGAGTAAATTTGGAAAACCAATTCTCTTTCATCACATACCACCCCATTGGTAATGTGAGCCAATGTCGAACATCTTTAGACATTGGCTGTACAATGATAAATTCATTTCGTTTAAGTACAAATCACAGTTCGTCTATCAAATTTATCGGAACCATATATTCACTTTAACTAAGCAACAAATATACCAATTGGTCGAATTTCTAATATCTCGTTTGGATGACAGCTAGTTTAAGATCAACAAAAATCAAACCTAACACTCTGTTTTATATAAATATTAAATTCATTAACAAATAAAAAATTTGACCATTTTGTATATTTTTTAAACTTTTACTCAAAAAAATTGGATTCCCGAAATATAAAATCAAATCGTATTTAAAATCATTATTTTAATTTTATTCTTAATGAATATTTCATTATATTAGCCAAGTTTTACTAAACTTTTATGCATTAAAAAAGGTCACCTTTCGATGACCTTACTGACTTAAGTTAAATCTTTAAATCCTTGTTGTCGCCATGCTTCATAAACAATCACTGCCGTAGCATTAGATAAATTTAAGCTTCTAGAATTTGGTGCCATGGGCAAACGAATCCAATGTTGCTTTGGGAACATCATACGGACATGTTCAGGTAGTCCGCGCGTTTCAGGCCCCATGAGTAAAGCAACTGGCCTATTCAGATTCGAGGTATGTGGTGTTTCGGTACCTTTGGTCGTTAAAGGATAAATCGAATCTTGATCCACACCTTGACTCGCTAGATTTTCCAGACATGCTTCAATATTATCCCATATCTGCATGCGAGCCCATTCATGGTAATCTAATCCAGCACGCTTTAACTTCTTATCATCCAGCTCAAAACCTAGCGGTTTGACCAAATGTAATTGTGCTCCTGTATTTGCACATAAACGGATAATGTTTCCTGTATTTGCAGGAATTTCTGGTTCGTATAAAACAACATGAATCACAATAATTTCTCAACTTTATAGCAGACTTTTACAGTTCGTCTTGCCATTTCAACTGTTCTCTTAATTTCACCACCTCACCAATAATGGTCAAAGTTGGCGCCTGAATTTGATTTTCTAACACTTTCGAAGCGATATCTGCCAAAGTCCCCACAACAACTTTTTGTTCTGGTGTCGTACCTTTAGAAATTAAAGCTACAGGCATGTCTGCTCGTTGACCATGTTGAATAAGCTTTTCACAGATTTTTTCTAATCCAACAAGTCCCATGTACAGTACCAATGTTTGGTGTTCATACACGAGTTCATTCCATGGAAGTTCAGGAGAACCTTCCTTCAAATGTCCAGTCAAGAAGCGAACACTTTGTGCGTAATCACGATGAGTTAAAGGGATACCCGCATATGCTGAACACCCTGATGCTGCGGTAATTCCGGGAACGACCTGAAATGAAATTCCTGCCTCATAGAGTTCTTGAATTTCCTCACCACCTCGCCCAAAAATAAAAGGATCTCCTCCTTTTAAACGGCAGACACGTTTGCCTTCATTCGCATATTTCACGAGTAAAGCATTAATACCTTCTTGTGGAACAGCATGATTTGACCTTGCTTTACCCACATAGATTTTTTCAGCATCCCGGCGGCATAACTCCATAATAGCACCAGAAACTAAACGGTCATAAATCACAACATCTGCTTGTTGCATCAACCTTAAAGCTTTGAGTGTGAGAAGCTCGGGATCACCTGGACCTGCCCCAACTAAATAAACTTCACCTTTGGGTTTGTTCCATTCTATTAAAGACTGATGAATAATTTTTTCTGCTTCAGCCAGATTATTATTAAATACACGCTCTTTGAAAGGTCCAGCATACAGCTCTTCCCAAAAGATACGGCGTTCATCAGGATTTTCAATTTTTTGTTTTACACGTTGTCGCCATTCACCAGAGATTTTAGCTAATGTTCCGATTCCATGCGGGATTACAGTCTCAAGTTGAGTTCTAATCTGTCTGGACAATACTGGGGATGTCCCATTACTCGCAATTGAAATAACAAGTGGAGAGCGATCAACAATTGCAGGGACCATAAATCGGCAATGTGGTGGATCATCAACACTATTCACCAATACATTTAAGTTTTCACATTCTTCAAAAACTTGTTGATTCACTAAAGGCTGATCTGTGGCAGCAATCACTAAACGGTAATCGTTTAATTTTAAATCGTGATCTTCAAAATGAGCTTGAATGTATTGACCAGAGCTTTTCTCGACAATCTCTAAAAGTTGCGCCTCAATCTCAGGTGAAATAACCGAAATTTCTGCTCCTGATTTTTGCAGTAACAGTGCTTTGCGATATGCAATATGCCCTCCACCGACAATCAAACAAGGTTGCTGCTGCAATTTTAATGAAATTGGAAAAATATCCACTGAATCGATCCTCATATGCCTACTATATTTTAGCACCTTCTCCACGACTCAAGCTGCTTAAAAGTAAGCAAGTGGTAGCTTTTTTAACAGATGCATATCGATGAAGGGACCTAAAACGGATAAAACTTGAACTCTATTTGGATAGTCAAAAATCCTGCTGATGCCGATGATAAGTTCAACAGTAAAGGAGATTATCGAGATGGCTGGTTCATATATTGATGTACATTCATCAGCAGGTTCGTTTAAAGCATATCTTTCAGTACCTGAAGCAGGTAAAGGTCCTGGTCTTGTGTTATGTCAGGAAATTTTCGGTGTTAATGAAGTTATGCGTCAAAAGGCAGACTTTTTGGCTGAAGAAGGTTATACCGTTATTGTTCCTGATTTATTTTGGCGTATTCAACCTAATGTAGAACTCGGTTATACCGAAGAAGACTTTCAAAAAGCATATGACTTATATACTCAATTTAATCAAGATCTGGGTATTGAGGATATCAAATCTACAATTGAAACACTCAAATCCCTTGAAACAGTTGATCAAGATGCAGGTACTGGATTGGTCGGATACTGCCTAGGCGGTAAATTGGCATATCTCGCAGCTTGCCGCATTCCAGATTTAAAGTGTTCTGTTTCTTACTACGGTGTAGGAATCGAGCAAAACCTAGAAGAAGCAGTCAACATTCAATCCAAACTGGTTCTTCATTTTGCTGAACAAGATCAGTTCTGTGATTCTAACACTCGTGATCAAATCCTACTTGCTCTGCAAAACAACTCAAAAGTCGAAACATATATTTATCCAGATGTTGATCATGCTTTTGCTCGCCCACAGAGTATGCATTATCACAAGCCTAGTGCACTCATGGCACATGAAAGAACCATTACAGCTTTACGCAAAGCAATAGGACCAAATTACGACCTTGCTGCGCTATGGGAAGAGCATGTTCGATTTGAATTTGACACTCGAAATGTTCCAGACACGATGGCAACAATGGTGGCAGAGCCTTATGTCAATCACATTCCAACATTGACAGGTGGCGTCGGCTACAAGCAATTAGCTCGCTTCTATCAATACCATTTTGTTCATAACAATCCAAAAGATATGAAACTAACGCCTATTTCACGAACTGTAGGCGCAACTCAAGTCGTTGATGAATTCATTATGAGTTTTACTCATGATGAGGAAATTGATTGGTTAATTCCTGGAATTAAACCGACAGGAAAATATGTAGAGATTCCAATGCTCGGCATTATCAAGTTCCGTGGACCGAAACTATGTCATGAGCATATCTATTGGGATCAGGCAAGTTTACTGGTGCAAATTGGCGTATTAGATCCAACTGGACTACCTGTTGCAGGTGTTGAAACTGCCAAGAAACTTTTAGATGAAACTTTACCCTCAAATGAACTGATGCCAACTTGGCCATCCAGTGAAAATAAACCGATTGGCGAATAAAGGAACTCATTCTGACAATCAGAATTAAGATGAAGGATTATGATCATGTTAAATGAAATGACACCTGTAATACAGTTGGAGCAACGCTCGTTACGCCAACTCTTAGGTCAGTATGCAACTGGGATTACAGTAGTAACTGCATTAGATTCAAATCATAAAAAAATTGGAATGACAGCGAACTCATTTACTTCTGTATCGCTTGATCCACCTTTAATTTTATGGAACATCGCAAAATCTGCGACACATTTCGAAGATTTCAAACAGGCAGAATATTTTGCCATCAATATCTTGAGTGAAGATCAGTATCAAGAGTCTAAGCATTTCTCAAAATCTTCTGATGACAAATTCGAAGGCTTAGATGACGTTGATGAGTATATGGGCATCCCCATTCTAAATAAATCCTTAACCACTTTTGTTTGTCGTCAGTATGAGCTTCATGAAGCTGGGGATCACTACATTATTGTGGGACAAATTGAAGCCTGCCGTAATCAGCTTGGAAATCCATTGGTGTTCCATAACGGGCAATATAAACAAGCAAATCTTCATCAAGCATTTACTGGTGTATAGCGAATTCACGAAATTTAAGGATTTTTTAAAATGAATCAACATCACTTTTTCAATGATAGTCGCTTTCTACTTGGCTCATTTGCTTCTAACTGCTCAGGTGGAATGACCATTTCAACTCTTGAAGATCGATGGAGTGCGAGCTGGGAAAAGAATCTCGAACTAGGAAAAATGCTAGATGAAGCTGGTATCGACTTCATGTTACCGATTGCTCGCTTTACAGGCTATGGCGGTGAAACAGACTTTCAGGGAACAATTTTAGAGACCATGACTTGGGCGGCCGCATTATTGGCTTTAACCAAAGACATTACAGTTTTTGCGACAATTCAGACCGTCCCCAATCATCCAGTTGTAGTTGCCAAGCAAATTGCAACGCTATCTGAGATTAGTCAAGGTCGTATTGGACTCAACATCGTTGCAGGCTGGAATAAACCTGAATATGAAGCACTCGGTCTACATTTACCTGATGATCACGAAACTCGTTATGGTTATGCACAAGACTGGTATGACTTGATTAAAAAAGTATGGACCAGTGAAGAAAAATTTGATTTTGAAAGTAAGTTTTTCAAAACCAAAGGAACTTATGGAAAACCAAAACCACTTGTACATCCGCCTATCTTCAATGCTGCTGGTTCAAAAAATGGACGTGAATTTGCCGTTAATAATGCGGACTTTCTTTTTACACCAGCTTCAGACTTGGGCAGAAGCAAGATTGAAATTGATGAGCTTAAACAAGCAGGTCGCGACGTAAACCGAGAAGTCAATGTAATGACCTTCTCCCATGTCATTTGCAGACCTACACAAGAGGAAGCCAAAGCAGAATGGGATCGTCAATTAAACAATGCTGATACTGTCGCCGTTGACAATCTGATGAGCTTAATGTTTGCACATGCTCAAAGTTTCCCAAAAGAGGTTCAACAATCCATTCGTGATGCAATGAGTGTAGGCCATGGTGGCTTTCCATTAGTCGGTACACCTGAACAAGTCGCGCAAGGTATTTTAGATTTACATGAAGCTGGTTTTAGAGGAACGACTCTTTCATTCCTCGATTATAGCCGGGAATTTCCGTATTTCCGTGATCATGTTTTACCAATTTTGGAAAAGCATAATATTCGTTAATCCACCACTTAAGCCGACAGTTTCACTGTCGGCTTATTTATTTTAAGAGGGAATTTAGCTGTGAATTATATTTTAAAGAGGTTATTCACTGGATCAATCTGCTTTGCATTAGGCACTGCAGTTCAAGCGGCAAATTGGAGTGATACTTCACTGGCTGTCAGTTATGGTCAAGATTTCTCAGAACCATTTAAAGACGGTGATTTTGACAAGTATATTTTTAGTCTTGTACACCTAAGCGGCTATAAATATGGCACCAATTTTTTTCAACTCAATATGCATCAATCCTCAGCTGAACCAAATGCAAACAAAGCTTCTGGTCAAGGAGCTCAAGAGGCATATGCAATTTATCGTCATACCTTAGATATCCCAAGTATCACGCAACACAAACTGAATGATTCTAGTTGGTTCAAGACATATGGTTTTACAGTAGGTTTTGACTGGAATACAAAGAATGATGATTATGGTTCAAATCGACAAATGTATGTTGCTGGTCCAAGTGTTACATTAAATACGCCAGGCTATCTTAATCTCAGTTTGCTAGGTTATTACGAGAGCAATGATGCTAATGTACTGAGTAAAAAATATACCTACGATCCTTACTTAGCACTTCAAGTGCTTTGGGATTTTCCTATTATGCAATCGAATTGGAATTATCAAGGCATAGGTGTTTGGATGAGCACCAAAGGGAAAGATCCTTTTGGTGAGCCTACCGCCAGCGAAATCTTTGTAGACATGTCTTTAATGTATTCTTTACTTAAAGATAAATCTGCCAATCAACCAAAATTGAAAGCTGGGATTGCTTATCAATACTGGAAAAATAAATATGGTAATGATACATCTGGTGTTGCTGGTTCAGGAGCGACCGCGAGTAGCCCTATGTTACGTGTTGCTTACCACTTTTAAATAACATATCAAATTAATCTAATTTAGTACCAAAAGAGTATTTTTATATTCTGCTATTTTAGATTAATTTATTTATTTGAGATAAAACAAAAAAAGCAAAATCATGGATTGATTTTTGCATAAGTAATGATAAGCAAGCTAAGGATAGAGGTATTTATGTATAGCCAGCAACATAGGTCTATTTCTACGATTCAATCACATACGCAGAATATTCATGATGCCAACCATTGTCTTGATTTAATCATTGGCCCACATGATTTAGTCGATTTTAATCAATATGAACCATTGGATTTTAGTTTTAATGGATCGCAAATCGGTCGTATGATTATTGGGGATTTAACATATGGTAAAGATGTAATTTTCAAAACGCATACGCATGAAAATATGAACCACTTTTGTATAACGCGCCCTAAAATTGGGCGACCACTATTTAAAAAAGATGGTCAAACTTTTTACGCCTGTTATGATCAAGCATCCATTGTTTCACCTGAAGATAAATTTGAACTAATTATTGACAAAGACTGTGTGCAAACATTCATTTCTTTTTCAAAGACTTTTGTTGAAAAAATACTTTCAGATTTAATCTCTCAGCCAGTTACCGAACCTTTGGTATTTCAAAATGTGATGGATCAAAACAACCCGAAAATTAAAGCATGGTGGGATTTAATTGACAGTATTAAAAATTTCACAAACAATTTTACCAATACTTCATTTTTTCAAGAAATGCGCTCAGATTTTGAATATATTATTGTGAAGTCATTATTATTATCTCAACCCAATAACTATAGTGATTTAATTTATAAAAATACTTTAGATTATCCTGACTTCTTTACTCGCTTATTAGAATTCATACAAAAAAATATACATCAAAAAATTGAAATTTCAGATTTAGAATATGCATCTGGATTAAGCAAAAAAAAGCTGAATACAATTTTCAAAAAATATTTAAAATGCAGTCCAAATGCTTATATACGCCATTACCGACTTAAATGTATTTATAATGAAATTTCACAGTCTACGCATAAAATTAATATTACTGAAATTGCTTATAAATGGGGTGTTACACATTTAGGTCGTTTTTCACTTGAGTATAAAGATGCATTTGGGGAAAAACCGAGTGAGACCTTAAAAAAAATTATTGAAAGGCAAACAGGCAGTGCTCAACTCATTCATTAAAACACGTTCATTAAAACACTCAAAAAAAAAAGCTAACTCAATTGAGTTAGCTTTTTTGTGTTTTATCGATTAATCGATAAAACTTTGTCCACCCATATAAGGACGTAAGACTTCAGGAATCTCAATCGAACCATCTTCACGTTGATAGTTTTCCATCACCGCGAGCAAAGTACGACCAACTGCTAAACCTGAACCATTCAAAGTATGAACAAACTCTGTTTTCTTTTGATCAGCACGGTAACGAGCTTTCATACGACGAGCCTGGAAATCCCCCATGTTTGAACACGATGAAATTTCACGATAGGTATTTTGGCTTGGTACCCAAACTTCTAAGTCATAAGTCTTCGTTGCACCAAAGCCCATATCACCACCGCATAGGATGATTTTACGATATGGCAATCCAAGCGCCTGTAAAATACCCTCAGCATGCCCTGTCAACTCTTCCAATGCTTGCATAGAGTCTTCAGGTTTAACAATTTGAACCATTTCTACTTTGTCAAATTGGTGCTGACGAATCAAACCACGTGTATCACGGCCATAAGAACCAGCTTCACTACGGAAACAAGGTGTATGAGCAGCATATTTCAATGGTAGACGCTCAGGATCAATAATCTCATCACGCACAAAGTTGGTCACAGGCACTTCAGCAGTTGGGATCAAGTAATATTCTTTGTCACCTTGAAGCTTGAACAAATCTTCTTCAAATTTAGGCAACTGACCAGTTCCACGTAATGAATCAGCATTCACTAAATACGGTACATAAGCTTCTGTATAGCCATTTTTCAATGTATGTGTATCTAACATGAACTGCGTTAGTGCACGTTGTAAACGTGCAAGCGGACCCTTGAGCACACTGAAACGAGTACCTGTTAACTTAGTCGCTGTTTCGAACTCGAGTCCACCCATCCACTCACCAAGATCAGTGTGATCTTTAATTTCAAAGTTGAATTCACGAGGCGTACCCCATTTTAAAATTTCAACGTTGTCATTCTCATCTTTGCCCTCTGGCACCGACTCATGAGGTAGGTTTGGAATAGAAAGTGATTTTGCTTCAATTTCAGCTTGTAGTTCTGTTAACGCAAGCTCAGCGGCTTTAATTTCATCTCCGATCGCGCTCATACGAGCCATGATTTCAGAGGCATCACCACCTGTTTTTTTGATTTGACCAACTTGTTTAGCACCCGAATTACGTTCTGCTTGTAAAGCTTCCGTCTTAGACTGAATTTCTTTACGACGAGCCTCTAAAGATGCCCATTCTTCTACGTTGAGTTGCACGCCACGTTTAGCTAAGGCTAAATTTACAGCCTCTATATTATTTCTAAGTAATTTCGGGTCGATCATGGTTAATCTTTTCAGGGAAAAAAACTGCCTATAGTGTAAGCGCTTCGTTGAAAAAAATACAGTCGAAGCGCTGACAGCTGAAGCTTATTGAATCAAATTAAAATAGAGTCAATTACTCAGCAGTGAGTTTGGGTAGATTTGGAAGATATTCTGACTGTATCAAACCATTCACACTCACATAAGGTAAAGTGAGTTCAGACATTCCTTCAGCATAGGACGCGAGCTCATACAGCGGATAAACAAAGACGATACCATCAACTCCGTAATAGAAATTGTCGCTTAATTCGAGTTTATCTTGTTCAATATTGTGATCTGTAAGCCACATACTATTAGCACTATAAAGTGTTTCTAATAGCTTTTTATTTTGACCTTTCACAATTAAATCTTGTAGTGCTATTCTTTTTTTAGTTTTTAAATCGAAATGAACATATTCTTTATGGTACATCCCATGTGCTGCACCAGCAGGATATACATAGCTCAGATATTCAAAACTCGCTATATTCTGATGTTGACTTAAATAACGTACCACAGTCTGACTTTGACTCAACTTCAGCGGATCAACAGTTTTAGTCTCTGAGCTCTTAGTAGCCGATTGGAATGGTATAGGGTCTGCTTTTTCTATCCGATTTTTAAAATACATATTAATCCACGGATGATTAGTTTCAACCGTTTGGAATGAATATTCTGTACACCCTGCCTCATCGCATACTTGCTTCTGTTTAGGCTTTAATTCGACGTTCTTCGATTCGATATACCAAGATTCTGATTGTTTTGCTTGCGCAGCAGTCTCATTGCTTTTTTTAGTTTCTGCATCAGATTTAGGCTGACAAGCGCCTAACATGATCATTGATGCACAAATAACACTCAATTTTCCAAACCGATTCATGTGTTTTAGCATATAGCCTCCAATAAAAATGAGTGTTTAACACAGAGACTATAAATTCTAGATGACATGAATTCAGTTGAAATTTGTAGTTAAAAAAAGCAGCGATAAACGCTGCTTTTATATTATTGGTCAATAATGTCTGTGCCTTTAGGCGGTGTAAAGTTAAATGTTGAATCCGGAATACCTGCATTCACTTTCACATTACTAAATTTAACGTGTGTAGTTTGTCCTAATGAATCTTCTAAAATCATTAAGCTTGGCGCTTTATTTACACCGAAACTAATGGTCAGACTCTGAAAGGCACCATCTTTCTGCTTAGGATATAACGTGTAATAAGTTTTAGCTTTATTTGGCTGTGTTACACGATATGACTGCATAATTTGGTTGGTATTACCAGACAATAATAATGCTGGTGTATTGGCAACTTGCTCATCCATATTTTGACGAATTGCCTGCTGTAGATCTGGGTCATAGATCCAAATCATCTTTCCAGAAGTCACAATTGTTTGTTTTGCTGGTGCTGTAGTTTCCCAATAGAACTTACCTGGACGAGCAACTTTCATCACCCCAGTAAAAGTCTGATTCATATGTTGAGCACTCAAACCTTGTTTTTGTGGTGCTTTACTAGATTTAGTTGCTTTCGTTGTTTGTTCAAAATTTGCCGTTAAACTTTTTATTCCGTTTAATTGACGAACCAAGTTTGCGGTCGCTTGTTGCTCCGAAGCAGCCACTGGCGCTGCGAAAACTTGAGTGCTTGCGACTGGTGCCATCATTGCAGCACTCATTGTAATTGCACCAATCGTTTTACGAAGCATTGTCATGATCCCACCTTTTGTTATTGATCATCATTTGATATGGAGTCATCTTAAACCAAATTTGATCGCTAATAATTGAGAAAATAAGAACTTTTGTATTGTTATTTAGCTAAATTGTTGAAAATACTTCATCATGATGAAGATTCACTTCAGTTCAAAAACTTTCTTTCAGATATAAAAAAACCCACTCAAGAGTGGGTTTTTTGGTTATGCCTGATAAAACTTATACAGTTTCAACAGATACATAACGACGGCCAAATTGACCTTTAACTTCGAATTTGATCACGCCATCAGCGGTAGCAAATAAAGTATGGTCACGACCCATACCAACGTTAGCACCAGCGTGGAACTCTGTACCACGTTGACGAACGATAATGTTACCAGCAGTCACAGCTTGACCACCGAACATTTTAACACCTAACATTTTAGGATTTGAGTCACGACCGTTACGTGTCGAACCACCGGCTTTTTTAGTTGCCATGTCTATTTACTCCTCGTAATTAGCCTGAAATAGCTGTAATTTTCAACTCAGTGAACCATTGACGGTGACCTTGTTGTTTACGATAGTGTTTACGACGACGCATTTTGATGATGCGGATTTTGTCGTGACGACCATGGCTAACTACTTCAGCAGTTACTTTAGCACCAGCAACAACTGGAGCACCAATTTGAATGCTATCACCGTTCACTAACATTAATACGTCATCAAACGTAATAGTAGAACCAGTTTCAGCTTTCAATAATTCAACTTTAAGGGTTTCACCCTCAACAACACGGTGTTGTTTACCACCGCTTTGGATTACTGCGTACATAATGTACTCCAACAGGCCCGTGTCGTCGTGCCGATAAAGGAATATATCGATCTTAAAACGAACGCCACTGGGGGTTATTCAAGGGCAAGGATTTTAAGTGATAATGAAATAAACAACAAGGTCTTTTGTCTAAAAGTTAACTTTCATCCCGAAATATCTATTTCTTACATGAAAATAACAATTTGCTGATTGATTAAACTATATTTATTCACAAAATGAACTACTTCGAATATCAAATGACATATCAAGTTTTATTGGTATTATGAAGATTAAATCACAAACATGAATAGAAACTGAACAACATTAAGAAAATCATGCATATTCATGTGGCAAAGCGACCAAAACTTTCACTTAAATTGTTACACTAGCTGAGTAACATCTACTGTTTGTATAAGGACTTCATTGTTATGGCCATCGATTTTAAGCAAGACATTCTCGCACCTGTTGCTACAGACTTTGCTGCGATGGACCAACTTATTAATGAAGGAATCAGCTCTAAAGTTGCTTTGGTGATGTCAGTCAGCAAACATGTGGTTGAGGCAGGTGGTAAACGCATGCGTCCTATTATGTGTTTATTGGCTGCTCGCGCTTGCGGTGAAACCAACCTAGAGCATGCCCAAAAGTTAGCTGCAATTATTGAAATGCTGCATACCGCTACACTGGTACATGATGATGTCGTAGATGAGTCTGGGTTACGCCGTGGTCGTCCTACAGCGAATGCAACATGGAATAACCAAACCGCTGTACTTGTTGGAGACTTCCTGATTTCTAGAGCTTTCGATTTGCTCGTAGATTTGAACAATATGGTGTTATTAAAAGACTTCTCAACAGGAACATGTGAAATTGCTGAAGGAGAAGTACTTCAACTGCAATCTCAACATCAACCTGAAACCACTGAAGCGACTTATTTAGATATTATTCACGGCAAAACATCTCGTTTGTTTGAATTGGCGACTGAAGGCGCTGCGATTCTTGCCAATCAACATCAATATCGTGAAGCACTCAGAAAATACGCAGGTCATTTCGGGAATGCATTTCAAATCATAGATGACATACTCGATTACACCTCTGACGCAGAAACACTTGGTAAAAATATTGGCGATGACTTAATGGAAGGTAAGCCAACACTGCCACTGATTGCTGCTCTACAAAAAACTTCTGGTGCAGAGCACGATATTATCCGTCGTAGCATCACTACAGGTGGTACTGAACATTTGGATCAAGTGATTCAGATTGTTCAAAACTCTGGTGCACTAGATTACTGTCGCGAACGTGCTGTTGAAGAAACTACAGCAGCTCGTGAGGCATTGTTACAACTGCCTGAAAGTATTTATCGTCAAGCGCTTGATAATTTGGCGCAATTAGCATTAGATCGAATCCAATAAACTTCAACTAAAAAAATTTGCGTATGCATATAAACTTTAATGATCTTTTTAAACAAATGCAGGAGCAACTTGACCATCATCAAGCTGCTCCAGACGAAAACATACTCATTGAACTCGTTAATCGCATCCGTCCATCAGACAGTTATAACCTAGAAGAAATTAATCAAAAATTTCAGGCGTTGATTCAAGCGTTATTAATTACGCCGACTGCAGCCACCACTTTTCAAGCCTATATCGTTCATCTGATCAATCGCTATAAACAAACCACTATTTATGCGGACAGTGGGATTCTTTCTCTAGATGGTTTTTGGAATCAGTTGGGTCAACGAATGGGAGCGCATGTTCTTCCCCTTTTGACCGATGAAACTGATTTAAAAGATTTAGTCTTCCGTGTCTTTCATTTACGTAGCGATAAATATTGGCTAGAAAATATTGAAGATCAGCAATGGATTCAGTTTTTTCAGATTGTCAATCAAAGTAATGGCAGCTTAGATGCAAAATTTGGCATCAAACGCGACATGATTAAAGCCATTACTGTTTTATCTTACCGTATCAGCGGTATTGGACTTTATCCTGAGTTTATTAATGCACAACCAGAACTGACTGAATATGAGTCACCTTTTTTGGTGCAGAATCGTGAAATCATTGAATTTATTGAGCTATACAAAAAACATTATAGTGAAGTTGATGATCTCACTGCTATGGTCGTACCCGACGCCAACCAAGCTTTGGTGATGATTGAGCAGTGTCGCGATGTTGTTTTAAAGATTCGTCGTGCTACGAAAAGAATTGGGGTAAGTTTAAGTCTCACTTATTTATTGTCTTTGCTTGAGCAATGTTTAGATCGTATTGAACTATTATTGAACTTATTGACTGAAACTGGAAAAGTTCAATACTTAGCACTAGCTGAGTTATGTCAAGATTTAGTTGCGGCTCACTATGAGGAGCGAAGTGTTCGAGAGCTTTTAAAAACAAACAGTGAATTAATCGCATTACAAGTCACTGAAAATGCCAGTAAAACAGGCGAACATTATGTAAGTACCAATAAAGCTGGTTTCTTCAGTATGTACAAATCAGCCGCAGGTGCAGGCGTCATTATCGCTATCATGGCGACCTTGAAGATTCTCACTGCGCGCATCGCCATGGCACCTATCATGCAAGCCTTCGCGTATAGCATGAACTATGCATTAGGTTTCATGTTGATCCATGTACTGCATTTTACCGTTGCAACCAAACAACCTGCTATGACTGCAGCTGCCCTAGCCGCGACAGTTCAACAAAAGAAAGGGTCTCGAACTGCACAAATTGCAGAACTTGCTGCACTGATTATCAATATTATCCGTACGCAGTTTGTCGCTATTCTCGGCAATATTTCCATTGCAATTCCGGTTGCAGCATTGATCACCATGATGTGGCCGTTGATTCTGGGTGAACAATTACTCAATCACAGTAAAGCAACATATTTACTTCATAGTTTGAATCCTTTTACATCCCTAGCAGTCCCACATGCAGCTATTGCAGGTGTATGTCTATTTTTATCTGGTTTGATCGCAGGTTACTTCGACAACATGGCAGTGTATCGTAAAGTCGGACCTCGCTTAAAAGCACATCATCGTCTAAAAAACTGGCTAGGTGCTGACAGACTGGAAAAGTTTGCAAACTATATTGAACGTAATTTAGGAGCACTAGCCGGGAATTTCCTGTTCGGAATCATGCTAGGCAGCATGGGGACAATTGGTTTTATTCTTGGTCTGCCTTTAGATATTCGCCATATTGCCTTTGCTTCAGCAAACTTTATGCAGGGCCTATTGAGTATCAATGGCACACCTGAAATAGGACTCATTATTGTTTCATTCCTTGGTGTATTATTAATTGGTTTGACCAACTTATTTGTCAGCTTTAGTCTCACTATTATTGTGGCATTACGCGCACGACGTGTTCGTTTTGAACAATGGAAACCTCTGGCAAAATTAGTATTTACTCACTTTGTTACACGACCAATGGACTTTTTCTGGCCCCCAAAACAACCTTTAGAGGTCGAAGATCCAATTTCACCAAAGAAATCTTCTCATTAGATATTTGTGTTATTTTTTGTGCTAAAAATAAGATGCACATTGTAATGAAATTACTATAAATTATGCTTTTACACTGACTTGAAAAAAAGTGTACTGGCGAGTACACTTTGACGCATTCATGCAATAAATGTATGCGACTATAATATAACTCAGGTTATTTTATATGCCTTACTTACTGATTTTAATAGGTTGTTTAGGAATAACGATAAGTAGTATAGGAATCTATATTCCAACGATACAACAGCTCGATCTCACTGCTGTTTCATGGATGAGTCAACACCGCAATCCCCTCATAGATGGAATTGCGGTTTTATTGTCTCATGTTGGCGGTTTACCGATCATGCTGATGTGCGTGGCGATTTGGACCTTACAGCAATGGCGATTAAAACAATATGCTAACTGTCTATTTATCTCACTTGGTCTCGTTGGTGGTGCCTGTCTTGGCTGGTTACTCAAATATGCTTTCGACCGACCTCGTCCAAATGCAATTTATCAAATCGTTGAAACTTATGGAGCCGCATTTCCAAGCGCACATAGTCTCTATGCAGCAGTGATTGCTGGTTTGATGATCATGATCTTTCGAAACCATCATCAAAGTAGAATCATTTTCGTCGCTGCCTGTATATGGTTTGTTGGCATGGGTTTTTCACGGGTTTATCTCGGTGCTCATTACCCGACAGATGTTGTTGCAGGTTGGAGTATTGCGTTGATATGGCTGACTATACTGTGGTTAGTCCTATCACAACGGATAGCAAAGCAAACAATTATTTTTAGAGAAAAATCTAACGAGGTGGAATAATGATGTCGGCAAAGCTTTGGGCCCCTGCCCTCACTGCTTGTGCTCTTGCAACAAGTATTGCACTTGTGGGTTGTAGCAAAGATCCAAAAGATGCAGAGCAAGCCGCTGCACAACAGCAAATGCCGCCAACTGAAGTTGGTGTCATCGTTGCTCAACCACAAAGTGTTGAACAAACTGTCGAGCTTTCGGGTCGAACTTCAGCCTATCAAATTTCTGAAGTACGTCCGCAAGCAAGCGGTGTGATTTTAAAGCGTCTGTTTGCTGAAGGTAGTTTTGTGCGTGAAGGACAACCTCTGTACGAAATTGACGCAAATACCAACCGTGCGAACCTAGACAGTGCAAAAGCAGCCTTAGTTCGTCAAAAAGCCAATCTCAATGCGCTTCAAGTTAAAGCTGACCGTTATCGCCAACTTGTCGGTATCAATGCTGTGTCTAAGCAAGAATTTGATGATCTACAAGCACAAGTAAAATTGGCACAAGCAGATGTTGCAGCTTCAGAAGCAGCGGTGAAAAATGCGCAGATTAACTTAGGTTATTCTACTGTTCGCTCACCAATTTCAGGGCAATCAGGTCGCTCTAGTGTGACTGCAGGTGCATTGGTAACGGCTAATCAACCTGAAGCATTGGTAACAATCCAACAGCTTGATCCAATCTATGTCGATATCAACCAATCAAGTGCTGAGCTTCTTCGTTTACGTCAACAGTTAAGTCAAGGCAGCATCGACCGCAGCAACAATACTAAAGTTCGTTTAAAACTTGAAGATGGCAGCATCTACCCTATTGAAGGTAATCTTGCATTCTCTGATGCAAGTGTAAATCCAGAAACAGGGACAGTTACCCTACGTGCTGTGTTCTCAAATCCGAACCAATTATTATTGCCAGGAATGTTCACTAATGCTCAAATTGTGCAAGGTGTAATTCCTAATGCGATTTTAGTGCCTCAAGCGGCTGTGACCCGTACACCAACAGGTCAAGCGACTGCGATGATCGTGAATGCGAAAGGTGCAGTTGAAGTACGTCCAATCGAGACTGCAGGTGTTAAAGGTAAAGATTGGATTGTGACCAAAGGTCTAAATACGGGTGACAAGGTCATTGTAGATGGTGTGGCGAAAGTTAAACCTGAACAACAAGTTGTAGCTAAACCTTACCAACCTCAAGCTGCAGCACCTCAAGCCGGCAAAGATGGTCAACAAGCAAAGCCAGCAGCTCAATCTGAACAAAAAGCTACTTCAAATGCATAAGGAGTAGACTGAATGGCTCACTTTTTTATCCATCGCCCAATTTTCGCTTGGGTGATTGCATTGGTCATCATGTTGGCGGGTATTTTATCCCTCACCAAGATGCCAATTGCGCAATACCCAACGATTGCACCACCAACGGTATCGATTTCTGCAACATATCCGGGTGCGTCTGCTGAAACTGTTGAAAACACAGTAACGCAAATTATTGAACAACAAATGAATGGCTTGGATGGGTTACGTTACATCTCATCTAACAGTGCGGGTAATGGACAAGCTTCCATTACACTAAACTTTGAACAAGGTATCGATCCTGATATTGCTCAGGTACAAGTTCAAAATAAACTTCAATCAGCGACTGCACTTTTGCCTGAAGACGTACAACGTCAAGGTTTAAAAGTTACCAAGTCTGGCGCAAGCTTCTTACAAGTTATTGCGTTTTATTCTGAGTCAGATGCATTAGATGCAAATGACATTAAAGACTATGTAAACTCAAATATCTCTGAACCACTTAGCCGTGTGACTGGTGTTGGTGAAGTGCAAGTATTTGGTGGTTCATATGCTATGCGAATTTGGATGGACCCATCCAAAATGGCCAACTTGCAAGTTACACCGAGTGATATAGCAAATGCATTAAGAACTCAGAATGCGCAAGTGGCGGTAGGTCAGTTAGGTGGTGCACCTTCTGTACAGGGTCAAGTTTTAAATGCGACTGTAACTGCTCAAAGTCTTTTACAAACACCTGAACAATTTTCAAATATTTTCCTTAAGAACTCACCAAATGGTGCACAAGTTCGTTTAGGTGATGTCGCTAAAATTGAATTAGGTGCAGATAATTATGCATTTGACTCTAAATTTAATGGTCAACCTGCAGGTGGTGTAGCGATTCGTTTGGCAACGGGTGCAAACGCATTAGATACAGCCCAAGCGATTGAAGATCGTTTAAAAGAATTACGTCCAAACTACCCAACAGGTATGGTGGACAAACTTGCATTTGATACAACACCATTTATTGAGCTCTCAATTAAAAGTGTTGTGAAAACCTTAATTGAAGCAATTATCCTCGTATTCTTGGTCATGTTCTTGTTCCTACAAAACTGGCGTGCAACCATTATTCCAACAATGGCTGTTCCAGTGGTTGTATTGGGTACATTTGCCGTGATCAACATGTTCGGATTCTCGATCAACACATTAACCATGTTCGCTATGGTTCTCGCCATTGGTCTTCTGGTGGATGATGCGATTGTCGTCGTAGAAAACGTTGAACGTGTGATGGCAGAAGAGCATCTTGAGCCTGTGGAAGCGACTGAAAAGTCGATGGGACAGATCTCTGGTGCATTGATTGGTATTACCTCTGTCTTAACTGCAGTATTTGTACCTATGGCATTCATGGGGGGTACGACAGGTGTAATTTATCGTCAGTTCTCTATCACGCTCGTTACAGCAATGATTCTTTCATTGATTGTTGCATTAACCTTTACCCCTGCATTGTGTGCGACCATGTTGAAAAAACATGATGTCAACAAACCTCAAAGCAATAACATTTTTGCCCGTTTCTTCCGTTGGTTTAACAATGGTTTTGACAAAATTTCGGTGAAATATCAAAACGGCGTAAACCGTTTAACACATGCCAAGCTATTTGCAGGATTGGTCTATGGTGTTGTGATTGCTGTGATGGGCTGGTTATTTGTCAACCTTCCTTCTTCATTCTTACCAGATGAAGACCAAGGTGTGGTGATGACTCTCGTTCAGCTTCCACCGAATGCAACGCTTGAACGAACAGGTAAAACAATTGATCAAATGACAGGCTTCTTCCTCAACAACGAGAAAGAACATGTTGAATCTGTATTTAGTGTTGCTGGTTTCTCGTTCACGGGTATTGGTCAAAATGCGGGTCTTGCCTTCATTAAGTTGAAAGACTGGAAAGACCGTACCTCTCCTGAATCTCAGGTCGGTGCCATTATCCAACGTGGTATGGCACTGAATATGATTGTGAAAGATGCCAGCTATATCATGCCTCTTCAACTTCCAGCAATGCCGGAGTTGGGCGTGAGTGCAGGCTTTAACCTACAGTTAAAAGCAGCTGCAGGTCAAAGTCACGAGCAATTATTAGCAGCACGTAATGCTGTACTCGGCTTAGCTTCTCAAGATCAGCGTTTAACAGGTGTTCGTCCTAACGGACAAGAAGATACGCCTCAATATCGTGTCATCGTCGATCATGCTCAAGCAGGTGCTATGGGAGTCAGCATTGCTGAAATCAATAGTACGATGGGTATGGCATGGGGTGGTACATACATTAATGACTTCATCGATCGTGGTCGTGTGAAAAAAGTGTATGTCCAAGGTGAAGCGAGCTCTCGTATGATGCCTGAAGACTTAGACAAGTGGTATGTCCGCAATAACCAAGGTACGATGGTTCCATTCTCAGCGTTCGCAACAGGCGAATGGACTTATGGTTCACCACGTTTAGAGCGTTATAACGGCGTTTCTTCCATGAACATTACAGGCACTCCAGCTCCAGGTGTGAGTTCGGGTGATGCAATGGCAGCGGTTGAAGAAATCATTGCGAAGCTTCCTTCAATGGGCTTACAAGGTTTCGATTACGAATGGACTGGTTTATCTCTTGAAGAACGTGAGTCTGGCGCACAAGCACCATTCCTTTATGCTCTTTCGTTATTGATTGTCTTCCTCTGCTTGGCAGCCTTATATGAAAGTTGGTCTATCCCATTCTCTGTACTCATGGTTGTGCCATTGGGTATTGTTGGTGCACTTGCCTTAACATTCTTGGGAATGATTATTTTGAAAGATCCAAACCTTTCAAATAACATCTACTTCCAAGTGGCGATTATTGCCGTGATTGGTTTGTCCGCGAAGAATGCGATCTTGATTGTAGAATTTGCGAAAGAGCTTCAAGATCAAGGTGAAGAACTCTTCGAAGCAACCTTGCATGCCGCGAAAATGCGTTTACGTCCAATCATTATGACCACATTGGCTTTCGGTTTTGGTGTTCTTCCACTAGCTCTCGCTTCTGGCGCAGGTGCAGGAAGTCAACATTCCGTGGGTTATGGTGTACTTGGTGGTGTAATCAGCTCAACACTTTTAGGGATCTTCTTTATTCCAGTGTTCTATGTATGGATCCGAAGTATCTTTAAAACAAAACCAAAACAAAATAAACAGGAGCAAATTTCGTGATGCAAAACGTATGGTCTATTACAGGTCGTAGCATTGCGGTATCTGCAATTGCGCTTGCTTTGACAGCATGTCAAAGCATGCGTGGTCCAGAACCGGTCACTCAAGCCAATATTCCAGGAAGTTATCTTGGCAATGCTTCTGGTCCATCTATTGCGGAGCAAGGTTATAAGGATTTTTTTGTAGATCAACGCTTAATCCAAGTTTTGGATTTAGCCTTGGCAAATAACCGCGATCTTCGTAAAGCAACGCTAAATATCGAATTAGCACGTCAACAATTTCAAATCAGCCAAAACAATCAATTGCCTACGATTGGTGCAAGTGGTGGTGTTTTACGACAAGACACGATCAATTCGCCAAGCCCAGTAACAACCTATAATGTAGGTTTAGGTTTAACGGCTTATGAAATTGATTTTTGGGGTCGTGTTAGAAGTTTGAAAGACAATGCCCTAGACACTTATCTTTCAACTGCAAGCGCACGTGATGCCACTCAAATTGCCTTGATTAGCCAAACAGCTCAAGCTTGGTTGGCTTACTCATATGCGCAAGCGAATCTTAAGCTCGCTGAACAGACGCTGAAAGCTCAACTTGAATCTTACAATCTCAACAAAAAACGTTTTGATGTGGGAATCGACAGTGAAGTTCCGCTTCGTCAGGCTCAAGTTTCTGTTGAGACGGCACGTGGTGATGTTGCTGAATACAAGACTCAAATTGCACAAGCGGTTAATGCGTTAAACCTCCTTGTAGGTCAACCACTACCTGACAATTTATTGCCTAAAGAGAGAATCACACGTGTGACATCAACCACTGCTTTTGCGGCTGGTTTGCCAAGTGATCTACTCAACAACCGTCCAGATGTTAAAGCGGCTGAATATCAGCTAAGTGCGGCTGGTGCGAATATCGGTGCTGCAAAAGCGCGTTTATTCCCAACCATTAGCCTCACAGGTTCAGCAGGTTATGCATCAACAGACTTAAGTGATTTATTCAAGTCTGGCGCTTTTGTTTGGTCTGTTGGTCCTAGTCTAGATATACCAATCTTTGACTGGGGTACACGTCGTGCCAATATTAAAGTCTCTGAAACACAGCAACAGATCGCATTGTCTGATTATGAAAAATCAATTCAATCTGCGTTCCGTGAAGTGAATGATGCTTTGGCAGTGCGTCAAAATATCGGTGAACGTTTAACTGCACAACGCCGTTTAGTTGATGCGACCAATACAACCTACAAACTCTCAAATGCCCGCTTCCGCGCTGGTATTGACAGTTTCTTAACTGTATTAGATGCGCAACGTACATCGTATAGTGCTGAGCAAGGTTTATTGCTGCTTGAACAAGCGAACCTTAACAACCAAATCGAGCTCTATAAATCACTCGGTGGTGGCTTAAAAACTAATACTACGGATCAAGTGATTTATCAGCCTTCAAGCTCAGGTTTAAAATACGACAAGAAGTAATTTTTTGTTTGAATAAAGCTCACTTCGGTGGGCTTTTTTATTGTCCCAAATACTGATATTTTGTCATTAATTATCCTTTTTATAACGACTTCAATCACATGCTGTTAAGTAATTTAGAATCTGTACCTGGTCATCAAATTCAACAACAATTTGACGTGGTATATGGTAGTACCGTCAGAAGTAAACACGTTGGACGTGATTTACTCGCAGGACTTAAGAATATCGTCGGTGGAGAACTTACCGCATACACGGAATTACTTGAAGAGTCTCGTCAAGAAGCAATGAACCGTATGATTGATAAAGCGCGTGGCTTAGGGGCGAATGCGATTGTCGGAATTCGTTTCTCGACTTCCAATATTACCCAAGGTGCTTCCGAATTATTTGTTTATGGCACAGCTGTGTATGTCACACCGAATGCACCTAAAATTCCTGATCCATTCACCTCTTAAGGATTCGTTATGGATGGTATCATTTTTCAGGTGGTTATCTTTCTCATCCTATTTTGTATTGGATTTGGATTTGGTCGCTATAATGAACAAAAGCATCTTAAGCAACTTGATGAACAAGAAGCGCGCTTAGCTTATATCAAGTTAGATAGTCAGCGTTTTAAAACTTCTGAAAACCATGGACAAATGATCAGCAGTAATGTTGTGATTTCGCATGATTATTTTAAGTTTGTACTTGCGCAAATCCAAAATTTCTTTGGTGGACGCTTACGCAGTTATGAAAGTATTGTTGAACGTGCAAGACGTGAAGCTATTGTTAGACTTAAACTTGAAGCTGAAAAAATGGGCGCAACTGAAATCTTAGGGTTAAGACTCAGCACCACAGATTTAGGACTTCAAGGTGGAATGGTTGAAGTATTCGCTTACGGAACTGCTATACAAAAGAGAGACTAAAAGTCTCTCTTTTTCTTTACAAGTATGTAGTAGTCAATCAAGCCGTACACTTTGCTTGAGGCGTCTTCAAACCCCTTATCGCTCGCATGATCATTGAGATAGAAAACCAAATGTAGTTGATTAAATTTTTCTCATCGATATGCCCATGATCATTAAAGTTTACTTCACTTTCATTTTTCGGATCATTCGATACAGTATTGCTGGTGATAACCGTGAAATAAAGACGCCTAATTTTTCTTTTGCCCCACCCACGACAATATACTCATCCCCTTTCAATAATGCCTGTACGGTTTGTTTAGCAAATTCCTCTGCTTCTAAACCATTTTCAATGGCCTCATCTTGATAACCTTGGGGCTTTCCCTCCCCGTTTAAAGCGTTAAAGGATACATTGGTTTTCACAAATCCTGGGAAAATTACCGAGACACCCACACCATCTTGCGCAACTTCAGCACGTAAGCTATTCGCCCACATATGAATCGCACCTTTGGCTGCCGAATAAGTCGCACGATATTGTGTGCCCAATAAACCAGCGACACTTGAGATAAAGGCAATTCGTCCTGACTTTTGTTGCTGAAAAGTCGGTAAAACCGTTTTGGTTAAAAAGACTTGAGAGAAATAGTCAACTTCCATGATCGCACGTTCAGTTTGCATGGTCGTGTCTTTAATTAATGCACGTTGTGATAGACCTGCATTATTGATTAACCAATCAATACGTCCTTTTTGTTGGAGAACTTGTTCATAAGCATGACGAACTTGTGATTCATCTGTGATATCCGCTTTAATGGAAATATGTCGTTCTGGGTGTGCCAAAGACTGCCTTACCGTTTCCAGCTCTTCAAAACGACGAGCCGTCAAAATAACCTGTGCCCCTAAACTGGCACATTCAGCAGCCAACGCTTTACCAAGACCCGATGATGCACCTGTAATCCACACCACTTTCTGATCAAGCTGTTCCAACTTTGCCATTCCCTTTATCCTTATGGTTTAAGCATTTAATTTTGCTTTTTGCTGTCCTTCATTATCAAGAAAAACCAAAAAATGGTCAAAGTACTTCACGATACTTTGTGCATCATGAATTTTGCTTAAATTTTCAAATCGCTTATACCCTAATCCTGTGGTCAGACTGATCACACCATTCAAGGTTTTATCCACCACCATATTAAATTTCAGCATTTTTTTAGGTTCACGAATTAAGCTCGTAACACCTTGATCAACCACTTTAGTGAATGCTTTTAAGCCAGGGGCAACATATTGGTTTTGACCTTCACGCATACGTTCTGCACAGCCCAGTAGCTCATTCACAATAACTTTTTCAACTGGGTACGAAATATAGTATTTTCCATCTTGTTCATACATCAAACTTTGTACATGATTCACCATAGGCGTTAAGCGATCATTACCAAAAAAAGATACTGACCAAGGCATGTATTTCAAGATTGCATCTTGCACTTGTTTCAATACTTTTGCTGAGTCTTGATCCTTCGCATTAGAATCTTTGACCAGTGTGCCAAAGGCTTGATCAATAATCTCACAAGCAATTTTGGACAGGTTATCTCCAAGAATTTTAGCTTGCGCTTCACGATCTCCTGCATTGAGTTTTTGGTGAATGGTTTGATATTGCTGATAAGTTTCAGGTTGTAAGCGCAAAGAAATAGTATAGGTCATGCGATTGTTATCCTTTATTGTCAGGCCGATTCCGCGAGTTGACGCTGGCTTTAGTGTTATTCAAAATCAATTACTGTTCGATTGTGTGGGATTTGAAACGAGAATGCATTTGCTTAACGTGCCTCTCCATGCATTTTTTTTGCTACAATAGATGCAATTTTTTATCTACTTTTGATCTGTTCGAACTATGACTGATTCAGCGCAAAATATTGCTACAACCTACGATCCGACCGAGATCGAGAAAAAATGGTACCAAACTTGGGAAGAACGCGGTTACTTTAAGCCGTCTGAAAAAGGCGAGTCTTTCTGTATCATGATTCCGCCACCAAACGTCACTGGTAGCTTGCACATGGGTCATGGTTTTAACAATGCCATCATGGATGCTTTGACACGTCATAAGCGTATGTCTGGCTTTAACACGCTTTGGCAACCGGGTACTGACCACGCAGGTATCGCAACGCAAATGGTTGTAGAGCGTCAGTTGGGTGCACAAGGCGTAAGCCGTCATGACTTGGGTCGTGAAAAGTTCATCGAAAAAGTATGGGAATGGAAAGAACAATCTGGCGGTAATATTACCCGTCAAATCCGTCGTTTAGGTTCTTCTGTAGATTGGTCTCGTGAACGTTTCACCATGGATGAAGGTTTATCAAACGCGGTAAAAGAAGTGTTTGTAAAACTGCATGAAGAAGGTTTGATCTACCGTGGTAAACGCCTTGTTAACTGGGATCCTAAATTACAAACTGCCCTTTCTGACCTTGAAGTTGAGTCTGATAAAGAAGAACAAGGTTCGCTTTGGCACTTCAAATATTTCTTTGAAGATAAGTCACTTCGCACGCACGATGGTAAAGATCACATTGTTGTGGCAACCACTCGTCCTGAAACTTTGTTGGGTGATACAGCTGTTGCAGTTGCACTTGATGATGAACGTTACGCACACCTTGTAGGTCAAAACATCATCCTACCAATCACAGGTCGTGCTGTTCCTATCGTTAAAGATGAATATGTAGACAAAGAATTCGGTACAGGCTGTGTAAAAATCACCCCTGCGCATGACTTCAATGACTATGAAGTGGGTAAACGTTGCGAATTGCCAATCATCAACATCTTCAACAAAAATGCTGAAGTGTTGGCTGAGTTTGAATACATCGCTAAAGCGGGTGAGCAAATTTCTAAAACCATTCCTGCACCAGCAGACTACATTGGTTTAGAGCGTTTTGAAGCACGTAAAAAGTTAGTTGAACAAGCGGAAGCTGAAGGTTGGTTAGACCAAATTCAACCGTACACGTTGAAACCACCTCGTGGAGACCGTTCAGGTGTAATCGTTGAGCCGTTATTAACAGACCAATGGTATGTGAAAATTGCACCGCTTGCTGAACCTGCAATCAAAGCTGTGAAAGATGGCGACATCAAATTTGTCCCTGAACAATACAGCAACATGTACATGGCTTGGATGAACAACATTCAAGACTGGTGTATCTCTCGTCAATTGTGGTGGGGTCACCGTATTCCTGCTTGGTACGATGCGGAAGGCAACGTTTTTGTTGGTCGTAACGAAGAAGAAGTTCGTGCGAAAAACAACATCCCTGCTGATGTTCAGTTAAGCCAAGACGAAGACGTATTGGATACATGGTTCTCATCGGGTCTTTGGACATTCTCAACTTTAGGTTGGACGGGTAATGAAGCGAAAGATAAAGAAAACTATTTCTTAAATACTTTCCACCCGACTGATGTTCTTGTAACAGGTTTCGACATCATCTTCTTCTGGGTTGCTCGTATGATAATGCTTACGATGCACTTCATGAAAAATGAAGATGGTACGCCACAAGTACCGTTCAAAACTGTGTATGTTCACGGTTTGGTACGTGATGGCGAAGGTCAGAAGATGTCTAAATCTAAGGGTAATGTACTTGATCCACTCGATTTGATTGATGGTGTTGATCTTGAAACTTTAGTACAAAAACGTACTACAGGTTTGATGAACCCGAAACAAGCGGCGAAAATTGAAAAATCAACTCGTAAAGAATTCCCTGAAGGTATTCAATCTTACGGTACTGACGCAGTTCGTTTCACATTCTGTGCGCTTGCAAACACGGGTCGTGACATTAAGTTCGACATGAAACGTGTTGAAGGTTACCGTAACTTTGCCAACAAAATCTGGAACGCAACTCGTTTCGTAATGATGAACTGCGAAGAGCAAGTGATTGGTCAAGAGGTGCGTCAAGACCTTTGGGAATTGCCTGAACAGTGGATTGTAAGCCGTCTACAAAAAGCAGAACAAGCGGTGCAAACAGCATTTGCAACCTATCGTTTAGACTTGGCTGCACAAGCAATTTACGAGTTCATTTGGAATGAATACTGTGACTGGTATGTTGAATTAACTAAGCCTGTTCTAAATGACGAAAACGTATCGGTTGAGCGTAAAGCTGAAGTACGTCGTGTGCTTCTTTCTGTAATGGAAGCGTCTTTACGTTTGGCTCATCCATTGATGCCTTACTTAACAGAAGAAATCTGGCAAACCCTTGCGCCAAAACTGAACATTTCTGGCGAAACGATTATGCTTGCACAGTACCCTGTTGCTGACCAAGCGTTAGTGAATGAACAAGCTGAAACAGATATGCAATGGCTTCAAGGTTTGATTGGTGCGGTACGTAACATCCGTGGTGAGATGGGTCTAGGTAATGCTCGCTTGTTGCCTGTTCTACTTCAAAACACGACTGAAGCTGAAAAAGCACAAATTGCACGTATTGAGCCACTCTTTAAAGCATTGGCAAAAGTTGAAAGCATTACTTTCCTAGCTGATGGCGAACAACCACCATTGTCTTCATCAAGTGTAGTGGGTCATGTCTCTGTATTCGTTCCAATGAAGGGCTTAATTGACCCGAAAGCGGAATTGAGTCGTCTACAAAAAGACTTAGACAAAGTTCAAAAACAGCATGACCAAATCGCAACTAAACTTGCAAATGAAGGTTTTGTGGCGAAAGCACCTGCGGCTGTGGTTGACGGTGAGAAAGCGAAACTTGCTGAGTTTGCTGACCAATTAGCGAAGATTAAAGCGAATATGGAGCAGATTGCAGCGCTTTAATGCTGTAATTTGATTCAAAAACCCCCCTCTTAGTGAGGGGGTTTTATTTATAATAACAATTAATTACGTCTTAAGAATTTCATAACATGAAAACAAGCTTGGGAAGATTAACATTAGAAAAAATTAAAGCTTTAACAGAGAATTCTACTTTAGCTCAGACTGCTAAATTCTCTGATAACTCTGCAATAGCACAAGCCTCTAAACTTTACGAAAATTCAGCAATGGCCCAAGCTTCTAAGGTTTATGAAATTTCAGCAATGGCTCAGGCTTCTAAGCTTTACGAAAATTCAGCAATAACTCTAGCTTCTAAGGTTTATGAAATTTCAGCAATGGCTCAGGCTTCTGAGCTTTACGAAAATTCAGCAATAGCTCAAGTTGCTGCTAGATCAATAGCCTTATCTACACCTATTAAAGACTTACTTAATACTCAAGAATTTTCTAGCTTAAAAAACTTATTACATAAAACTGAAATAGATATTATTAATTTTTGGAAAGAACAAAATACACAATATCAATTAGCTACACTAATAGGATCACATTCAAATTTAAGTTCAATAGTAGGGAGTTTATCCGATGCATATATTGAACAATTTGCAGAAAAAAATCGCTATTTTGATCTAATTGAAGAGGAAGTATCATTCAATGATACAACTATTATTCCTATATCAAAAAATAATCGTGCTACTTTAAATAATTTTACGATTATTCTTTTAGTTTCTGTAATCCTACCTATTTTTCTAGGACTAATCACAAACTATATCTATGAATTTTATCTTCAGCCTTTAGCCCAAGAACATCATTCAGCAAAGTCAAAAAAAGAAGTTAAAAATCATATCAAGACACATACTCACTTTGATAAAAGCTTACTTACCTCGTATCGTATTACTTCTAAGCCATTAGCCTTACATACTTCATCAAACTTGAAGTCACCGATTTTAGAACATATTTCTTCGTTTACTTTAATTCAAAGGGTTGAAGAATCAAATTTACATAAATCTTGGCTTAAAGTTCGTGTTGAAATTAACGGAGAAATTGTAGAAGGTTATGTTTTAAGACGTTATACATCACCTATTAAATAATCCTACCCCTTGCAAAGCATTGCTTATAATCCCATAGGGAGAGGAGAAAATTATTAGAGAATTCTATGCTCTATCAATATTTCCCCCACTCCCTTTTTATCAATTCTCCACAACTACACGGCCATTCAACGGCTGAATAGGTCGATTATTCGGATGTCCCAGTAATTCTGCAAAGTCCTCAATCTGCTTGGCTGAGGCTGTTTGAATCTCTTTTAAAATAAGCCAGCGAACACCCTCGGAACATGGAGGTGTGGTGAGCGACCCACTAAAACGATAATAATCCAAATTCTTTGGCAATAAATGATTAACAGACTGGGGCTGTTTTAACTCAACTGTTTGCCCTTTTTGCTTCGGTAATGAATTCCATATTCTTGCCAATTGCGGATTCTCTGCACCTTGTGCATACATCATCCCCACGACAGCCAGCTCTCCTTTGGCATTGGCATGTACAAAATGGATTTCTAGCGGATATTGTTTGCCATGGATTTTATTTTCACTTGGGGTATGCAAATGAAACTGCTTGAGTTGAAAACGATCACCATCCAGCATCAACTCTCCGCCTTCTTTAAAGTCGACTTGAACCGTATGACCATTGTTATGAATACGTTGAATCAAAGTTTGATAGCTAAACTGCAATGGTTTCAAATCCGCTTTTACAGAACGCTCAATGTTAATTGGTGACTGATTCTGACCAGAACAAGCTGCATAGTTCGGGCTTAGCTTGTTCCATTGTTCAGGGTGGTAATAATCCCAATCTGCACCTGCCCATACACTTGAAGAAAGAATAGAAAGTGAAAATACTTGAAAAAAACCTCTCATCATTAAACCTTAATACGCGAACCGTTCATTAATTTATGTGATTTTTACCATTATTATTTTGATCTATTTGATATTTTCTCATAGATCAAATGATCTCCACATCTTGATCATGACTGAATCAAAAATGGAACACAGTTATAGAAAATATGAACATTTGGAACAATGACGATATTGATCAAAATGATTTTATGAAGGGTTAATACTTATTTTTTAAGATAATTTTTATTGTAAATTTACTGTATTTTTTATTATAATTTTACTTAACGGTATAAAAAAAGCTTCTTCAAGACTAGCAGATATAAATATCGCGTGAGTACTTGAAGAAACTGTCATAAAAAATGATTAAAGAGACGAACGATTTTATTTTATAAAATTATTCACGATTAGATCTTTTACCTCATCTCCTCGACCAGCTAAAACCGCCTTCATCGCATACAATGAAGTCGCCTTCACTTGCTCAAATTTTGGTTCTGGTGGCATCACCAACTCTACAGGGTTGGTATGAATATCGATTAGTGCAGGACCATCATGAGCTAAAAATTTCTGAATAGCTGCTTCCAAACCATGACCATCTTTTTGAGTCATGCCATAAATCCCGATCGCTTCAGCGACTTTGCCAAAATCAGGGTTCGCTAATTTGGTAAAATTATCCAGTAAGCCATCAACTTTTTGTTCAAGCTCTACAAAATTGAGCGAATGGTTATTAAAGACAACAATTTTGATCGGAAACTTTTCCTGTACGATGGTCATGAGATCACCCAACAGCATACTCAGACCACCATCACCACATAGCGCAATCACCTGACGTTCAGGAAAGGCTTTTTTAATCCCGAGTGCTTGAGGCATCGAGTTTGCCATCGTACCGTGCAGTAAACTACATAGCAATTTACGCTTACCATTGGTATCGATGTGACGAAGCATCCATAGTTTCGATGAGCCTGCATCTCCAGTGAAAAATGCATCATCATCTGCATATTTGTTGAGAAGCGCCACCACATATTGCGGGTGGATCAAACCATCTTTACCTATACGCTCTTCTTTCAAACGAGCTGCATCTGCAACTTTCTTTAAATCTAAGCACTCTTGAATAAAGTGTTGGTTCTGCTTGTTTTCAACTAAAGGGATTAATGCACGCAGCGTTGGTGCAATATGTCCAACAGCACCAAAATCTATAGGATAGCGACGACCTAAATGAGTAGCATCGACATCGATTTGAATAATCTTCGCGTGTTTAGGATAAAACTGTGGCCACGCAAAGTCCGTTCCAAGCAGTAACAATACCTCACTATGATTAATCGCATGTAAGGCTGCTTTATTACCATACATACCATTCATCCCCATATTATGAGGATTATCATATTCAATAAAATGTTTCGCACGTGAGGTATGCACAACGGGTGCATTTAATTTTTTCGAAAGTTCAACCACTTCATCGTGAGCATGCTGAGCTCCAATACCCGCATAAATCGTGACTTTTTGATGAGCATTGATGAAGTTTTTAATCTGATGAAGTTCAGCAGGATTAGGCGTAGTTTCAGGCTGCGGATGATGTACCCTGAAATCCAATGATTCCTGAATATATTGACTGCTGATATTGGTTGGCATAATGACCACCGCTACGCCACGTTTATTCAGTGCTGCCTGACAGGCCAATGTCATCACATGTCTGACTTGACTGGCTGCTTTGATCTCCTCGCAATATACAGAACAACTTTTATAAATTTCTTTAAAGTCGACATATTGGGGAAAATCTAAATAGCCTGCTTGTTCGGTTGAAAGTTGGCTTGCGATCAAAACCACAGGCGCACCATTACGGTGTGATTCGTACAGACCATTAATAAAATGCAAGCTTCCAGGACCACATGAGCCAGCACATACTGTTAAATTGCCACTCATCAATGAATCTGCACCTGCTGCAAATGCACCTACTTCTTCATGGCGAACATTGATCCATTGAATAGAACTACGCGATAAAGAATCGGTAAAGTGATTAAGCGTATCTCCAACAATGCCGTAACAGTGCTTTACGCCGACTTGTTCCAACACTTCAATCATAATGTCTGAGACTTTTTTACTTTTCATGTTATTCCTAGTTTTAGTTTTTAGAGCATTATCGTTATATTATGGTCAATACATCAAATAAATGCGACAAAATACACATTTTATATAAATTATAATATTAATTTTTTAATAATAGGACAATCAACCATTGAGAAATACGGAATGAGTAGATGTCAGTAACAGCTATTTATAGCTCGTATGTTTTGGATTCAAAGAAGTGAATGTTCAATCAAAAATGCTAACCCGGAAGCTTTTGACATTTCCATTAAACGCTGCTTTTCCAATTTGAGTTGTTGTTTTAACGATGAAACATCTTGGTCAATCTGTTGATAGAGCTTTTGAATATTTAAAGCACCTTGAGTTTTTTGTACTTCAATTTTTGCCTTGTTTGACCACACTAAGCTATTAATCAATATCTGGATTTGCTTTTCTAAAGTTAAACTCTGTGCTTGCAATACTTGTTGATAGTAATTCAATTGATCTTGCTGAATAGCTTTCTGTATACCGACTTGAAGTTGCTCGACTTCAAGTTGTAACTTCAATAGCGTGAATAAATCCTCTTGTTCATAAGCTTCATTAACACGTTGTAATAATGCCGTCTTTGCAGCCTTTTTGGATTCATCCGGTTCACGGTCTGGATGAATGATAGATGCTGTTTTGAGATATACTGTTTTCAGGGATTGATTCACTAACTTTTCTGCTTCGGCTTGTTTATCTTGCTGCCGTTTAAGTTTGGCTTGCTGCCTTGCTTGTTGATACTGCGCTTTGTCCCACAATGAATCGTCATCAATCGTTGAATCATTTTGTTCACCATGAGCATCTGGTGCTTGACTAGATTCGAAGTTGTTCTTTTTATCTTGCTTATTTCGTGGTTGAGCAAACACCTGTTCGAAATAAATATGGAATTTTTCAACTGTCTCAAGTTGAGTTTCATTGAGCATATTTGATTTGCTCAACATTTGGGTCAAGTTAAAACACTTCTCTTCCACAACCTTTTGAGACGACTTATTTAAATCTATTTGACTTAGGCTATTCCATAGACTTTGTAATTGCTGAAACAGCACTTCATAAACATCACGATAGACAGGAATAAGTTTCTTCTGCGTGTAGGCACGAATTTCTTCTTGCGCGTGTTGCCATGCGGATAATTGTAATTTTTGTTGTTCAATCTGATCAATCAAAATCCTCAACTTATGATCTTGAGGAACTTGAACAAGTTGTGCAAAAGAACTGGTTTGAATTTTGAATGAAGTCACGTTAGGTGCTTAGTCCAATGAGAGAATACTGAGTTTAGCAAAATGTGGATGCTTTATTTTAAGCATCAATCACAGTTTGATTTCGACCATTGGCTTTTGCTTGATAAAGATGTCGATCTGCTCGTTTAAGAATGGTATAAGCATCAGCATCATTGAGATCAATCACACTAACTCCAATACTGACAGTCAAAGTTTTCTCTACCAAAATAACAGCTTGTTCCACCATTGTACGAATTTTCTCTGCCAAAACTTGCGCACCCATCAGATGTGTTGCAGGCAATAAAATTACAAATTCTTCACCACCATAACGTGCCACAAAATCGGTTTCACGCGTTGCTTGATCAAGGATTTTTGCTACTTGTTGTAACACTTGATCCCCTTGATCATGACCATATTGATCGTTGACTTGCTTAAAATAATCGACATCCAATATAAGTGCTGCATAGCCAATTTGATTTCTTTTATGTTGAGCAAACCAGTATTCAAGTTGTTCGTTTAAAGCACGGCGATTGTGTAAACCTGTTAATGCGTCATGTCGTGACAATCGAATCAACTCAAGATTAGCCAATTCAAGTGCTCGAGTACGCTCTTGAACCTTCCGCTCTAGTGATTGGTTAGCATCAAGTAATTGTTGTTTTTGTTCCAATAAGGTTTGCGTCATGCTTTGTAGAGAATGTGATAATCCTTGGATTTCACGGATGCTGCTTTGACTATGAAATGCCGTATGCACGTCTCCCTGTTCGACCGCATAAGCCGATTTAGCTAAAGCCTCAATGGGTCTGCTCAATTTATTGGCAAGTTGATAAATCACATAAAAGATAAACAGCGAGACGAATAAACCAATCAGAAAGATTTTGAACTGCAAATCACGCATATCAGCCAAAGCAATCGCCAAAGGTTGACGAATAACCACATGCCAACCAATATCACTTTTAGTCTCGGACTCCACCGCAATATTTGCGGTTAAGAAATCCTGTCCTTCATTCCAATCATCAATATAATAAAGTGCATCGTTGACTTGAAATTGAGGTGGCTGGACTCGTCCAATACTTGTAAATGGATACAGCAGTTCACCCTGTTTATTTAAGATAAAGACTTCTATGCCACGCTGAGATGCTGTTTGAGATAAAGCTCTATTGAGAATATGACGTGCCCACTCCCAATCTGCATGTGCAGCTAACACTCCTTTTAATTTTTGAGTATTTGGATCATAGATTGGTGTTGCGAAATCAATAAAACGCATCGGCTCATGAGGATTTAAAGCTTGAATTTTTTTTGCCAATAACACAGCTTCATGCACATCACCTAAGTATGTACCCTGTAAACCTGCCTTAAACCATGGCCGTGAAGAAACGTTTTCACCTTCAAGAATACCATCCGCAGCAATTTGAACATCACCGTTTAAATCTGTTACCCCCATCCAAGCATAATAGACATATGCATTTTTGACTTGTTCCAAGCGTGTACGAACACGTGGATCATCTAGACTTGCTTCTGAAAAGAATGGAGATTGGCTGAGCAGCACCATTTCGCGCTCGCGTTCGGCAAGAGAAGCTGCCAAGGCATTACTGATATTTTTTGCTGCGACATGTAGGGTCTGTCCACTGGCTTTAGCCAAGTGCTGAGATGCGATATTTCCAATATACAGCGATACGCATATCCCAAGGATAATGGTTAATCCAGCAAATATGAACAGAACGCGATTACGGAATGAATCCAAAATACACCTTAACTCTTGATTAAACACCGAAACATGCAACCATAAGAATATAACAGAATATTACAAATACATAACAAACATTTCGGATCATTGTAATGAATAAAAAATGCCAACCTTATCTCATATATTCAAAATCCTGATTAACATTAACAACTGTAATTCCACTCCCTATCTTTTAAACAACATGATTTAATATTCAAGTCACGCACCACATCTACATAAAGTCATAATAATTCGACAATAATTCTGTATTTCTTTTTTTTGGCGCTTGATAGCTTAAGTAGAATCACCTAGAAAATTGAGGAACAAATGGATTTTGCTTCTATCTTTTTTTACGACACCACATGGGTATTTGTTTTCGAAATTTTAATCCGATGTGTGGTGATGTATTTACTCATCATTCTTTTTCTTCGTTTGACTGGCAAGCGAGGGGTTAGACAACTCTCCATCTTTGAAGTTGCCATTATTCTTTGTCTTGGATCAATTGCTGGAGATCCAATGTTTACGGAGGATTTACCCTTAATTCAAGCCGTAGTCGTCATGAGTGTGATCATCTTGCTTTACCGCACCACAACGTGGTTAATGATGAAATATCAGCCTTTCGAAGACTTAGTCGAAGGTAAATCCTGTTACATCGTAAAAGATGGCATGCTCGTCCTTGAAGCATTCAAGCGAGGTAATATGTCGCATGATGAGTTCTTTTCGGAAATGCGTCGTCAATCCGTTGAACATTTAGGTCAAATTCGAGTCGGTCTATTAGAGTCCGATGGGAATTTCAGTATTTTGTTTTATCCCGATGAGCAAGTTAAATATGGCTTACCAATTTTTCCAGATCAAGCTCAATCAATATACAAGGTAAAACCTAGCGTAATATATGCGTGTACACATTGCGGATTCTGTACTGAACTTCAACAACCACTTCAAGATTGTCCGCGCTGTTCTTGCCAAGATTGGACACAAGCAATCAACAGTCTAAGAATTGGTTAGCAGATGAATAATCTACAGTCTGTTGGGACGAAGCAGATTATTCATCCTCAGCGCTGACTCAATCGAACATAGGTGGTTGAGATTAATCCAAGACTTTCACCACAATTTTACCAATGTGATCACCTGCATCCATTGCCAAATGAGCCACTTGAATCTCATCAAAATTAAAAGTTTTATAGATCATCGGTAGACATTCACCTTTTGCCCATAACGGCGCAACATGTGTCTTTAAATCTTGAGCGATTTTGGCTTTTTCTGCTGTGGTACGTGCACGCATGGTTGAGCCAGTAATGGTTAAACGCTTCATCATGATTTGACCTAATTTTACGCCGTCAGCTTTAGCTCCTCCAAGAAATGCGATATAAACCAAACGCCCATCACGACGTAATACATTCAAGTTTTGGGCTAAATAAGGCGCTCCAACCATATCTAAGACAATATCTACGCCATTTTCTTCTGTCGCTTGCTGAATGACCTGTTCAAAGTCTTCCGTTTTATAATTAATTGCATGCGTCAAATCTTGAATTGCTTTTACTTTCTCATCTGAGCCAACAGTCGCAAAAGTTTTTAAGCCAAATGCTTTACACAACATTAATGCTGTTGTTCCAATCCCACTGGTTCCGCCATGGATTAAAGCCGTTTCCCCCGCTTTAGCTTTGCCCATTTGAAAAATATTCGCCCAAACGGTAAAAAATGTTTCTGGAATTGCAGCAGCTTGAATATGACTCACCCCTGCAGGAATATTAATCAGCTGAGATTCAGGCACCACACAGTATTCCGCATAACCACCACCATTGGTAAGTCCACACACTTGATCCCCCACCTGATAGACGTTTACCTCAGCCCCTACTGCAACGACTTCCCCTGATACCTCTAACCCAGGTACAGGTGTGACCCCTTTAGGCATTGGATATAAACCTTGGCGCTGTAAAATATCAGGACGGTTAATGCCGAAAGCATGTACTTTCACCAAGACTTCATTGTCTTTAGGTTGCGGAATATCAACCGTTTCATAAGCCAACTTCTCAACGCCGCCTGGTTCAGTAATGATCACATGTTGCATGCTTTGTGCCATAATCAAATCCTTTATTTACAATACTTTTCATTCATTTCAATCAATTTCATCATAGTTGATCGCATTGATAAAGTCCTGTATTACTTATGTATAAGGATGAAAACGAATCATTATTTTTTGGGGAAAATAATATGCGTTACTTGCTGCAATTTATTTTGCCATGCAGTTTTGCTGCCTTGGTCATCATCTGTTGGACTTTTTTGTTACGTTTTCCATGGGATTCAGCAGTAATTGCGATGATCTACTTCCAAATTGGGCTGGTGTTGTTATTGCTATACATTGAATACGATGCGAGCAAAGTGGATGGTGCAGCAGGTTGGACTTTTTTATTTTTCTGTTTTTTTGAAATGATATTGTTCGTCGCTTTGGGGATCATTCGTGTCATTGTTGGTGGATGGCAAGTTTTAAATCTTTTATTTTGAACCTTGCCTCAGACACGAATATTAAAATAACTCAATAATACAAACAAAGCTTCGTATTTTTCTGATTTACAAAGGAATTTTAACCTTAATTTCATAGATTTTAAGGTCGTCATGGATCGTACACTCGAGAATTTTAAAATGAAAAAGCAGACTCTAGTTGTCACACTATCGCTCATGCTCGGTTTAGCAGGATGCTCTGGGGAAGATCAAGCTAAATCAACCTTACCAAATACTCCTGAGCCAACCATACCAATTCAGCCTGAAGATCCAGAACCATCTCTACCACCGGATCTCGAACCTGAAACACCGATCAATGTTCCACAACCAAAAACGTATTTAAATCTGGATTTTACTGAAATTTATTCAATACCTTCTGATTGGAATATCCTGCCTTCAAATCCAGGTAGCATTCAATTTAAAGAAGGTGCCTTACTGATTGATGGTCGCAAAGACTTAATCAAACCCACCACGATCATGTTAAGTTCGGATTTTCAAAAGCTTCGCAACTATAAAATTGAGTTAGAATTCGAATACCTTGAGCGTAATAACGGTACTCGTTGGGGAAGTATTATTTATAGAGCTTCAGAAGTGTTTGCTCAACCTGAATATACACCATATTACCAATTTGCTATTCGTGCAGATGCATCTGCTTATAATGGTCTAGAACTCGCACTTAGACGCTCAAATAACACATGGAATGTCATCAATACATCCAAATTTGAATCAAACATTGCTTTAAATACACCTTATAAGGCTACAGTTGTTGTTCATGATCAACGTGTTCGTCATTACTTGAATGATCAATTGGTTTTTGATGGTGAATTACCCATCAACCTAAACCAAGGTGCCATTGGACTTTCAGCATCAGGATTGCTGATGAAGGTCAACACAATACGGGTGATTGAACAACTTGATGCCCTCCCTACTCAAGATCGGATTACAGATGTCATTGATCACAAATATCCAGTTGCAATGGCGCCCGCTTTAGCACAACCAGCCGACTCATTAACAAATGATAACGCTCATACCGCCACTTATATTGCTTACCAACTTGATGAACAATTATTTTTAAAAGATTTCGACAATAAGACCACGATGCACCTTAGAAGTCTTCTTTCTGATCAAACCAAAAGAACACTTCCTCTTCTGCATATCGACTCTGAAAACACACTGGCTGAATTAAGATCTTTGTCTTCAGATTATGATTTTAGTGATGTCACGCTAGTCTCTGATGATCCATATCTATTAAGAAAAGCGCGTGTGGAGATTACAGAAATCCGTACAGCATTGGATTGGTCTGAAAAGTACAATTTGATTTCAGATCAAAATAGTGTTGTGAAAATTGCACAGGCAACCAATACAGCACTTTCTAAAATTGTGATTTTACCAGCCCATTTGGTTCAGTCTCATGTAGTTGCACACTTGCAACGTTTATTGATCACACCTTGGGCAGGTTTTACCCACAATACTTCTGGACAGACCAGTCTTAAGCTTGATGCCTATCAAGCCGCTGAGATATTAACAACAGGCGTAAATGGCATTTATACGCATCAGCCTGAATTATTTCATTCCATCATGCGCTCAATGGCGCCCAACACCCTACTTCGTAAACCACTCATTACAGGTCATCGTGGAATTCCATCTCAAGTTGATGAAAATACCCTTGAAGGTATTCTTAAGGCGATAGAAGTTGGTGCTGACGCCGTGGAATATGATGTCTATCTGACGAAAGATGACCATGTCGTTTTAATGCATGATAAATCGGTTTTACGCACAACGGGTATCGCAAAAAATATTGAGAACATGACGCTCGAAGAAGTTCGTAAACTAAAAACGACCGGGCAGCGACTTGCCATACCGACGATGGATGAAGTATTGGCTGCAGTAGTTAAAAAGTACCCACATGTCACCAATTTTATCGAGATTAAGAGTGCAAAACCCGAAATAATTTCAAAAATTAAAGATTTACTTGATAAATATGATGCATATGGTCAAGCCATTGTCATAAGTTTTGATGGGCAACAAATTCTTGAAATGAAGAACACTCTAAAAGGTGTATCAACGGGTTTATTGGTATATCCACCAAAGGAACAAACTACTTTTCTAAACATTCGAAGAATTTTGGAAACAACACGACAATTTTCTTCAACATTCAATCCGAATTATAGTGGTTTGAATCAGGATGTCATGTATCTGGCAAGTTTACGTGGGGTGACCTTCTGGCCTTGGACGTTCCGTTTAATTAAAAATGATTTCTATCGTATGTACATTCAAGGTACACATGGGTTGACCACAGATTATGCACAAGATGCATCGAATTTTGTGGTCAAAATTAAAACTCCACGACAAATAACAGCAACTGTTGGTCAACCTTTACAAATCGCTGGGCAAAAATTAACGCAACTGGGTCAATCTAGTTACCAAAGCTTCAATACGATGCTCGTACTACCAGGCTCTGCAAAATATAGTCTAAATGGTCAATCTGTGAGTTTCAGTGAACGTGGTACAGCCTATGTCATGCCAAGCTACCAATACACCATAGCACCCAATTTCACCTATACCATCTATGCAAAACCCGTGACTGTGACCATTCAATAAGCACATCACATTGATATTTGGAGACCAATTCAGTTCGCTGAGTTGGTTTTTTTCGAAAATCGCATTTTCCCTCATCTTTTCATAAGATTTCAACTGGACTTTTAATGATGTTCACCGCTTAAACACGACAGTATTTAAAGCTGATGAATTTCATCAATATTTAATATGTAATATTTTTTTTACTTTATGACAA
The DNA here is from genome assembly GCF_900109815.1 of Acinetobacter sp. DSM 11652. Lineage (NCBI taxonomy): Bacteria > Pseudomonadati > Pseudomonadota > Gammaproteobacteria > Moraxellales > Moraxellaceae > Acinetobacter > Acinetobacter sp. DSM 11652. The sequence goes on from NZ_FOBK01000005.1 coordinate 163,992, forward strand.
ATCCATAGAATTGTCATTTTACGTACTTAGATTGTGTCTCGCTTAGGGACATACTTTTCGAGTACTTTTTAATGATGAAATTTACAACACTGACGTCAGCAATATTATTAACATTAAGCTTAACGGCTTGCTCCGATGATGATCAAAAAAACACTGTATCAAATCCAGATCAAACGGAAAATCCTAATCCATCTCCTGAACCAGAAACACCAGACATTGAAGTACCTGTACCCAAAATACTTTTTGAAGAAAATTTCAATGCTTTAACGTCTATTCCAAACAATTGGACTCAACTTCGTAGCAATCCAGGGAATATTGAGGTTAAAGATGGAGCACTATTCATCGATGGTACGCCGCACGATACACAAATGACGACCATCATGTTGCCAAACGAACTACAGCAACATCGTAATTATCGTATCGATATGGATTTTGCTTTCTTAGAAAATAACAATGGCGGGCGTTGGGGTAGCATCATCTATCGTGCCGCTGATCAATATGCTGATCCAGCTTTTATTCCATACTATCAATTCGCATTTCGTGTTGATGCAACCGCTGCAAGTGGTCTTGAACTTTCTATGCGTCAACCTAACAACACATGGAATGTTTTACAGAAATCTGCATATAAAGAGAATTTTGAGTTAAATAAAACCTACAAAGCAACAGTCATCGTACATGGCCAACGCGTACGCCATTATATTAATGATGAACTCGTACTCGATAGCACGCTACCTTACAATTTAAATCAGGGTGACATTGGCATTTCTACAGCTGGCGCTTTGATGCGTGTAGATTCAATTAAAGTGACTGAGCAACTTGAAGCCCTACCAGAGTCTAATCGAGTTACAGATCTAATCGATCAGCAATTGCCAGTCTCTATGGCACCAGCACTCGCTCAGCCTGCTGGCGCAACTACACTGAACTCAGCTCCATTAGCAACTCATGTTGCCTACCAACTGGATGAGCAACTCAATCTTCTTAACCAAGATCAAAAGAAAATTACTCATTTAAAAGATTATTTAAATGATTCAACACGACGTCATATTCCGCTATTAACGATCAATTCAGAAAAAACAATTCGTAATCTGAAAACGTTGACAGAAAACTATGATCTCGCTGATATCACCTTGGTGTCGGATCAGCCTGAACTCTTACGTAAAGCTCGTGTTGAAATCCCTGTATTGCGTACAGCACTCGACTATTCAAAACAATCTGGTTTAACCAATAGTAAATCAGATATTGTAAAAATTGCACATAATACCAACTCTTCTTTATCAAAAATTGTCATTTTACCGCCGCACTTAGTGCAATCAGAAGTCGTATCTCATCTACAACGCTTATTAATAACACCCTGGGCAAGCACACTTCATCCAGATCAAAAAGATGGCATTGATGCATTCAAAGCAGCTGATATTTTAAGCACTGGGATTAATGGGATCTATACTCAACAGCCAGATGTTTTCCAAAACATTATGAAGCAGATGGCACCGAATACCTTGTTAAGAAAACCCCTCATCACAGGCCATCGTGGTATTCCAGCTTTAGAGGATGAAAATACTTTAGAAGGAACAATCAAAGCTATTGAGGTAGGTGCTGATGCAGTTGAATATGATGTTTATTTATCGAAAGATGGACATGTTTTCTTGATGCATGACGGGACGCTAAAACGTACCACAGGTGATAGCAGAAACACTGAAGATCTGACCTTAGCTGAAATTCGTCAGTTACGTACGATTCCCAATGGTCGTCCAGTTCCAACCATGGATGAGGTTTTGGCTGCAGTCAAAAAATATCCACATGTGACCAATTTCATCGAAATTAAAAGTACTAAGCCTGAAATTGTAGCGAAGATTAAAGAGCTTTTAGATAAGCATAATGCCTATGATCAATCGATTGTTATTAGTTTTAATGGTGATCAAATCTTACAGATGAAAAATACCTTACCGGGTGTTTCTACAGGCTTCTTAACGAGTACGCCGAACGCACAAAGCAATATTGTAAACACACGTCGAATATTAGACGCGACTCAAAAATATTCTTCTACATTTAACCCGTCTTTTGCAGGATTAAGCAAAGAGTTAATGTCAATGGCGAGCTTACGTGGCGTAACTTTCTGGCCTTGGACATTCCGTACCAATAAAGATGATTTTAATCGTATGTATGTACAAGGAACACATGGCTTAACCACCGATTATGCTCATGAATCTTCTGATTTAGTCGTCAAGATCAATACTCCAGGTCAAATTAATGCGAAAGTGGGACAGCCTGTTGTTTTTAGTGGAGAAAAAGTTACTCAAATAGGTAAGGCTTCAGCACAAAACTTTAATTCAATGATTGTTCTGCCTGGTTCTGCCAAATATAGTAAAAATGGTCAGTTGATTACGTTTAGTGAAACAGGCAAAGCCTATGTCATGCCGAGCTATCAATACACGATTGCTCCGAATTATAGCTACACCCTGTACGGTAAACCCGTGACAGTCACGATTCAGTAAGAAACTTTAAATTTACATGCCCAATTGTTAAGTTTAAAGCTTCAATTGGGCATTTCTTATTTTTTTAAATTTTGAATCACTTCGGGTAAAAAAGAACGGTGAAATCCATCATAGGCTTGATTATTCTCAGCCGGACTTAATGGAAATATACGTGTGCCTTGAGAAGCTGCGCCATCAATCCGTATCGTGACACCCGATATAAATTTAGATGCTTCAGACAACAAATAGACAATCGCTGATGACACCTCGGCTTCTGTTCCCATGCGTTGCAAAGGAACTTTCTCCGCCATACTTGGAATCACTTTTTCAGCCATTTCACCAGTATATGTATCCATACCTGATGACAAAATCCATCCAGGTGCTACGGCATTCACACGAACTCCAGATTTGCCCCATTCGACAGCAGCTGTCTTGGTCAGATTATCAACCCCTGCACGGGCTGCCCCTGAATGTCCCATATTCGGCATACCTCCCCACATATCAGCAGTCATGTTGACAATACTTCCACCATGCTTATTCATCCACTGATTGTAAGCTTCGCGCATAAGATAGAATGTAGCGTGTAGATTGTTTCGAATGACAGCATCAAATCCATTGGCTGAGATTTTTTCTAAATGCGCTGGAAATTGTCCGCCTGCATTATTCACCAAGCCATCAATTCGTCCGAATTTTTTAGTTACTTCGCTAATCATGGCTTTCACTTGTGCTTCATCACGATTATCACAAGCGATGCCATAGGCTCTACCACCATCTTCCATGATTTCAGCAACAACTTTATCGAGTTTTTCTTGGGTACGCCCTGTAATAATCACTTGTGCATCCAATGATGCAAGCTCATGAGCTGTACAACGTCCAATACCAGAACCACCTCCTGTCACAATGATGACCTGATTCTGAAATAAGTTTTCCTTGAATACCGAGTTATATGTCATGCCAATCCTTAGGTTGTAATTTTTATCGACCTGCAAAATTATCCCGATTTTTTAACAGTTGCAAGATCATAGAATTTTATAATTGTTGTTTTAAATGCCAATCAAACCTTTCATTCAAGGGCTATGGTATCGTTTTTACAAAACGCATTAAGATTTTTCTTACCACAGGTAAAAATATTAAGATCAATGGAAATGCGATTAACCAAGACATTGCCCACGTCTTTATCCAGACCGCCCAGATCCCATCAAAAAATCCACGATTCATTACAATATTAATTAAAGAAATTGAACCACTCATCAAACATGACAAAATTAACGGCATCAGCCAATTGAGATGTTTGGGGTGAAATTTTGGGAGTGCTTTATTCATTGTAGCGCCTAATCATTTCATCTCATTTAATTTAGCACCAATGCAATCACTATTCCTATATTTTTCAAGTTTCAAGCACACAAAACTAATCCAATATCGTTAAAATTTTGAACCTTGAGGCATGATTTAATAATTTTTCTTAGTAAATGTATATTAAATAGAATGGATTAGTTTCCATCTTAATCAAGACTCATGAGCAATAAAAAAATATTTAACTTTAAACGATGATTTTATTTTTTAGCTTTTCTACTCTACGAAAATGTTTTAAGTTTTTAGTCCAATTTTACCGTTAATCTCTATTCTTTAGATTCGAAGCATTTTTTTGCAGTTTTTGCATAGCTTCTCTAGGCATAGGCGCTGTCATCATTTGTTGGTATTCTAAACAAGCTTTACTAGGGTGTTTTTGTTGTATCGGAGCATTAACACATGCCGTTAAGAGCATCAAAAGCAAATACGCTACTATTTTCATCATATCTCGAATTTATCGTTAATGTTTACCCTATCTTAGCTCATTAAGACTAGTGTGGTCGTTATTGAATTTTAAATAAAAAAACCCGCCATCAGGCGGGTTTTTTTAAATCAGTCAATCTTAAAGACGAACCAATTCCACAATCTTCTCAGCCAATTCTTCAGCAGCTTCTACTTCAAAACTTGCATCCGTACCTGTTGCAGTATCAGTAATGACCACCACTCCAGTTTCACGTAATAATGCAACTTGCTCAGCAGTTAAACCAGCTTTAGCAATCGCGACAACACCTTGTTGGATCAATAAGCTTTCTAATACTTGTGCATTCACAATTGCAGCATTTGATACAGTTACCGCAGCAGGTTTTTGACCCAAACGCGCCGCACGTGCTTCTGATGTTACAGGCTCATTATGTGCAGTCCACTCAACTGCCTCTTCAACCATACCTGCACCAACTGTAACGTTGCTTAAGCGGTCAATAAAGATAAATGAACCTGTGTAACGGCTATCTTGATAACGGTCAAATACGACTGGTGCATCAAATTCAATCGTTACATTCGCAATCGCATTCAGCTCTAAGTTTTCAACTTGAACTTTTTCAAGCGTATTTACGTTTGTACGGAAGTTAATTGCTGTTACCTTAGCAGGAACAGTTTGCGTACCAATCTTCACGTTATATAACTTACCAATCGCAAGCGGTTGATCTGCCATCCATACAACAGTCGCTTGAACAGAACGAGAAATTGCCGGTACTTCTTGGTCTGCACGTACAAGTACGTTACCACGAGAAATATCAATCTCGTCGTTTAACGTTAATGTCACTGCTTGACCAGCAACTGCACGTTCTAAGTTACCATCAAAAGTAACGATTTCTTTAACTGTAGATGATTTACCTGATGGCAACGCAGTAATCGTATCTCCAACGTTGATATCACCTAGTGCGATCGTACCGCAGAAACCACGGAAATCGAGGTTAGGACGGTTCACATACTGTACAGGGAAGCGGAAGTCAGCTTTAGCTGAAGTACGATTAATCTCTACAGATTCAAGCGTACCCATCAAAGTTTCGCCTGTGTACCACGGCGTATTTGGAGATTTGTTTACAACGTTATCACCATTTAACGCAGAAATCGGCGTAAAGATGATGTTAGATGGTTTACGATCGCCAAGTTGTGCAATAAAGCCTGCGTATTCTGTTTGAATCTCATTAAAGCGTGCTTCAGAGAACTCAACCAAGTCCATTTTGTTGATCGCAACAATAATGTTCTTAATACCAAGTAAGCTTGCAATATACGTATGACGACGTGTTTGCGTCTGAACACCGTAACGCGCATCAATTAAAATGATCGCAAGATCACACGTAGACGCACCTGTAGCCATGTTACGTGTGTATTGTTCATGCCCCGGAGTGTCGGCAATAATGAACTTACGTTTTTCTGTAGAGAAATAACGGTAAGCTACATCAATCGTAATACCTTGTTCACGCTCTGCTTGTAAACCATCTACAAGTAACGCTAAGTCAGGTGCATCACCTGTTGTACCGACTTTTTTAGAATCACGTGTCACTGCTTGCAATTGATCTTCATAAATCAATTTTGAATCGTAAAGTAAACGACCAATTAAAGTTGATTTACCATCATCTACGTTACCGCAAGTCAAAAAGCGTAATAAGTCTTTATTTTCGTGTTGTTTTAAATAACCCAAGATATCTTGGCTAATCAAATCTGATTGATGAGACATGGCTCATAGCTCCACAAATATGTTGAAATCGGTGTATTTGAATCCCCCTCGTTCCCCCTTTGAAAAAGGAGGATGACTCCTCTCTTTTACAAAGAGAGGAGCAACGCTGCTGCGCAAGAGAGATTCTAGAAGTAACCTTCTTGCTTTTTCTTTTCCATCGAGCCCGCTTCATCATGGTCAATCATTCGACCTTGGCGCTCAGAACTCGTTGCAAGCAACATTTCTTGGATAATTTCTGGCAAGGTGTTAGCAGTTGACTCCACCGCACCTGTCAATGGGTAACACCCCAAAGTACGGAAACGAACCGATTTCATTTGTGGAACTTCACCTTCTTTTAAAGGCATACGCTCATCATCCACCATAATTAATGTACCACTACGCTCAACAACAGGTCGTTGTGCCGCCAAGTACAATGGAACAAGTGGAATACTTTCTAGGTAAATATATTGCCAAATATCAAGCTCAGTCCAGTTCGACAATGGGAACACACGGATACTTTCGCCTTTGTTCACTTTACCATTGTAAAGATTCCAAAGTTCTGGACGTTGGTTTTTAGGATCCCAACGATGTTTATCATCACGGAATGAATACACACGTTCTTTGGCACGTGATTTTTCTTCATCACGGCGAGCACCACCAAATGCAGCATCGAACTTGTATTTATCTAATGCCTGTTTTAAACCCTGAGTTTTCATGATATCAGTATATTTCGAACTACCATGATCAAATGGGTTAATCCCAGCATCCTTACCTTCTTTATTTTGGTGGACGATAAGATCGAAACCGTGTTGCTTAGCCATATTGTCGCGGAAAGCAATCATGTCCTTAAATTTCCAACCTGTATCTACATGTAACAGTGGAAAAGGGAGTTTTGCAGGATAGAATGCTTTAAGCGCTAAATGCAGCATAACTGCCGAGTCCTTACCAATCGAATAAAGCATGACTGGATTTTCGAATTCTGCAGCAACTTCGCGAATGATATGAATACTCTCAGCTTCAAGCTGTTTAAGATGAGTAAGTCTTTCCTCATTTAATGACATGGACAACACCAGCTAGAATATGTGTACTTATGACACTTTTGAAAATTTATATTCATTATAGTGATTTAGACAACAGAACTTTATCTCGTTTTTTTATATTAATATACTCAAATAGAATATAAGCAAAGAGACAATCTAATTATGATAACAATTACAGGCCTTTCAAATATAAAATACCAAGAATGGTTAGCCCTTTGGTCAGCTTACCTTGAATTCTACAAGACCGAATTGAATCCTCAACAAGCGGCTCTGACTTTCAAACGATTATCTGATGCGTCGCAAACCGATATGTTTGGCTATGCCATTATAAAAAATCAAAACGTCGTCGGAATTGTACATCTCATTTCTCACGCAAGCACTTGGACTAAACTCCCTTATTGTTATCTCCAAGATTTGTTTATTGATGCAAATTATAGAAATCAGGGCTTAGCCAGGAAATTAATAGAATTTAGCTATGACGAATGTAAAAATAGTTATGATAGAGTGTATTGGCTAACCCATAAAAGCAATGATAACGCTAGACTTTTGTATAATCGTGTTGCAACCGAGACAGGATTCATTCAATATAAAAAATCTCTAAATTAGTTATTTTTATCTCCCATGCTTAGCCTTGAATCTCTTAAACAACATTTAGAGCGAGCTCAAATTGCTGGTCATATTTATCAGCATCATCAAATTCTAGTGTTACAAGAACCGTTTACTGAAAATGGTTCTGCTTTAAATATTTTTGTTCAGCACGAGTTAACTGCTGATCAAATTGGCTTACAGTTTGCTGTTGAACATACTGATCAAAAACTAAAGTTCTTGATTGGCGTTACACATAGCAATCAAGATCATAGAAGTGAAATTAGTATTGGTCATTTAAAAGGCAATCAAAAAGCTTTTAATTTGTGCTACGCCTTTTACAATTATCCTAAACATTTTTTTGTAGTTGAAACAGATTTATATGCGAACGCTGAGCAATTTAAAGACTGCTTAGAAAAGCAATTATTCATTCAGCCTGAGCTTAGTTTTTTAGACACAGCCACTAAAGTAAATCCAATGGGACAGAATTACCCATGGATGAAGGATTATATCGCGCAACTTAGCTTAGAAATGAAAGTTCGGATACAAACAAGTCTCATGTAAAAAAAGCCACCTTTTTAGGTGGCTTTTTCAAATACTAATCTAAGAATATTAACGTCCCAGTTTTTTGACATCTAAAGGTATTTCAATACCAACAGAAGCACCTGCATCATTACCATGACGATCTGAATCTGCAATCCAACCATTAATCTTTAATGGCAAATTCGGCTTCACAAAATGCGTCCAAGTTAAATCTAATGCTTGGATATCATCTTCCTCAGAAAATGCAACATTGGTATCTCGATTTGATTGATTTACTTTTGCAAATAATACGCGACCTGAAAGTCTATTCATGGCATCAAAACGAATATTTCCACCCAAAGAAATCATCTCACCATCTCCTCCAATCGCATGTGCAAGAGGATAGCCATGTTGATAATATCCATCTGTATAAACACTGTGATTATAAGATATTCCTTGGGCCTTCCCATTTGTAGTGGTGTCTACCCACTCAGCATAAACCTGATAAGGCATTTTTTTTAAAGATGAAGAATAATCCACCCCAGCCTGATACATTTTCTTAGCAGGTAAGCCACCTGCTTCATCTTCCCCCACGTATTGAGCATAGACGCCGATTGGCTGGTTCAATAAATAGCTTAGATTCAAACGCGCATCAAATCCAGCAATCTGGTTAGATGGATTAACAGTATCCCCGTAAACATTATCTTTACCAATCCAAGCATCCCAGAGAGTTCCTAAATCCTCAGGGCGACCTTCACCACCCCATTGAATAATGCGTGATGCACCGAACTCTAAATAAGGTAGTGGTTGTGCGGTCAAACGTAAACCAATAATTTTAGCATCAGGAACTGCTTTATAATCATCTAACTGGCCGCCAAAAGCTTGGTATTGCCAAGGCCCGATCCATGATAGCCATTTATGATCAAAAGCAGACTGTTCAGCACGCTGTAGAGTGAAACCATATACTGGTCGACTTGCATCTCCACGTATCAAACTACCATCGTGTCCAGGTCCCCAGTAGGTTTGAATCTGACCAGCAATGAGCCATTGATTCCAAAGTTTACCCGCAAGATATGAGCCTTCTAGGTTAACGTCTTGCCCATTGTCTATCTGAGGGTCTTTTTCACCTCTAACTTTGAGCTTCGCATCCCAATTTTGCCCCCCAAGATTTAACTCTGCACCAAGTGCATATTGTGCTTTTTGATGATCGGCAAAAGATTGTGGGATTTTCTTTTGATCACTCTCCGCGAAAGCATCAACTTTTAATGTTTCATTTTGCTGCTTAATCGCTCTTTCGACTTCCTGAATAACCTTTTGTTGTTCAATGGAGTTAATTTTAGCATTGGTGAGGGCACGTTGGACTTCATCACCACTTAGCGGCCATGTCGAGGTGCTTATTTGAATCACACCTTGTTGATTCAGCCAATTTAAATCATCTCTCAGGTTTTCATCGTTGAGGAGAATGCCATTGGCAAAGACCAATGGACTAGAAAATATTAAGCTCGATGATAGGATTTTTATAAGTCTATTCGGGTTCATCACAAATCAATTTAGGATTATATCTTATTGATTATTTGAATTTTTAATTTATAAATCCATTAACTTTACATTAAGTATTTAATTAGATACATTTAACAACATTGTATAAATATTTTGATAAACATACAGCTGGTTAAACAGATTAGCTTTAATGATAATTTTCTATATTTTTTATCACCTTAATTAAATATTTTGTGATTAAAACCTCAAAATACACTCACACTAAAAAACATTTAAATTTAATTTTATGTTAAGAAAAATTAAAAAAGCCCTTCAAAGAAGGGCTTTTTTAATTTCACTATTACGCATTTTTGTGACGCATATGTGGGAATAAGATCACATCGCGAATACTTGGCGCATTGGCAAATAGCATTACCAGACGATCAATACCAATCCCTTCACCTGCTGTAGGAGGTAATCCATATTCAAGCGCCTCAACGAAGTCGGCATCATAGTGCATTGCTTCATCATCACCCGCATCTTTTTCAGCTACCTGTGCTTGGAAACGCTCAGCCTGGTCAATTGGGTCATTTAACTCTGAGAAGCCATTTGCAAGCTCACGACCACCAATGAAGAATTCAAAACGGTCAGTAATGTGCGGGTTGTCATCGTTACGACGTGCCAATGGAGAGGTTTCCGCAGGATATTCAGTAATGAAGGTCGGTTGACGAAGTTTCGTTTCAACAGTTTCCTCAAATACAATCGTTTGAAGCTTACCTAGACCAAAACCTGGCTTCACTTGCTCTTTAAGTTCATTCTTAACAAACTCAGCTAAGAACTCGCGATCATTTACATTTTCAGGTGTAAATTGTGGGTTATGTTCAAGAATTGCATCAAACATTGAGATTTTCTTGAATGGACCTTTGAAGCTATACACTTCTTCGCCATAAGGTACATCTGTCGAACCTAAGATATCAATTGCTAGTTTTTCTAGCATTTGCTCTGTCAGTTCCATCAAGTCTTTGTAGTCTGCATAAGCTTGGTAGAATTCGATCATGGTGAATTCTGGGTTGTGACGTGTAGACACACCTTCATTACGGAAGTTACGGTTAATCTCAAACACACGTTCAAAACCACCTACAACCAAACGCTTTAAGTAAAGTTCTGGTGCAATACGTAAGAATAATGGCATGTCTAAGGCATTGTGATGCGTTTCAAATGGACGCGCAGAAGCACCACCTGGAATCACATGCATCATTGGCGTTTCAACTTCCATATAACGTTTTTCAGTCAAGAAGTTACGAATACCAGCAACTACCTTTGCTCGAATTTCAAAAGTCTTACGCGTTTCTTCGTTCACGATCAAATCAAGATAACGTTTACGATATTTTACTTCTGTATCTGTTAAACCGTGGAACTTGTCTGGAAGAGGACGGAGTGATTTAGTGAGGAGTTCAAAATGTTCAATATGCACATAAAGATCACCCTTGCCTGAACGTCCAATGTAACCTTCAACGGCAATAATATCACCTAAATCAAGACCTTTAATGGTGTCTAAAGTCTCTGCAGATAATTCTTTACGTGCAACATAAAGCTGAATACGGCCGGTCATGTCTTGGATCACCATGAACGAACCGCGGTTCAACATCACCCGACCCGCAACTTTGACATAAACTTTTTCACTGCCTTCAATTTCTTCTTTTGATTTATCAGCAAACTGATCCTGAAGGTCTTGTGCATAATGTTCACGCTTAAACGTGTTTGGCCAAGGGCTCGTACCCTGCTCTTGAGCCTTATCTTGAATCTGTTTTAACTTGGCATGACGCTGTGCGATTAAATCGTTTTCGGAAATGGCTTGTTCAGAAGTCGATTGAGCGTTTTGTTGCGTCATCTCTGCCTCGTAATTTTATTTAAAAAAGAAGTTGCATAGCATAGCAGAATTCAAAGTACTTGAGCATTAGAAAATAATCAGCCATTTGAAAAACGCTTAATTTCATCCACTAAAGTCTAGGTCTGAACATTTCTTAGACCAAAAGCTAAGTTGTACTTTGAATACAGCACTCTACAATCATCCTATAAATTGTGGAAAAGTATACTTTCAACAATCAAAAAAAATAGAATGGATTTAATGATGACTTATGAACACTCAAGACCCTAAAGTATTGTTTATGCATGGATTAGATTCTTCAAGAGAATCTACCAAGTTTCAGGCAATTCTTTCTAAAAATAAATATTGCATTAATGTTGATTATCGAAATTTAAAATACGCTGCTGTTGAACGTTTTTATATCGATATGATCGAGAAAATTAAACCAGACATTTTAGTAGGACATAGTCTAGGTGGTTACTGGGCATTAAAGATGTCAAATCGATTTCAACTTCCTGCTGTGATTGCAAATCCGAGCCTAATGCCATCTTTTGATCCTGATTATCCAGCGATTACAATTGAGGAGCTTCAATCCAAAACCTCATCTCAAATCGCTTATATCGAACTCGGTGATGAACTGATTGATATGCATAGTACCTCTGACTTATTAGAGCCATACATGTACGTTGAAAGTATTATTGGTGGCCGTCATCAACTGGAAAACCCTGATCGCCTGAATTACCTGATCGGATTAGTCAGCCACTCAAATCATCAATCACATTAAAAAAGCCTTGTGAATCACAAGGCTTTTCGACTTAAATTTGAGGTTTTGATTTATCGTCCAAAACAGACCAAATATTCATTCCTAAATCCGCGTGTAAGTCTGGCAAATCAAGGAAAATACTCGCCCCTAAAACAGTGTGCTGACATTTATCCATCAATTGCTTAACTGCTTTTAATGTACCACCTGTGGCCAATACATCATCAACAATAATCACTTTTTGAGCCTGTACATCCGCAGACATTTCTAAACGGTCCATGCCATACTCAAGGCTATAGCCCACACCAATTACTGGTGGTGGTAATTTTCCAGCTTTACGAACCAACAACAACCCCTTACCAGTACGTTGCGCCAACAAACTCGCCAAAACAAACCCACGTGCTTCAACCGCAACGAAACTCTCTACCTCTGCCAATTGCTCCGCAGGAATACTTTCGATTAAGGCGTCAGTTAAAGGTGCAATGCTCTGCATGAACAAAGGAGTTAAATCAAAGAAACAAATTCCTGGTTTTGGAAAATCTTGGACCGTACGAATGTGTGACCACAATGATGTAGACAAAGAAGTAGACATAGGAGATAAAAATTAGACAAAAGAATGCGTGAATTTTAACGAATTATTGACAAAAAATATAGCAAACATGAGCTAAGAAAAAATACCAACCAATATAACTTATTGATTTTTAATAAACCATTTTTTAATTAAATAACAAGTATAAAACACAAACAGTATAAATTTTATATAAATAGCTGGTAAATCAATACGCGACAAAAGTCTGACAATTTTTTTTAAATCATAATACATATAATTTTGGCAAATATTTCAAAGATTTAATGCTCAGTCCTATCATGCATTAGCATAATTAGCATGCGTTTTGTCCTAATCTGCCATTCAGCTTCTCTTTTAGTCAGCTAAACTCCGTTATTTACTTTACTTTCCACCTCGAACTGCGTAAAAATTTGCTTGAATATGAACGATAAAAATTCATATCACTCGAGTCTAGGTGTGAGAAAGATTTTGGCTGACACCAATAAATGGAATTGTCAGTATTTTTTGGAGAATCAAATGAAAAAATATCAATGCATCGTTTGTGGATGGATTTATGACGAAGCAGAAGGCTGGCCACAAGATGGCATTGCTGCAGGCACTAAATGGGAAGATATTCCAGATGATTGGACTTGCCCAGATTGCGGCGTATCAAAAGCAGATTTTGAAATGATTGAAATCTAATACAGATTTCCTTTAAAGACCATTTTGATATGGTCTTTTTTCTTATTTACTAAAAAAATTATCAGTATTGGAGAGTACTATGCAACCGATCATCATTGTTGGCTCTGGCATGGCAGGTTACACATTAGCGCGAGAGTTTCGCAAACTGAATGCTGAACAAGCACTTGTTATGATTTGCTCAGATGATGCGGTGAACTATGCAAAACCAACTTTATCTAATGCACTTGTAGGTAAAAAAGCGCCAGAGCAAATTGCCTTAGGTGATGCTGAGAAAATGTCTGCGCAATTGAATATGCAAATTATTGATCATGCGACTGTAACTTCAATTTCTGCAGATCAACATCAATTGACCTACACAAAAGATGGACAAGCTGAAAACCTTATATACAGCAAATTAATATTAGCTGTAGGTGCTAACCCTATTCGTTTAGCCATTTCAGGTGATGGCGCTGATGATATTCATGTAGTTAACTCACTGATTGATTATCGTGAATTTCGCTCTAAGCTCGACCTTAAACAAGACAAGCGTGTTGTCATTTTAGGTGCAGGCCTCATTGGGTGTGAGTTTGCCAACGATTTACAGAACACTGGTCATCAAGCGACTGTGATTGATCTTGCCCCACAACCTTTGGGTCGCCTTCTACCAGAACACGTTGCACATGCTTTCCAGCAAAATCTTGAAGAAACAGGTATTCAGTTTGCATTAAGTACCACCGTAGATCGGGTAAGTAAAAACTCAAACGAAAGCTATACCGTAACGCTTGCAAATGGACAGAGCTTTACAGCTGACGTTGTTCTTTCTGCTGTTGGCCTGCAACCCAATACATCAGTTGCACAAGAAGCAGGAATCCATACCAGCCGTGGGATTGTGACTAACACTTTAATGGAAACCAATAAAACCGATATTTATGCATTAGGTGATTGTGCAGAAGTAAATGGTTTACTGCTTCCGTATGTCATGCCAATTATGCAACAAGCACGTGCTTTAGCTAAAACATTGTCTGGTGAAAATACACAAGTTCATTATCCAGCGATGCCAGTTGCAGTGAAAACTCCTGCTGCACCACTGACTGTATTACCTGTACCTCAAGGTGTAGAGGCAACTTGGGAAACTGAAGAACTCGATGACGGAATGATTGCTAAAGCACTTGACCAAGAATCAACGCTTCGTGGATTTGTGCTACTTGGACCAACAGCAGCGAAGCAACGTTTAACATTGACCAAACTGGTCCCAGATTTAATTCCAGCTGCCGTTTAATTATTCAAAGATTTAGGGTATTTTCAAATGAAAGTACCCTTTTAGTTTGGACACAATAAAAATGAATAACGCACTAGAATATCAAGTTTCACCTTATGCTCCATTCATGCAAGAAAGTAAAGTGAGTCTAGGCAATGGGATCGACCTTCATATTGAAGTTGGAGGCAAGGCTGAACATCCTACGATTATTCTCATCATGGGACTGGGTGCGCAGATGCTTTTTTGGCCAGATTTTTTTTGCAAATCTTTAATAGACCAAGGTTTCAGAGTCATTCGTTTCGATAACCGAGATATTGGCCTCTCAACAAAAATTAAGCACAAGGGACCTCGCCTCAATACATTTAAACTTATGGGTCGATTTGCTTTTGGTCTAGGAAATCAAGGCTCTCCTTACAATTTATATGATATGGCTGAAGATGTAGCGTTACTCATTGAACGATTAGGTCTTGAAAAAGCGCATATTATTGGTGCATCAATGGGGGGAATGATCGCTCAGATATTGGCAGCAAAATATCCAGAAAAAGTGGATAAACTAGGATTATTATTTACCAGTAATAATCAGCCATTTCTTCCGCCACCATTTCCAAAACAATTATTTAGTCTTATTGGTCGCCCTGCATCGAATGATGAAGATGGTATTGTAAATCATAGTATTAAAGTCATTCAGACGATTGGTTCACCTGGTTACGTCAATCAATTGGAAGTTATTCAAAACGCGCGTAAATTATATAAGCGTAGTTATCATCCAGCGGGTGTACTTCAACAGTTTTTAGCAATATTATGTACAGGCTCATTAGTTTCTATCGATAAGCAAATTCAAAAGCCAACACTGGTTGTACATGGCTCAAAGGATCGTCTACTCCCTTTTAGCCACGGCAAGGCAGTATCAAAAGCAATATCAGGCGCAAAGTTTGAATTAATCGAAGGAATGGGGCATGATATTCCTGCGCATTTCATCCCACAACTGAGTGGTTTGTTTGCAAAACATTTTAAATGATAAACACTAGGACACTATGGCTGCATTACCATCCCTAAGACAGCTGTCATATCTCGTGACTCTGTCTGAGACGTTGCATTTTACAGAAGCAGCACGTCGCTCATTCGTTACTCAGTCTACGCTTTCTGGCGGGATTATGGAGCTCGAGCGTTTATTGGGTGGCGTTCTCGTTGAACGTGATCGCCAAAATGTACGTTTAACCCCTCTCGGTGAGCAAGTGGTTGCACGAGCACGTGTCCTTCTTGCTGATGCTCAAGATCTCATGCGACTGAGCCGTGAGATGAGCGAACCACTTACTGGTGATCTTCATTTAGGAATTATTCCAACGATTGCACCATTTATTTTGTCGCAATTGTTAGAAGAAGTTCATAAAGAGCTGCCTAAAATTCAACTACATCTTCATGAAGCACAGAGTGAACATTTGGTTGAAAAGCTAGAACATGGCAATTTAGACATGATCATGTTAGCGCTCCCATTCGACACACGTGGCTTAAAAGTCGCTGAAGTTGCGAAAGAGAGTTTGTACTTAGTTGCAAACAAAGCTGACCACAAAACGGCGCAAGCTAAATCTCTAGAAGACCTTGATTTGACACACCTCATGTTGCTTGAAGAAGGTCATTGCTTAAGAGACCATACTTTAAGTGTATGCCCTATCGGTGAACGCAAGAATGATCATCGCCTTAAAGCGAGCTCATTACCAACATTGGTTGAAATGGTGAGTTCTAATCTGGGCTTTACATTACTACCTCAGATTGCGGTAAATACACATATGCTGAAAAATAATGATCAATTGGTGATCCGACCAATTGAGAATGCCCCTTCACGCATTCTGTCATTAGTGACGCGTAAAAGTACGCCATTGCAAAGCGAATTTGATGTCCTTTTACAAATTCTACAGCGCATTACTGCTGATATTTGCTAATAAGTCATCACAAAAAAGGAGCCATTTGGCTCCTTTTTTTATAAAAATCATTTAAGATTTAAAGAGTTCAAGCAATTTATGTTGCGCATTATGAGGAGTCTCACCTTCATCGCATTGCGCACGTGACCAAGTTCCATCACCATTTAACAACCAAGCTTGTTGATTATCTTTCATATAATTCAATAAACCATGTTGATAAATGTGCTTTCTCAAAGTTGGATCCTCAACAGGGAAACAAACTTCAACACGATTAAATAAATTACGATCCATCCAGTCTGCGCTTGAACAATACAGTCGTGGTTGCCCTGCATTTCCAAAATAATACACACGTGTGTGCTCTAAGAATCGTCCAACGATAGAGCGCACACGGATATTCTCAGAAAGCCCTGGCAAACCTGGTCTTAAACAACAAATTGAACGTATGATTAAATCAATCTGCACACCAGCTTGTGATGCTTCATAAAGTTTATTAATCAGTTGCACTTCAGTCAGCGCATTCACTTTCACAATAATCTGAGCTGGCTTACCCGCTTTGGCGTGAGCAATCTCTTCATCAATATAACTAATTAACTGTGTATGCAACGTAAATGGCGCATGAAGTAATTTCTTCAATTTTGCCATTTTGCCCATTCCAGTCAACTCTTGGAATATACGATGCACATCTTCACAAAGCTCTTTGTCCGTTGTCATCAATCCGTAATCGGTATAGATCCGGGCATTGGTTGCATGATAATTCCCTGTACCTAAGTGCACATAACGAACCAATTTATTATTTTCACGGCGCACAACGAGAATCATTTTTGCATGTGTTTTATAGCCTACGATGCCATAAACCACCACAGCACCAGCCTCTTGCAAAACATTTGCTACCGCAATATTTGACTCTTCATCGAATCGCGCTCGAAGTTCAATGACAGCTGTGACTTCTTTACCATTACGTGCAGCTTCAGCCAACACTTGAACAATCTCAGAATCAGGCCCACTTCGATATAATGTTTGCTTAATCGCTAAAACTTGTGGATCTCGTGCTGCCTCACGTAATAAATTAATAACTGGAGCAAATGATTCGAATGGATGATGTAAAAGAATGTCCTGTTTCTTCATCGCAGAAAAAACATTTTCAGACTTCTTTAATACTTTAGGAATGACCGGCGTATGTGAGTCATATCTCAAATGCGGACGTTTAAAATTAGACACTAAACGTGCCAAGTTCACAGGTCCATCAACTTTATATAATTGTTCTTCATGCAAGTCGAATTCGTTGAGAAGGTAATCATAAATATGTTTTGGGCAATTTTCTGTCACTTCTAAACGGACAGCACGTCCAAATCGACGAGAGTTTAACTCCCCTTTTAATGCTTTTGCCAAATCTTCGACATCTTCATTAAGGGCTAAATCCGCATTTCGCGTCACACGGAATTGATAGCAACCTGTCGCAGTCATTCCTGGGAATAAATCAGAGACATGCTCATGAATAATCGCTGACAGCATCACGTGGTGTTCTTTACCATCGGTTAACTCGTCAGGTAAACGAACCACACGTGGTAAAGAACGTGGCGCAGGGACAACGGCTAAATCAATCTGTCGTCCAAAAGCATCTTTGCCTTCTAGCGTGACGATAAAGTTGAGTGATTTGTTGACTAAACGCGGGAATGGATGTGCTGGATCTAAACTAATTGGAGTAAGTACTGGCGCAACTTGTTCCTGAAAATATTTTTTAATCCATTGGGATTGAGCAGGTGTCAACTCTCCACGACGTAAGAAGCAGATATCTTCTTCACGTAATTTTGGAAAAATTTCATCATTCAAAATACGATATTGACGCTCTATTGCAGCATGCGCAGTCTGTGAAATTTTCTCAAGAACTTGCTTTGGTGTTAACCCATCTGGACTACGGCTTTCATTACCGAGCTCCAATTGCTCCATAACACCCGCAACACGAATTTCAAAGAATTCGTCCATATTTCTTGAAAAAATCAATAAGAAATTCATTCGCTCAAGCAATGGATGCAATGGATCAACCGCTTGTTCTAAAACACGAAGATGAAAATCTAAAATTGAAAGTTCACGATTGATATATCGTTCATTATAAGTATATTCAGTTGGAGTATTTGTCATCGCGGTATTCATACCACAAAACCTGCATGCTAAAGATCTGTCTTAAGTATGCTTCAAATTTATGACAATTTCATAAAAAATGCACATGATCACTGTGCATTTTTGATCTCACGAAAGTTTTTTAGACAATTACATTTCACGGAATTCTTGAAGCATTCATGTAACGCAAAATAATTCGCTGTTTATTTTTGAGTTTACGATCTTGACGGTGGTGTTGATAATAACGCGGATTCGGCAAGATCGCTGCCAAAAATGCGGCTTGCTCACGTGTTAGACTGCTTGCCGATTTTCCAAAATAATGACGTGCTGCAGCTTCCACACCAAAAATATGATCTCCAAATTCAATGGAGTTCATGTATACCTCAAGAATGCGTTGTTTTGACCACATACGCTCCATCATGACAGTAGCGACCGCCTCTTGTCCTTTACGTAAAAAAGAACGCTTATTAAATAAAAATAGATTTTTGGATAATTGTTGGGAAATGGTAGATCCACCCGCAACCACTTGTTCTTTTTCTTTATTTCTTTCCAAAGCATGTTTTATGCCGTCAAAATCAAAGCCATGATGTTGCATAAATTTAGCATCTTCAGCTGCAATAATCGCACGTTTCAGATGATCACTGATATTCTCATAATCACGCCATTGATGCTGAATAGGCTTCGAACTGTCGGTCCAATATGTCCAACGCATGAGCATCGTTGTATCAACAGCATTGGTTCTCCACCATGCAAGACTTGAAAAAATCCATAGTTGAATTACAAGGATGATACTGACAATGACCAATAAAGTTCGAACAATAAATGCTTTCATGTCAGTGTGTTGCTCCTTTTGTTAGCGTAGTACATGCTTGACCTTAATCCATATCATTATCACAGAATACAATGACATGACTGAAATGCAACCACCCCAATTTCAAAGCCAATCACGTCTACCCTTAAGTCAGATTACGTTTTTAATCATTACACTGAATGTTGGACTTTTTATCTGGCAAATCTTTAGCGGGGTGGATATATCAAACCCAGCAACAATAGATGCTTTGCGCTGGGGTGCTGATTATGCACCGCTGACTTATTTAGAGGAACCCCTCCGAATCTTCAGCAGTACATTTTTTCATTTTGGTCTTATTCATTTAATGCTCAATATGTGGGCATTGTATATCTTTGGCAATGTCGCTGAGAAAACACTTGGACACGTTTATTTTTTAGGCTTGTATCTATTAGCAGGCATTATGGGAAGCTTGATCAGTGGACTGATTGATATTCGGAATAGTTACGAGTTATTGGAGCATGTCAACCATGATTTATTTCCACGTGTATCCGCAGGTGCATCAGGTGCCGTTATGGGTTTAGGTGGTGCTTTAACGCTCTTATCTCTTTTTCCCCCTTTACCACAACAACAATTTCTCTTTGATCGTAAATCGCTGCTGATCATCTTGGCATTAAATATTGGTATGGGATTCATGATCCCTGGAATAAATAATGCAGCGCATATTGGTGGAATGTTGATGGGTGCAGTCATGGCTTTATGTTGGTACATCGGTCAACGATTTAGACTAGGCTTCACCACTACCATCGTGGTACTTCCTCTAGGCATCTTCTTATGTTGGTTCATGTATCAATATAACTTAGGCTTAGTGAGCGGAATACAACCCATTTGGGCTGAAATGTTGCAGCAAATGAAAATGCAATTGGCGTATTAATTCCAATTGCATTTTTTAGACCTCATAAATTTTATGATTGATTGAGTTCGCGCAAGCTTTTTAATGGAGGAATCTCAGTTAAGTAGCTTAAACGATAACGACCAATCAGCGCACATAAGATCGTCATGCTCATAGGTAGAATCACCCAGATTTCCCAATGCGGTTGTATTGCGAGATCCATTTTATAACTGGCGATCGCACTGATGACCTCAGCAAAAAAACACGATACTAAGCCAGCCATAAAGCCGATAAATCCAATTTCTAAACTCAGCATATTTTTCAAATTGGATTTTGAGCTGCCAAATGATCTTAAAATCGCGACTTCTCGCTTTCGCTCATCCATCAATAAATTAATGCAAGCAATCAACACCAAAAAACCTGAAACACTGACGAGAAGCGCAAGAATGGTAATAATCTGAACCAGAACAGATACTAAGTTTTTAATTTCCTCTAAAATTAAGGAAACATCGATAAATACAGTATTTGAGAACTGCTGAATCAGATTGACCAACTTGGATTTTTCATCTTGAGGTACAAAAAAACTTCCTAAATAACTTCCAGCATTTTCATCCATCGTATTCGGTGCAAAAATGAAGAAAAAATTTGGACTGAAGCTTTCCCACTCGACTGTTCTTAAATTTACAACTTTGGCTTGAAGTTCACCTTCTGGCAAGCTAAAGCTGAGTTGATCACCCACTTTTATCCCTAACTCTTCAGCAAGATTTGCTTCAACAGAAACATCTCCCACCTGCTGCAATTGTGGCTGCCCACTGACAATGACATTATCTTCTGGATAGCCTTGAGCTTGAGTCAAATTCAACTCTCGTCTGAGTGAGTTATTTTGCGCTCTTAATGATTCCGAAAATGGCTGACCATTATGTTTAATTAGGCGTCCGCGGATATTCGGATACAAGGGTGTACTTGGCCAACCTTCTTTTTCGATCTGAGCTTTAAATTGCTCAACTTCAAATGGAGGAAGACCATAAATAAATTGATTTGGCGTACCTTCAGGTAACTGTTGCTGCCAACGATCTAATAGATCCGTCCTTAATACTACAAGAACTGTAATCAGGCTCAGACCTAATGCAAGTGCAGTAATTTGAAATGCTGTTTGATTAGGTACACGTACATAGGCTGACCATCTATTTTTCAAAGATTTGATCATCTTTAATAGCAACCAAACTATGCTGAACATACTTGCACACAATGCGAGGATCGTACCGATAACGAGCAATGAGAGCTGTATATTTTGAGTGAGCAAAATACAAAATAAAATAAGACTTACAGCTCCCGCTCCCAATAAGGTTAAGAGAGAACGCGTAGATTTAACATCCTCACGGATAACACGAATTGGAGGCGTATTTAAGAGCTGCATCAAACTTGGGACAATAAATCCAAACATCACAATGACACTGGTGAATATTGCAATCGGCAAAGGACCCAAAACCAAATCAAACAAGCTAAATTGGATGTCTAAATGCGGAATTAGTTGTAACATAAACTGCAATAAAATATAGCCTAGACCAATCCCTAATCCAGTACCGATGAACATCTCAATTGCGACGGCAATCATAAGTAATGCAATATAGTTCTTAAGAATTTGGAACTTTGCAGTCCCCATACATCTCATTAAAGCAACATGATCTTGATTTTGTTGAACGTACCTTTGACTGGTCAACGCAATTGCAATACCGCACAGTAAAATTGTAAGAATGTTTGCAAGCTGTAAAAAAGTATCTAGATTTTCAATTGGACGCATCAGGCGGGTATTCGCCTCATCCGCAGTTCTCAAGCGAATTGAGCTTGGGGTTTCCATTGCTTGCTGATCATCTGCATTTGGTTCAATCATTTTTTTAGGATGGAGCTGATCAAAATAAGCCGTAAACTCATTAAGTCTATTCGGCTCACCAGACATAAGCAGACGATATTCGATACGACTTCCAGGCTGAATCGCATTGGTTGCCGCAACATCAGATTGTGAAATGATCACTGTAGGTGAAAAGGCTGAAAATCCGAGTTCTTGGTTAGAATCCTTTTCAATGACTCCTGTGACTGTAAAACTCGCATCTGCGATTTGAACCCTCTCCCCTATTTTAACATTTAATAAATCTAAAGCACGTTGACTCAGCCATACCTCTCCTGACCGAATAGCAGTCTGATCAGGTTGAATAATGAGTTCACCACGTAGCGGAAAATTGGACTCAATCGCTTTGACATTCACCATGACAAATTGTTCATCGGTATGTGCCATTGAGCCAAAAACCGTCACTAGGGACTGTTGTAGATTGAGTTGACTTGCCTTCTTTTTAAATTTTTCATCGAGCGGATATTGATCACTTAACACTAGATCTGCAGCTTGAAGCTTAGCAGCCTGCAATGAAACAGCTTGTTGAATCTGATCATTACTGAACTTTAAAGCGGTTGTCGCACTAATCGCGAGACTCAATGCAAAAATGAGCAAATAAATCCCTGTACTAGCAAAACTTTGCTTCAACAAAGGTTTAAATAGCGCACTCATACACGCTCTCCAGATCTTGAAGCACCTTGTACTTTTTGTAATTGACCATTGATCAATTCATAATGCGTCTCACATTTTTGTGCTAGCTGTTGATCATGGGTGACTAAAACCAATGTAGTGCCCAGCTCCCGATTCAAATCAAATAAAAGCTGTTCTATCTCCTGGGCTGTCGTCCCATCTAAATTTCCCGTTGGTTCATCCGCAAATACAATTTTGGGCTCAGCAATTAAAGCGCGTGCAATTGCTACACGTTGTTGTTCTCCCCCAGACAGTACTTTAGGTGTTTGAGTACTTTGACGATCTAAACCCACTTTGTTCAACCAATAAAGGGCTTGTTGTTCTGCTTTGGCATAATCAAAATTCTTTTGAATTCTCAGCGGTAACATGACATTTTCAAGCGCAGATAAAGAAGGTAAAAGCTGAAAGGATTGAAATACAAAACCAATATTTTCAAGTCTAATTTGAGCGCGTTGCTCTTCGCTTAATTGCTCAACTGCTATACCATTAATCGACAATGTTCCTGAACTTGGCTGATCTAATGTCGCCAGAATTCCCAACAGTGTAGATTTTCCAGAACCCGATCTGCCTGTGATTGCGACTTGCTCGCCAGGATAAATTTGTAGATTTAGATTCTCAAAAATCGTCAACTTTTTTTGTTGGATTTGTATCGTTTGTGTCAATTGCTGTGCAGAAATTAACGCTTGTGGCATGATTGAAGAAGTTGAGTCATTACGAACCATAGAAAGCCTTTATGCAAATCAGTCAAAGTTTAAATATTGTTACGTTGAGAAAAACTGCCTTTTTATTTATCTGCAGTTGTCTGTTTCTTTTACCGATCAATAGCTTTGCAAAAACTATCCTTATTCTTGGTGATAGTTTAAGTGCTGGTTACGGCGTGCCTACCGAGAAAGGTTGGGTCAATCTTTTACAAAAACGTCTTGATCAACAGTATCCGAAACAACATCGAGTGGTCAATGCAAGTGTCAGCGGTGAAACAACCAGTGGTGCATTAGCACGTTTGCCCAAATTGCTTCAAACACACAAACCAGATATTGTCGTAATTGAATTGGGAGGTAATGACGGTTTACGAGGTCAACCTCCAAAAATGATTCAACAAAACCTAACTCGATTAGTTCAATTGAGCCAAAAATCTAATGCCAAAGTCCTTATGTTTGGCATGAAGATTCCTCCAAATTACGGCTCAGCCTATAGCAAATCCTTTGAAAATAATTATAGGGTTGTGAGCCAGCAATTTAATGTGAAGTTGCTCCCTTTTTTTCTAGAAGGTGTTGCTGGAAATAATAAACTCATGCAAAAAGATCTGATTCATCCTAATGAACAAGCTCAACCTAAACTCTTAAATAATGCATATCCTTACATTAAAGGCGCTCTATAAAGTTATAGACATAGAGATCCATAAATCCCAATCAATAAAAAAGCCAGCTTAAGCTGGCTTTTTTAAAATGCTGATATTAGAAGTCAAAGAATGTAACTTCACCTGTTTCAAGTGAGTATTCTGCACCTACAACTTTTAATTTACCTTGTGCAATCAAGTTTTCCAACACCGCAGAACCATGGCGCAACTGGTTAACTGAAGCAAAAACATTTGAGCGAACCGCGTGTACTGAAAGCTTTTTCAAATCATCTTTTAACTCAGTTTGCATTAAAATTTCGACTGATGGACGTACGCGATTGACAATAGACATCAAATTAACAGATGGCGGTTGTTGAGGATTACGTAATGCTTCAATCGTTGAGTCGATTGCGCCGCAATGTGTATGACCCAATACAATCACTAAAGGACAATTAAAACTTTCGGCTGCAAACTCCACACTTCCAACTTGAGATGGAGCTACGATATTACCTGCTACACGAATAACAAATAAATCACCTAAGCCCTGATCAAAAACCATTTCAGCTGGAACACGTGAATCAGAACATCCTAATACAATCGCAAATGGCTCTTGAGTTTCAGCCATCTGAGCGCGCTCATGATGCGTCAATAATCGTTGATGCTTGGTTTGACCTTCAACAAAACGTTGATTACCAATTTTTAAACGTTCTAAAGCTTCTTGTGCAGTTAGCATCTTGTATCCATGGTTTATCAAGGTTTGAAGTAATTTTAATACTGTGCTTTTTGATTGTCACTGACAAAATTTAAACTCTGTTACAATTTTTGTTAATTGCTAAAAATATCTTCAATTTCTTCAAATCTGATGATTATGATCATTCCTTACTGAATCACTTTAGCAGCTGATTCAGCGCTTAAATTTATGTTTATGAAGTAAAACTTATTTAAATCGAGAACCAATTATCACAAAAATAGGATTTATTTTTTACTTTTAACTACTACTTTATAAAAGTCACTTGATTATAATGTCGCCCTGTTTTAAGGGATTTCACCTGCATGTTTGTTCATCTTCCTTTACCCATATTAAAGCATCAACATTTATTTTCCATTTTACTCGCGTTAATGCTCAGCCTCGGTACCTCATCTACCCGAGCAAATACTGTTGAATTTATCGACTATCAAAAAGTTTTAAATGAAGAACGTGCTTGGTCAGGATTATCCAATAAAACGATTCGCGTCGGAGATGTTGTGTGGTCTTATAGCGAAGGTGGTCCTGCTGATCGACCTGCCTTATTACTAATTCATGGTATAGGCATGAATCAAGACAGTTGGAATCATGTAGCTCGGAATCTCACACAGCAATATCGTGTCATTATTGTTGACTTGCCTGGAAGTGGACAAACGCTAACGCCTAAGGGGTTTGACTTATCACTTCCTCATCTGACTGAACAGTTACGTCGTTTTGCAGAAGCATTACGCATTGAAAACCAGCTTAATCTAGCGGGTCACTCTGTCGGTGGATCAATCGGACTGATGTATGCTGCTAAATATCCTCAAGAAATGAAAAGTTTATTTCTGATCAGTGCCGGTGGATTATTCAGAAGCAACAAAACATTCTTCCTCAATAACCCAATTTATTTAAAGCAGCTTTTAATCTCACAACCTGGAGACTTGAATTATGTTTCTAGGAGAGTCATGCATAAAGCTCCCTTCATACCCAGTTTAATCAAGAAACAACAAGAGCAAGCACTTATTCAACGCGCGGCGGATACATCTGAGCTGATTCATCAGCTTGTAAAACTCAATCAACAGTACACCGTTGAATCATTTGCTCAATTGTTAAAAAATATTGAGGTTGAAACATTGATTTTGTGGGGAAAACAAGATCAGATAGTCAATGTTGAAGTTGCACATGAATTAGGGACCGCCTTAAAAAAAGCACATCCCCCTATTTTATTAGATCAAATTGGTCATACACCTATCGTAGAAACACCTGATCTTGTGGCGCAACATTACTTAAGTTTTTTAAATAAGATGAATACCGTTAAAACGTCATCGTCAAATTAAGGATATTGAGAATTTTCATGGAAAAAAATCCTAAAATCGAACAGTTGATTGAGGCACATTTGGCATTTCTTGATCATGAATTTTCTCAAGATGACACCATTGAAAATGAATTTTTATATTTTTATCAATGGTTTCGAAAACAACCTTTAAAGCAAATTTGGTCTTTCGAGGCGATTAATGCACTGCTTCAAAAACAAATTCTAAATACACCTGCAACTGATTCTCTCATTCAACAGATTGCGGAGCATATTCGATTTGCGTTGGTTCACCCGCTTAATGAAACGACTCAAATCGAAGATATTATCTCGGTTCACACCATTGATCGAATTGCACTTTACATTTCATCTAAAAGTGCTCATCGCCAAGCTCTAATTAAACGTATTGTGAACAATCCCGCATTTTCGAGTATGCTCACCGAGTTAATCCATCATTCTATTCAGGATTATATTGATAATTCAGTGATGAATAAAAAAGTACCCGGTGTCGGCCGCTTTATGAAAATGGGGAAATCAGTTCTTGAAAGTGTCACTGATTCAAATCTTGATGATACGGTCAAACATTATCTTCAAAAAAATATTATCAAGATCAGTCAAATTAGCGAACAAGTGATTAACCAACACTTTGATGATAATAAGCTATACCACTTTCAAGCCAATCTTTGGCACAAAATAAAGCAAGTCCCACTCTCTGCTGTTAAAAACTATGTTGAAATCAATGATCTACCAAATACTGTGGCAATGGGACATGATATTTGGGACAACCTCCGTCAAACTGAATATCTAAAGCAACAAGTACACGATGGTATTTACACGTGGTATTGCCATAATCAATACCGCTCTTTTGATCTGATCATGCAAGATATCAATATCAACGAAAGCCTTGTTCAAAATGAATTAAGTGCTCTACTCTGCCCCGTAATTAAGCATATGATTTCTAGTGAACACCTTAAACAACGTGCACGTGTATATCTTGAAAAATTCTACTATTCTGAACCAGCACTAAGTATTCTCACATCTTAATTAGAAAACCGCTCCTTAGAGCGGTTTATTAGAAATATGTCGTCGGTATTTGAATCTCAATTTGATGCTCACTCAGCCATGAATTGAGACGTTCTATTTTACGTAGGTCCTTTGATTTTCTATGCTCGCTTATAGGGTAGATATAATGGCAATTCATCAATAAAAATATACTCTCAACAAGTAGTTTTAAATTTTGCTGAAAACAAGGAAGGTGATGTAACTGTTGAAAAGTTTTAGAACCTGTTCTTAAACTTTCAATAATGGCACTGATCACCTCCTTCGGAGCTTGAATTGGGCCAATTGATGTTTTTAAATTAATATTATCCAATCGCTGATTGTTAAGAATAAGATCTAATCTAATCTTATGTAAAATTCCTAAATGGTCTTCAAAACGGTAATTCACTGATTTTTTTTGAAACAAATCCATACGCTGCTTTGAATCCCGAGCAATATCTTTTAGATACTCTTTTGTATTCGAAATATTCACATCAGATATCAACTGTTGCAAGTCGAATGGAATGCTAAGCGAATCTAAGTTTTCAGTTGGAACTGCACTCCCAATATATGATAGATCAGCTTCGATCTTTAAAATCTCATGTACATCTACACTATAAAGGGGTTGCCAATAATCAGTTAAAAGTTCGTGAGCGAGATAATTGGTATCATTTTTTAATGTATTCACAATTCCTTGTATTTTGTCATATCCAATAAAAGCGCCTCTCCGATTTAATTCACTCACTAATGCTGTAGACAATTCAATACTTTGAGCAGATTGCTGAGAAGTATTTTTATCAACCAAGTTAAAGATTTTTTGAATAGGCTGTAAAGTAGCGGATCCAGGAAAGCACATATAGTGTAAATAGAATAGCCCTTGGTCCTTTAAAGATTTATCTAGAATCTGCCTAATAAAATATTGATTGTGTTCAGAAACCCAAGAATACACTCCATGACAGACAATGAAATCAAACACTTCATTATTATTTTTGTTAAATTTTTCAAAGTCTATATTTAAGAATCTTATATTGCTTAACTGTAAGAATTGAGCAAGCTCTGTAGCTCGTTGTATGTGTTTGTCATTAAAATCCACTCCGACAAACTCAGCGTACGGATTTGCAATTGCTGCCACAATCAAGTTAAGACCACAACCACAACCTAACTCTAAATATCGAAAATTTTGAGATATATCTGGCGCTATATAACCTTGAAATTGGCTGATTGTACTCAGCCAAATTGGCTGCATCTCTGGATAAAAAAACATAGGATAGATAGTGTCAACCACATAGCCATCGACGCGCTTCATTATTTTCCTTCTAAACTCGACTATTCAAAGCTTGGAGTGAGATTCTCGCTCTCACTCCAAGCACAAGACATTAAAACTTATAATTCAAGGCAAAGCTGTAACGTCGACCATCAAGCACCCAATCATTTCCATCTTTCAGTACATTTTTGTTTGCAACATTATATACACCAGTAGATAGCTGGAATTGGTCACTATACTTATACACAGCTCCAACATCTACAAATGTATAAGCTGGTGTTTTATCTCCGTCGGTATCACCCACTGTTTTGCCACGATAATTCAATTGAGTCCATAAATACAATTGATCATTAAAGTCCCAATCCAAGCCTGCATTAAACATATGTTTAGGCAAATTATTCAATGGTTTACCTTCATACTGTCCAGATTTTTGCTCACTATCTGTAAATGTATAAGAGTGTCTATATTTTAAGTAATCTGTGATGTTGTAATCTGTGGTCAGTTCAAGCCCTCTAATTTCGGCTTTATCAATGTTATAGTTGAGTGTATAACCATTTGCGTTATATGGCAGATTAGGGTTGGACTGATAGAAAGCACTGCTATCAACGAAATCATTAATTTCAGATTGAGTGTAAGGCGGCTCACCGTCATTTTTTGGGGGAAGTCGACTACCATCTAAACGACCAGATCGAGTAATTTTATCGTTAAAGTCAGTTTGATAGACCATAAGACTTGCAGATAAACCCAATTCAGGATGAGTGAATGCAAAACCTGTTTCATACGTTAAACTGGTTTCTGGCTTTAAATTTGGGTTTGGCATAATTGCCCCGCCCATTGAGTTCAGCATGTAATCTGGAGAAGAATTACGTAAGCTCGGCGCTTTATAGCCTGAAATTACACCTCCTTTTAAAGTCACATTGTCTGTAGCTTTATATACTGCATATGCCTTTGGACTGAAATTATCACCAAAAAACTCATTTTCATCGAAACGACCACTTAAGGTTAGTGCTAACTTATCACTGACATTCCAAGTATCTTCTGCAAAAATAGACCATTGATATCGATCCATTTTAGTGACTTTACCAGCCATCGCTGCATTTTGGTTACTTGTACCATCCTCGAGATTTTCTTTTAAATATCGCCCGCCAATGGTCAGACTATGATCTTTGAAAAAGTACGTTCCTTGTGTATTGGCTGTGATAGTCTCAAATAAAATCCCCCCTGGATTTTGAACTTTACCCACAGTACGCCCTGTAATTGCATTATTTTTATCTTTATCATATTGCAAGTAAGAAGTGAGTTTTAGATTGTCGTAATCACCATCATGAGTAAGACTAAAATTATTTTTTTCTAATTCGGAGTAAGTCCCTGTATTCGGTACGACATCTGAACGATAGATTAGCTCACCATCATCATTACGATTATTCGTATTATATGCTGGATAATAATTTCCATTAGATAGAACGAAATATTTACCATCAATATCAACTTTAGGACCCGTTACTGAAACATACTGGGTATAACTTTTACCTGGGTTGTGTGTACGCTCTTGTTGAGTTCTTACATATTCAGCAGTGAGTGTGTTTTTTTCATCTGGTGTAAAAACAAACTTTGTACCTAGATTTGTTTTTTGAAAATCTGGTTCACTCTCACCTGTTTCGGCTGTATTTTTTTGTAATGAACTTTCTTCAATCGTTTGAAGACCAGCCGTAACTTGGACTGAAAGAAGCTTATCAATTAATGGTGCATTTACATACAAGCTGGTATTGGTTGCGTCGTTGTTAACGTCATTCGATTTACCAGCTTTGATATATTCTGTTCGAATACTTGCAGTCAAACGATCTTGATGCTTTTTAGTAATGATGTTAATTACACCACCCATTGCATCAGAACCATATAGAGAGGATGACGGGCCTCGAATCACTTCAATACGTTCAATCGATTCTATTGGCGGTAAGAAGTTTACTGATGCTCCTTGAACCCCCCCATTTGTTGTTAAAAGACTACCATCATTCATTGGACGTCCATCTACTAAAAATAGGGTATAAGCTGATCCCATACCCCGAATGGAGATCGTCTGGTTCGTTCCACCGCCTTGTACAAATACACCTGGAACATTTTTCAATGCATCAGTTACATCACTATAAGATTTTTTTTCTAATTCTTCGGCAGTAATCACTGAAATCGTAGCAGCAGCATCCGCTATATTTTGCTCATAACCACTCGCTGAAGTTACGACAATTGTTTTTAACTTAGTTGTATCTTGTTTTGCATTAGTATCTTGACCAATTTGCTCTTGTGCAAAACTTGAAACCGACATGGTGGTTAAGACAGCAAACGCTAACTTAGATTTTAAAAATGTCTTTTGCATTGTGTAATTACCAAAGAATGTGTGGAGAGATCTTGTTCGAATTGTGTCGCATTGTAACAAATGATAATCACTTTGCAATAGATTATGATAACTATTCTCATTTATAGTTTTGTTTCTACATTTCAATTTTATTGATATTACTCATTTTGTTCAGTTTTCATAAAAAAAAGCCCCCTTTTAATGGGAGCTTTTCAAATCAACTTTTGTAAATTTAAAGGCAACTTATTTCATATAAGCGCCTTCTGATTGGCTGTGGTCTGTCTGGTCCACAACACGTTGTAACTCTGGGATATGCTGTTTTAGCGTAACTTCAACACCTTGTTTAAGTGTCACATCAATCGCTGAACACCCTTGACAGCCACCACCAAATTTCAAGACCGCTGTTAAACCATGCTCAGCATCTTCAACCACTTCAACCAATGCACAGTTTCCACCATGCCCTGCTAAACCAGGGTTAATTTCTGACTGTAATACATAGGTTATACGCTCTTCAATCGATGCATCTGGGCCTACACGTGGCACTTTCGAGTTAGGTGCACGGAAAGTCAGCTGACCACCAAAGCGATCTTTATTGTAATCAATCACTGCATCCAATAAGTATGGGATTGATGGTGTATCAATATATGCAGCAAATTTTGGATATTCTTGTTTATAGTCGGTTGGAACGACTTCATCTGGTGCACTATATGCCATGCAGCATTCAGCACGTGGTGTACCCGGATGTTCTACGAAAACACGTACCGCGATACCAGGAGTATTTTGCTTTTCTAAAAGTTCAAACAAATACTCTTGCGCAGTTGGTGTAATTAATAAATTTGGAATTTCTTCAGCAACTGCAGTGCTGGTGTTCTCAGTCGACATAACAATTTTTCCTCAAGCTGAAGACTCTATTTTAACTGAAGATCGGGGGTAATATTTAAAATTCAACTAAATTTGTCAGAATTATTATATTAATAACAATTAAATTTAAAAAAATGGCATGATGAACAGAATTAAAGCAATTTACTCAATCTTATCCATATGCTTGATTTACCTTTTAATCATACTGTCACCATCGTTTTAATTACGGTTGCCATTTCACTGGTTGCATTTTCCAATCAAAATATTATGAATCGTTTGATTTTTTGGCCTCCAGCCATGCAGAAAGGTCAATACGATCGATTTATCACGCATGGTTTTATACATGCAGATGGAACACATCTACTGTTCAATATGATCACACTCTTTTTCTTTGGAAGTGTAATTGAGAGTTTTTATCGACAATACTTATATGAACTCGGATTTGTTCTGTTCTATTTAGGCGGTTTAATCGCGGCAATTATTCCAAGCTATTTAAAACATAAAAATGATCACCGCTGGGCAAGTCTAGGGGCTTCTGGAGCAGTGTCAGCAGTCTTGTTTGCTTATATTTTATTTCAGCCATGGAAACTGATATTTGTCTTCTTTATTCCAGTTCCAGCCATTATTTTTGCCGTGCTTTATGTTGCTTATAGTATTTGGTCAGGTAAACGTGGAAACAGTAACATCAACCACAGCGCACATTTATGGGGTGCAACCTACGGTGTCGTGGTTACGATATTGATTGAACCTCAAATTATTCCACATTTCTTCAGCAAGTTGCTTCAACTACCTTTCTAATCCTTTGATCATTGCGGAGGGTTAAAACACTCCGCACAAATACCCTTAAATTCAAAATTGATGCTGTTAAATAAATCAAAAACACAAACTCAACAATGATAATGATTATCATTTATATATTCATGTTAAGCTTTTATCAAACCACGAGGTATTGATATGACTTACATTAAACTTCCATTGGCACTCATTCTTTCATTCAGCGCCTTTGTTTCATATGCTCAACCTGTTCAATTCACTTATCAAGATCAAACTATTCAACTTCAAAATACACCACAGAAGCTGGCTGTTTACGAACTATCCGCGTTGGATACACTGAATGCTTTAGGTATTCAAGCATCAATCGTACCCGAAACTACTTTTGTTGGTGCTTTGAAAAAATTTAATGACAAACAATATGTAAAAGCTGGATCTTTATTTGAACCCAACCAAACCTTATTAAAAGAACAAAAGCCAGATCTCATCATTGTCGGCGGGCGTTCTGCTGCAAAATTAAATGAGGTCAAAAAAATTGCACCTGCAATCAACCTCTGGCCTGATACTCAAAACTTCAATCAAGACCTGAAAAATCGCACACTTTTTTTAGCAAAAATGTTTAATAAGGAACAACTCGCACAATCTAAATTAGATCATGTCTATGCCCTTCAAGCACAACTTAAACAACTCACTAAAGGCAAATCCGGCCTGATGCTTTTTGCCATCGGTAATAATTTTATACCGCATGCAAAGAATGAAAGATTTGGATTTACCTATGATATTTCTGGCTTAAAGTCAGTGGTGCCGCCTGCAGCACCTCAAGCCTCAAGTGCTCGACCTGCTCCAAACTCACCAGAAGCTCTTGCTACCGCGCAACGCAATTTAGAGCGTCTAGTACAAGCAATAAAACAAAATCCTGATTTCATCATTGTGTTAGACCGTGGTGCTGTAAACACGCAAAACTATGCTGCGAAACAACATATTCAATCACATCCATTACTCAAGAATAGTCAAGCAGTCAAAGAGAATCGTGTCATCTTTGTTGATGCCGATGCCTGGTATTTAACGGGCGCTGGCTTAGATAACACTGCATTTATGTTAGAAGAATTGATCAATGGCATAAAAAATACTAAATAATTGATTTTGTTTATAAAGGAAGTCTTCGGCTTCCTTTTTTTAGAAATATCTCGTAATAATTCAATCAATATCTGGTAATTAATGCCACCTAGATCATTAATTTTGTCAGGATAATGTAGGCATCCGCGAATTTATTCATTTTTTTTTGAGATTTTTTGCATGTCTAATCAACCTGATGGTTTACAATTTTCCTCTAACACGTCCTCTAAACCCAGCAGTTCAAAATCAGGCCAACGCATCGTCAGTGCTGCATTACAACAGATTCAGCCAGAATACGCTGATGCAGTTATCAATGAAAAGAATTGGCGAAAATCCTATCCGATTCATTTTAAACGGTTGGTAGAATGTGGGCTCTCATCACCTGAAGCTGCGCTGCGCATCGCTCAAGATGGACTTCAACAAGCTTATGAAGAGTTTAGTTTTCAACGTGATCAACATACACATGCATTGAATGAAGTGATGAATCTTAAATCAACAGATTTAAATACCTACACACTTCAAGGAAACTCTACTGCTGAGCCGCAATGGTTTGTACCTTATCAGGGTAAAAATTTAGAAGGTCAAGCCCTACTCGACCAAATTCAACTCTGGTTAGATCGAGGTATTATAGAAGCATCACATGCTCAGGCACTACAAGCGTGTGTACAGCATCCAGAGTGGTTTGACCTTTCGGATCGAACAATGGTGCTGTTTGGTGCAGCTTCTGAAGCAGGACCTTTACCTTGGCTGGCGAAATGGAAAGCCAATATCGTGGCGCTTGATTTAAATCATGAGCGAGTATGGACAAAGATTTTGAATACTGTTCTGCAAGGCAATGCGACCTTATACGCTCCAAGTGTCGAATCAATAGATTCATCTGCATCTATACGTGAAGCTGCAGAGCGTTTAGGCGTTAACTTATTAACAGATACCCCTGAGATTGCACATTGGCTCACCCAGTTTGATCAAGTCTTAGATCTTGCCGCGATTGCCTATTTAGATGGCGAAAAGCACGTTCGTGTTTCTATGGCGATGGACGCCATTATGCAACATGTCAGCCAACAAAAATCCAATACCAGTTTAATGTATATGTGTACGCCCACTGACGTCTACGCTGTACCACAGGAAGTTATTCAAGGTGGATTAGATAAGTTTAAATCACGCTCTAAACTTGAAAATATTCTGTCCAAGAGTATTTCGACTGTCTCTCGTGATTATTTTTTCAAACAAAACGAAGAACGCTTATTCCAATGTCATGATAAACAGTATGGGATCTGCGACTGTCTTGTGGTTGAACAAGGTCCAAATTATGCGTTGGCGAAAAGGATTCAACAATGGCGCGCTACGTTAGCACGGTCACAAGGTCAACGTGTCAGCATTAATATTGCTCCATCGACCACTACATATTCGGTAACCAAAAACCCATTATTAAAAGCTGCTTTCAATGGTGCCAATTTGTTTGATGTTGAAGCATTTGAACCCGCGACGACCAATGCGATTATGGCTGCGTTGTGGATTCATGATTTGAGAAACCCACAGTCGGTTGCCAATCCTGACATCGCCCTCAATCATCCATTAGACTTAATCATGCATGGTGCTAATCATGGTGGATTATGGCGTGTAGCATATCTCGCACGCACCGCCCTACCATTTGCCGCATTATATGGTTTTGCTGAGGAAAAACTCCCCTTGAAAAAACTTTGGTCTAAATTCCAAAAATAAGCGTCATAAACAATTTATCATAAAAAAAGCGCTGATTGTTCAGCGCTTTTTTAGTCTTTAAGTATTGATTTCAATCAGGTGAACTGAAGGAACAACCAGAATAAACCACCTGACAAACAGATTGTTGCTGGCAGTGTGAAAATCCACGCTGATAAGATTGTGCGAACCATTTGGAAGTTTAAGCCCGACTTATTCGCAACCATCGTACCTGCTACAGCAGAGTTTAAAACGTGTGTTGTTGACACTGGCATACCAAAGCCATCAGCAGCAGCAATCGTTGACATTGCAACTAGCTCTGCAGACATCCCCTGACCATAAGTCATGTGTTGTTTACCAATACGCTCACCAACGGTAACAACAATACGTTTCCAGCCTACCATCGTCCCTAGACCTAATGCCAATGCAGTCGCAACTTTCACCCATGTTGGAATGTATTGAAGGAATGAATCTAAGTTATCACGGTAGTTGTCCACTGTTTTTTCTTGCGCTTCAGTCATGGCAGGTAAAGCTTCTGCTTTATCTAAACGCTTGAATGCAGTCGTGCTGAGGTACATATCATTACGGAATTCAGCCACTTGATCTTCAGGAACATCTTTAATGGATGTGTAGCTTCCTACTTTTTCACCTAAATGATCCGTCAAGCTTGCCAAAGCTGGCACAACTTCAGGTGTGATTTCTTTGGTTTGGATATATGACGTGATAATTTGACGTGCTTTTTCATCTGGAATATCTTGGTGATTTGGATAAATCAAATCAGCAGTTTCAGCAGATAACTGACCAAACGTTTGGATATGTTGTTGATCTAGACTCTTGTTTAAAGAGTATGCCAATGGCACGATCCCGATCAGAATCAACATAATCAGACCCATACCTTTTTGACCATCATTTGAGCCGTGTGCAAAACTTACACCGGTACACGTGAAAATCAAAATGGCACGAATAAGTGGCGGCGGCGGTTTATTCCCTTCTGGTGGTTGGAATAATTCCACTTGTTTCTTAAAGATTTTTTTAACCAATAAGAACAATACAGCCGCAAATGCAAAACCGATTAATGGTGAGAATAAAAGTGCTTTACCCACTTTCATCACCTGTTCCATGTCTACACCTGACGCACCATTACCTGCGTTTAAGATGTAGTTCATGATGCCCACACCTAAAATCGAACCGATCAGTGTATGAGAGCTAGAAGCAGGGATACCGAGGAACCAAGTTCCTAAGTTCCATACGATTGCGGCAATCAACATGGCAAAGACCATGGCAAAACCAGCACCTGAACCGACGTTCATAATCAATTCAACAGGCAATAGCGCGATAATACCGTAGGCAACTGCACCACTTGCGACCATTACGCCAAGGAAGTTACAGAAGCCTGCCCACATTACAGCGACAGGTGCAGATAAAGCGTTGGTATAAATAACTGTTGCCACAGCATTGGCCGTGTCATGGAAACCGTTAACGAACTCGAAACCCAATGCGATAAACAATGCCGTGGCCAACATGATCACAGCATAAAGATTTAAAGCAGGCACATGAGATAAATCAGCAGCCAACTGAAAACCAATGTAAATCAAGGTTGAAACAATCAGTGTAAGGAACACTGGCATAAAGAATTTCGGCGTTGGCACGTGAACATTCGTCGACTGCATAGGCGTTGACGATTGTGCTGAATCTGAAACTGGAGTTTGATTAGAATTCATGCAAGCAGAGAAAGAGGATAAATATCCCCTCTATTGTTCAATTTAATTATTACAATTATATGACAAAGAGCTGTCATATAAGTCATCCAAACGACACTTATTTAAGAAAATTAAACTTTAAAAACAACCAATATTCAAAATTTAACAAAAATAATCAGATAGTTAATACAAAACCCTCGTCTTTAATCTTTATTTCAATCGGTAATTAAATAGATGAAATAAAGATGACATCACTGTCACATTTGTTACAACGGCAGTTATTATTACATTAGATTATGACAACATGATGAAATATAGACAGTTTCAGTTTTGATAGATTGATCATCGTAGTTGATGGATGAAATTCATCCTTAATTTTTTGGGAATAGGTTCATAAATTTTTATTTATCAGAAAAGTGGACGTAACTCTGCTAAAATATTGCACCATTATTTGTGCAGATTTTTGTGAGAGTCATTTGATGTCTACCCTCGCCACCTTAAAAGCGCTTCTTGCCAAACGTATCCTGATTATTGATGGTGCAATGGGTACCATGATCCAACGCCACAAATTGGAAGAAGCTGATTACCGTGGTGAACGTTTTGAGGATTGGGCCTACGACCTTAAGGGTAATAACGACTTATTGGTTCTAACTCAACCACAGATTATTCAAGGCATTCATGAAGCTTATCTTGAAGCTGGTGCAGATATTATTGAAACCAACTCGTTCAATGGAACGCGTGTTTCAATGTCTGACTACCATATGGAAGATTTGGTACCTGAGATTAACCGTGAAGCAGCTCGAATTGCCAAAGAAGCATGTAAAAAATACTCAACACCTGAAAAGCCACGTTTTGTCGCGGGCGTATTAGGACCAACGTCACGTACCACTTCAATTTCACCAAATGTAAATGATCCGGCATTCCGTAACATCACCTTTGATGAGTTAAAAGTTAACTACATTGAAGCGACTAAGGCATTGATTGAAGGTGGTGCAGATATCATCTTGATTGAAACGGTCTTCGATACCCTAAATGCCAAAGCTGCGATCTTTGCAGTGAAAGAAGTGTTTAAAGAAATTGGTTACGAACTGCCAATTATGATTTCGGGCACCATTACCGATGCATCTGGGCGTACACTCACAGGTCAAACCGCAGAAGCATTCTGGAACTCAATGCGCCATGCAGAGCCTTTATCGATTGGCTTTAACTGTGCACTGGGTGCAGATGCGATGCGTCCACACGTCAAAACCGTGTCTGATGTTGCGGATACTTTTGTTTCAGCGCATCCAAACGCTGGCTTACCAAATGCCTTCGGTGGTTATGATGAAACTCCTGAAGAAACTGCAGCATTTATTAAAGAATTTGCTGAAAGTGGCTTAATTAACATTACGGGTGGTTGTTGTGGTACGACGCCGGATCATATTCGTGCGATTGCGCAAGCAGTTGAAGGTATTGCACCGCGTCAAATTCCTGAAATTGAACCTGCATGTCGTTTAAGTGGTTTAGAGCCATTCAACATCACCAAAGATTCATTATTCGTCAACGTCGGCGAACGTACCAACGTGACAGGTTCTAAAAAATTCCTTCGTTTAATTAAAGAAGGTAACTTCACCGAAGCTTTAGATGTGGCACGTCAACAAGTTGAAGCCGGTGCGCAAATCATCGACATCAACATGGATGAAGGGATGCTGGATTCGCAAGAAGCGATGGTGCATTTCCTGAATCTGATCGCGTCTGAGCCTGATATTTCACGTGTGCCAATCATGCTTGACTCTTCTAAATGGGAGATCATTGAAGCAGGTTTGAAATGCGTCCAAGGTAAAGCAGTTGTCAACTCAATCTCCTTAAAAGAAGGTTATGACGAGTTTGTCGAACGTGCTCGCCTCTGCCGTCAGTACGGTGCGGCAGTCATTGTCATGGCGTTTGATGAAAA
Source organism: Acinetobacter sp. DSM 11652 (assembly GCF_900109815.1). NCBI lineage: Bacteria > Pseudomonadati > Pseudomonadota > Gammaproteobacteria > Moraxellales > Moraxellaceae > Acinetobacter > Acinetobacter sp. DSM 11652. The sequence continues at coordinate 203,110 of NZ_FOBK01000005.1, forward strand.
TGGTCAGGCGGATACTGCTGAACGTAAAAAAGAAATCTGTAAACGTTCTTATGATGTCTTAGTCAATGAAGTGGGCTTCCCTTCTGAAGATATTATTTTTGACCCGAACGTGTTTGCGGTCGCAACAGGTATTGAAGAACACAACAACTACGGTGTGGACTTCATTGAAGCAACCGGTTGGATTAAACAAAACCTTCCAAATGCGATGGTGTCAGGCGGGATCTCAAACGTATCGTTCTCATTCCGTGGTAATGAGCCTGTTCGTGAAGCGATCCATGCGGTGTTCTTGTATCACGGCATTCAACAAGGCTTAACCATGGGGATCGTCAACGCAGGTCAGCTTGCAATTTATGATGATATCGATGCTGAGCTAAAAGAAGCTGTTGAAGATGTGGTACTGAACCGTAACCAAGGCGCAAGCGGTCAAGAAGCGACTGAAAAATTGCTAGCTGTTGCGGAAAAATATCGTGGTCAAGCGGGTGCGCAAAAGGCTGAAGAAAACCTTGAATGGCGCAATGAACCTGTAGAAAAACGTCTTGAATACGCGTTAGTTAAAGGTATTACGACTTATATCGATGAAGATACTGAAGAAGCACGTTTAAAATCAGCTCGTCCACTTGATGTGATCGAAGGTCCACTCATGGCAGGGATGAACGTGGTGGGTGACCTGTTCGGTGCCGGCAAAATGTTCTTACCACAAGTGGTGAAATCTGCACGTGTGATGAAACAAGCCGTGGCTTGGTTGAACCCATTTATTGAAGCAGAAAAAACCCAAGGCGAAGCCAAAGGTAAAATCTTGCTTGCTACTGTTAAAGGCGACGTACACGACATCGGTAAAAACATCGTGGGTGTGGTACTTGGCTGTAACGGTTATGACATCGTTGACCTTGGCGTGATGGTACCGTGTGAGAAAATCTTACAAACAGCGATTGATGAAAAAGTTGACATCATCGGTTTATCAGGTTTGATTACACCGTCATTGGATGAAATGGTTTTTGTTGCCAAAGAAATGCAACGTAAAGGCTTTAACATTCCACTCATGATTGGTGGTGCGACCACGTCTAAAGCACATACCGCTGTGAAGATTGCACCGCAATATCACAATGATGGTGTGTACTACACTGCCGATGCATCTCGTGCAGTCGGTGTTGCAACCCAATTGCTTTCACCTGAAATGAAGCCTCAATTGGCAGCTGACTATGCTGCGGATTATGAAAAAATCCGTACGCGTCTTGCCAACAAACAACCGAAAGCAGCAAAACTTTCTTATGCTGAATCGGTTGAAAATGGTTTCAAGATTGACTTTGAAAAGCATGCACCTGTAAAACCAAACTTCATTGGTTCGCAAACATTCACCAACTATCCACTCGAAACTTTAGTTGAATACTTCGACTGGACACCGTTCTTTATTTCTTGGAGCTTGGCGGGTAAATACCCGAAAATCCTTGAGGATGAAGTCGTTGGCGAAGCTGCACGTGATTTGTTTGAACAAGCACAAGCGATGCTCAAAGACATCATCGAAAATAAACGTTTCGATGCGCGCGCTACTTTCAGCCTTTACCCTGCCAACCGTGTTGCAGCAGACACTGTTGCTGTAACGGATGAAAATGGCAATGTGACCCATACCTTTGAGCATATTCGTCAGCAGTCTGACAAAGTGACAGGTAAAGCGAATTTCTCACTGGCTGACTTTGTTGCGCCGAAAGACGTGGCGCAAGATTACTTGGGTGGTTTCACTGTATCGATCTTTGGTGCGGAAGAACTTTCGCAAGAATACAAAGCTAAAGGTGATGACTATAACGCGATTATGGTTCAAGCCTTGGGTGACCGTTTTGCAGAAGCATTTGCAGAACACTTGCACCAACGTATTCGTAAAGAGTTCTGGGGCTACCAACCGGATGAACAGCTTTCAAATGAAGAATTGATTAAAGAGAAGTATGTGGGTATTCGTCCTGCACCGGGCTACCCTGCTTGTCCTGAACATTCTGAAAAAGCGCCTTTGTTTGATTGGTTAGGTACGACTGATAAGATCGGAACTTACTTAACCAGTAGCTTTGCAATGTGGCCACCTTCATCAGTGAGCGGTTTCTATTACGCAAGCCCTGAAACGGAATACTTTAACGTGGGTAAAATCTCTGGTGATCAGTTGGAAGATTATGCGAAGCGTAAAGGTTGGACGTTGGATGAGGCGAAACGTTGGTTAGCGCCGAATTTGGATGATTCAGTGATCTAAACATGCTAAAAAGTCCTTCTCTTGAAGGACTTTTTTATTTCTTAAATTAAACTGAGTCCTGCTCAAATAATTCAATTATTCATACTCTTACCCATTCATCATCTGGTTCATATAAAGACTATAATTTGATCTGATTAATCTAAAATTTTATTTATCTTATGATTTTGACGAAATTCCTCATTCCCAATTCAGGTTGAATTAGGTCTAATCAGTTATTTCTAATTTACAAAATAATACATGTAAATTACTTACGAAAAGTTATATTTTAATAATGCATTAATCTGATATTTTTTAATTATATTTTCTCTGTAAAAGTTCACAGCATTTAAAAGATTTCAATAAAATCAAATAAAAAGAGAAGAATTTCATGTTGTACTGTGGTGGTGAAAGTCATCCTATTCATTATATTTCTGATTATAAAATGACGGTTCTCGCACGTTATGATAAAGATGAACTTGGACGTACCGTAATTGAGACCTTTTGGGCAGGAGATCCTAACTTCAATGCTGGTCCAGTCGCTTTCCCATCTGCTTTAGATGCTGAAATTATCCGTCAAATTGAAAATAAGAATTTGAAACCTCATCAGAATAAGTGGGAGCGTTGGAATCTCTCCGCAATTGATCTCCCCCAAATGATGTCTTCTTTAGGAGGGACAGTAACCGTTAATGTATTTAATGCGTATATTGCCACTCAAGAAAATACCTTGGTCACGTCCAATGTCAGTTGTCCTCGTATGAGTTTAATTCCTACAAGTTTTAGTAATGTTGATACTTCTGAACCCAACCAACATTTAACGATTCAATTTGGTGATTATATTTTTAAGACTTTAAGAGAATATTGGAATGAAATTACATCAGATGAGTTTCTACGTTCTATTGAAGTCATCAACAATAAATCGGATAAGGAATTAGCAACCTTAGCGAAGCAAGCAATTAAAGCAATTTCGATTGTCCCAATAGACCAAATCAAGTTTGGCATAAATGATCAACTTGCTTTGTTTTCTCCACCAAGTCGAATGTGGAAGTTTGCTGAACAAGGTGATTTTAACCAAGAGATATTAAACTGATTGAATAAAAATAAAGGAAAATAAATGAAAGGTTTTGCGATTCATAATGCACCAACTGACCATAGTGGTCGGATTCCATCAACGCAGGTCAGAAGTTCTCAAGAAGGAAATCTTTTTGTTCGCGCTGGTGATGGTCATTTCTGCCCTAAATGTAAAGTCTGGTCAACCGTACAACCAAGCCATAACCATGTCATTTTTGATGATAAGCCTGTGGCTTATGTAGATGATATTCTAAGCTGTGGAGCTAGAATTTTACCTCAACAGTCTCACGTAGTAGGAGGTAGTGGTGGAGCTAATTTACGTTCATCTACACCTGTTTTTCAGCCTATTAGTTCTCAACAGAACCTCAATAATAATTTAACGGATAACAAAAATGAGCTCTTAAATGGCTATTACTACAATATAAACACTGGACTATATGAAGGGAGAATTTCTAACGGCAAAGGTAATCTAGAAGATGTCTATGCATGTAATGGAAAGAAATCAGATAGTGAATTTATCTCTCCCCAATATGCAAATATTACTCATAAAAAATTTCAAGAGTGCTCACGAGTCGTTTCGCATGAATCAGGAACAGCTACTATAGAATGTATTTATATTGCTTTTACTGCCAATAATTATGCAAAACAAGTGGAAAAAGATTTACATTCATTATTGATGTCTGGCTATTCCACTATGCCTAAAGGAACAAAGACTCCATTACCAGATAAACCAGCTAATGGAAAAGCTGAAGATCCTAAATATGGACTAGCTCGTAAAGGCGTTTTAAAAGTTTGCTTAGGAGAAGCGGATCCAACGGATGGTTCAACACATTGGGATGGAACAGACTTCTTAGCATGGGGGTTAGAAAGCCCATATAAATATAAAGATAATACAAATAAGCCACATGCTAAATTTAGAGAATATAAGAAAATCACAATTCCTAAATCTGTATATGATGAATTTTTGGCGGGATCACTAAAGGAATACCCTAAAGGAAGAGTTAAATATAGCGGTGTTTTCTATGATATTCCTGCAAATGTTTTTAAAGATCAAAAAAATTGGACAACTGGAAACTTTGAATACAACACTGGTAGCAAAGTTAGTAAATCATTAACAGCAAAAGTAACCGCAGGTCATACTATTTTTTGGAGAGCAGCATGAAATTTAAAATATTAATTCCAATATTTATTAGTTGTTCCGTTATAACTATGGGGTATGCTAAAACAAATAATTATTTGATTAGCAAAGACATTAAACCAAAATATAATCTTCAATTAAGTGGTTCATACCCACTAATAGCAGGAAACCAATTCAAAGAAGTGAATAGTTCTATTGTAAAATTTATTACAACTAATTTTGATAATGAAGATAATAACTATCCTACTGAAGTTGGTTTTGAAAAATTATATCAAAATAAAGATATATTGAGCTTTTCAATTAACTATAACATCAGTAACTCAACAGAAAGATACTTTAATAAATACTATGCGCTGAGCCTATCCAGTAATAAAGAATTAAATCTTTCTCAGTATCTTAAAGACAAGAAAATATCTAAATACAATATATTGAAAAATATAAATAGCTTTATTGCTCCTTGTCTTACAACACAGAAATCTCTCCCTGATTACTGTTCAGATATGGCATTACAAAATTTAATTGAGAACAATAAAAAGGTGAACTTTTCAGATATCTCTAGTTTTTTTATTAAAAGTAATGATGATATAGGAATAGGTATTGATTCCAATAAGTTCACGACTACTTTCATCTACAATATAAAAACTAAAAAAATTAATTTAAATTAATAATTTACATACCAAAATCCATACCCCGATCTTTCTTAGATTGGGACCACCATCACACTCAATCACCAACTTGGCAGCAGGACAGTAAAAATCTACGATGTAATTTAAAATTGGCTTTTGCCGATAAAACTGAAAATCTAAAATTTGTTTATTGCGAAGTCATGACCATAACAGCTTTTCAGCATCAGTCATGTTATTGCGTAAAACACGTGAGGCTTGTTTTAAGTTTTGATTGTAGGGCTTCATTTTTATTCTCTTTTTTAAAATCTCCCCTAGCCCTGAGCCATATATGGCGCAAGGGAAAAGAGGGAAATTTCACGCATCTAAAACCGCAATCAAATTCGCGCAAGTCCCCCTGAGCGAGACTTAAGCACTGCTTTATGTAGAAGCGCAAGAAAGGGGGATTTAGGGGGATTCTTTTCACCAATATATACATTAAAAACCGCCCCTTTTCTAACCACCAAACCTCAAATCATCCGTTTTAACATTTTTAGATCAGCAAATGTTTCAAGTTTGGTGAATAATTAATACTTATTAATGAAATTACCAAAAGTTTGATATTTCCATGAAAAAACTCATCAACCACCCTGAAAACTTGGTTGTCGACATGTGCAAAGGCTTTGTTCTTGCACACCCAGAACTCGCATTTACTGAGTCTCACAAAATCATTTCAAGAAAAGAAAAACACAACAATGTTGCTCTCATCAGTGGTGGCGGTAGCGGGCATGAACCTGCACATGCGGGCTTTGTCGGTAAAGGCATGTTAGATGCAGCCGTATGCGGAGACGTCTTTGCATCACCGTCACAAATTCAGGTCTATAAAGCATTACAACATGTCGCAACCGACAAAGGCGTGTTGATGATCATCAAAAACTATTCTGGCGATATGATGAATTTCCAGAATGGTGCAGCCTTAGCCGCTGAAGACGGAATTCAAGTCGACTTTGTGAAAGTTGCAGATGATATTGCGGTTAAAGATAGTTTATATACAGTCGGTCGCCGTGGTGTCGCAGGCACAATCTTTGTTCATAAGATTGCAGGCGCAGCAGCATCTAAAGGCTTAGAATTAGGTGAAGTTAAAACAGTCGCTCAAAAAGCGGCTGACAATGTCATCAGTTTAGGTTTTGCCTATAGCTCATGTACTGTTCCTGCTAAAGGCACACCAACCTTCACCCTTGCCGATGATGAAATGGAATACGGCGTGGGTATTCATGGTGAACCGGGCATCCGTCGTGAAAAAATCTTGCCAGCGAAAGAACTGGCACAACGTATGGTCGATGACCTGTTTTTAGATCGTCCAGACATGAAAGAAGTTGCAGTATTGATCAATGGCTTTGGTTCTACCCCAATGCAAGAACTGTATCTGTTTAACCATGATGTATGCGCACACCTTGCACATAAGGGCATTAAAATTTACCGTACCTTTGTCGGCAACTACATGACCAGTATCGACATGAATGGTGCATCCATTTCATTACTTGAATTGGATGATGAACTCAAAACATACTTAGATGCAGAAGCTAACACCCCTGCCTTTAAACTTGATGGTTCACCTGCTTTAGCCATTGAGTTTGCGATAAAAGATACGGCTACCCAACATCAAGGCAATAGCGAAGTTGAAACTGCAGCAGAACATGCTGAAATTCAAAATGAGCAATTCACCATTGAAAACATGCGCTATGTGGTCGATGTCATGGCTGCCTGTATTATTAAAAATGAAGTGCCATTTTGTGAGTTAGACGCACACGCAGGCGATGGTGACTTCGGCATGAGTGTGGCTAAAGGCTTTAAACAACTCAAGAAAGAATGGCAAAGCTTGATCCAAGCACAGCAGATGGATGAATTCTTACTCAATAGCTCCATGATCATCATGGAACATTGTGGCGGTGCATCAGGTCCCATCTGGGGTTCTGCATTTCGTGCCGCAAGTAAAGCCATTCAAGGTAAAACCACGTTAAGCGTGGCAGATTTTGCCGATATGCTGCAAGCCTCAGTAAAAGGTATTCAAACCACAGGTGAACGTTCATTTGGACGTGGCGCGGTAGTGGGAGATAAAACTCTCATTGATGCGCTCGTGCCATGCGCAGATTCATGGTCAGCCAACACCGACAAAAGCTTTAAGGAAAACTTTATCTTAGGTGCTCAAGCTGCTGTTCAAGGCGCAGAATCGACCAAAGAGATTGTTGCACGTATGGGTCGTGCAGGTACTGTCGGGGATCGTAGCTTAGGCTATCCTGATGCAGGTGCATATGGTCTAGGTGTGATTTTTACCGATATTGCCGATCATCTAAAATAACATCTAAACATGACATGAATGATTGATCTGTTCTACAAAAAAGCCCTGATGATTCAGGGCTTTTTTTTGCTTTTTATTTTTTAAAACTTGATAATAATGCGCTGGTAATCGCCTGATTATGTGATGCCACACGAGACTTCTTCGCTTTCGCTGACTGGTCAGCTACACGTTGAATTTTGACTGCTTTTAATTTACCTTGATTTTCAACAACCTGAAATTTGACTCGGTCATTGCGTTTTGGCTCACCTTCATCTGTAGGAAAGTCAGAAATGTGGAAAAAAATATCCTCACCTGCACCACCAATAAAACCAAAACCTTTATCGGCATGATAAATTTTAATTTTGCCTTGCTGGACTTCAGACTTCATAACATTCCCAAAAAACGGTATACAATTTTCAATATTATACACGCATCTTAAAGCGCATCATCTTTGCTGATCACTTTAAATAATCATGCAAATGCTGTTGGACAATGACGCGTTTGTGTCCTTTACTTTGTTGTTCCGATAACAATGATTCCGCATCTAAGACCACTACTCTGTGACCATCATCCTGTAGACGTTTCACACCTTCAAATAACATTCGAGCACCGACATCATGGATTAAGGTCAGATGTGTAAGATCAAGCACTACTTTATTTTTACCTACAGGCTCATTCTGTAACTCACGCAAGAACATTTCAGTCTCTGTAAATTGCAAGACACCACGTAGCTCATACACCACCATGCCATCATCATACTCACGGCGACTTTGGATAATGGTTTGTGCTGAAGGGGTTCCCTCCATTAAATGTAATCCCATATCACTTGATAGACGTTCAAAGATTTCCACACCTCGAACACTGTTGCCATGGCTGTCTAATTTAGGCGAAAAAACCGCAATTCCAACCTGACCTGGTAAGACACCAATGATCCCCCCTGCCACACCACTTTTGGCAGGAATACCAACGGTGGTCAACCAATCTCCAGCTGCATCGTACATACCACACGTCATCATGACGCTAAGTACCTGACGACATACCTGAGACGATCTAAAATACATTTTCCCGTAACAGGGTCTTTTCCGCCATTCGCCAACACACTGCCCATTCGCGCTAAATCTTTCACGGAGACTTTAATCGCACACTGTTGAATATAACCATGAACAATCTGTTCTGGGTCTTCTTCTAGCACGCCGACGGTACGCAACATATATCCAATCGAAAGATTACGAAATGCTGTTTTGAGTTCAGATTGATAGACTTGCTCATCAAAGGTTAACTCACGCCCACACAGTTCACTCAAGAAACGTCGTAAATGTTCTGCACGAGAAACAGTCTTTTTATGAGGCAATAAAGAATGTGTCGTAATCGCACCCGAGTTAATCATTGGGTTCTTAGGAATCGATCGTTCTTTTTCTAATGAGATTTGATTAAATGCTTCCCCCGAAGGTTCAACACCAACTTTTTCTAATACCTGAGCCAAACCATGTTCTTGAATCGCTAATGCATAAGCAAATGGTTTAGACATTGATTGAATCGTGAACTCAACCTCATCATCCCCTGAAGAATAAATCGTACCATCAATGGTTGAAAGTGCTAAAGCGATACGATTTGGATTGGCAGCTGCCAGTTCTGGAATATAGTCAGCCAATGCTCCTTCGGTATTCGCATGACATTGGTCCAATACATGGGCAAGATAATCAGGTACAGGTGTCTTCATTTTTATTCTCTTGGTGATCAATGGAGACCCAAAATAAGATCTCAAATGTTAAATTCAGTTGTCGATATCGTGTCACATCTGACTTGATTACGGCCATTCTGCTTTGCAACATATAGTGCTCTATCCGCCGCACTATAAATCCTTTGCTTTACTTCGTCTGTGTGTAGATGTGGTAAATTTTGTGACATCGCCACGCCAAAGCTTGCCGTCATTTGAATAAAAGTCTCTGAGCTAATCTCAATTTTTTCACTTTCGATCGTTTGACGGCAACGTTCTGCGATGATTAATGCTTCGTCGATATCACCATCTGTCAGTACTAGAACAAACTCTTCACCACCGAGCCGTCCTACTATATCCTCTTCTCGTGTTTGCTGTTTTAAAATGAGAGCTATACGTTTGAGTACAAGATCACCAACATCATGACCATAATTGTCATTAATCTGCTTGAAGAAATCGAGATCTAAGAGGATGAAAGCAAAGCTGCGATTTTGTTGAATTAACTTACTAATAAACTGATTGATGTAACGACGGTTATAGAGGTTGGTTAACGCATCTTTCTGACTTAGTACTTCAATCTTACGCTCACGTTGTCTCCACTGCGACAAGATCAACTCAAAAAATACTGCTGAGCACAACAGTATGGGTAAATATAGTACCGCCATACTTTTCAGCCAAAAAGGATTGGCATACAAATTAGATTGATTCAGTGCATCACTAAATAATGGCGCATAAGTCAGTTGACCATTGGCCGTCAGTACTGCCAACCACACGATAATACAAGCAATAATAAAAGAGACGCTATAGATGATGCGCTGTTCATATAACACAAAACCAATTAATACAATATTGACCGTTCCCGCCATCACCGCAGGACTATAAATCCCAACCGTGTATCCCGAAAAAATGACAATCAATCCATAAAATAAGGGGATTAAATAGCCCAAAATTCGGCGAGCAGTAGCATTTTTTCGAAGCATTAAAGCGATTATCAGAAAACACGTGGTCAAAATCACTTGTAAACATGTGGTCAATGTCCGATGAGGATAATATTCTGGATCTAACCAAATTTGATATTCTGAATGGAAAGTTAGGTAGTACCACAACCAATGACCAATGAGCATCAACAGCCCAAATATAAGTAACAGAATCCCTTTATTAAAGTTGGACCAGTTAATAATAGAACGTTCAGATTCTAACAAGACATATTTGATAGCTTGCAATAAACTGCGCTGTTGTTGTACTTCATTCTCTCGAGTCATCATCTAATTGTATTATCGAATATTCATATTTATTTTTATTAAAATTTGGATGTATTCAGCGATCATGTCAATGCGCTTTAAGCATTAAAAAGACTGCTTTATCGATCAGATCAATTTATGGTATGAATTTGATGATCACTGACCAAAACAAAAGCATTGCTATAAAAAAAACCTAAGCGTATGTTTCTCTATAGTTAGTAGTACCGAAACCGAAATTTAATCATTGAATTAAGCTGGCTGATATAACTGTACCTGATTTCGTCCGCTTTCTTTGGCAATATATAAAGCGTGATCTGCACAATGCGTAATGAGGTCTTGATCAGATAACTCATGGGATAATGCAATACCAAAGCTTGCCGTCACATTTAACGAGGTTCCATCATCCAGCACAATTGGCTGCTGTGCAATTGCGTTACGGCAACGTTCTGCGATATCAACCGCTTGATCACGACTGAGATTGTCCAGAATTAATATAAATTCTTCACCGCCATAACGTCCAACCGTATCACCAATACGAACATGATATTCCAAACGCGTCGCCACCTGTTTCAGGACTTCATCTCCTGCTGCATGACCATATTGATCATTAATTTGTTTAAAATGATCCAAATCCAATAAGATCACAGCATAATCAGCACGATCCTGCTGAAAATGTGATAACACTTCATTGATTTGACGACGGTTATAAACGTTCGTTAGTGCATCAAATTTACTGCTGGTTTCGAATTGTTTTTCACGACTGCGCCATTGGGTGAGTAAAATCTCAAAGAATAAAACACTCATAAGTAAAATGGGCACGTAGAGCTGTACCATGCTCATGACCCAAAAATCATTTTGGTAAACGATACTTTTATTCAACTCATCACTAAACATAGGTGCATAACGAATTCGATCGATATGCGTCAAGTAACACGTTAATAACGTGTATATCGTAATTGGAATTGCAATCCCATAAATAATTTTACGGCTATAAAATACCAACCCGACCAATACAATACTAATGAACCCTGCCATTGTTGCAGGACTATAAATTCCAATCGAATACCCTGAATAAATCATGGTCATTCCAAAGAAACTAGGGGCAAAGTAAGCAATGAAGGTTTGAAACTTAGCGATATGCTGAAACTTGAAACAACTCCAAAACAGGACAAGATAAATCACGGAGGTCACCAACAATTGGGTAACACGTAATTCAAAATAGTCAGGATTTAACCACTGTGCTTTTTCAGGGGTATAAAAAGCCACAATTAACCAGCGAGCGACCTCAAGTTGGCTTAGAATTCCAAAAAAGAGGATAAGCCGTCCCTTTTTAAAATCACTCCAATTGATCAGCATATTTTGAGGATCAAGGATGTACGTATTGGCCATACGATACAATCGCTTAATCATATGTTGAATCTTCCTGATTAACTTCATTCTGTCCTTTTATCTTTTATATTGTCTTTTTAAGCAGCGTGAACTCGCTCTACAAACAAGATCCCATCAAGATGGTCAATTTCGTGTTGAATAATTCGTGCAGGGAATCCTGAAAAAGTCTCAGTAATTTCCTGTCCTTGCATATTACGATAACGGACACGGATTAATGAAGCTCGAGCTACTTCCGCACGTCGATTCTCTACACTTAAACATCCCTCTTCTCCTAAAACAACATGATCAGAACGCTCCAATATTTCAGGATTAATCATGTAAATAGGCTCCATCTCAGGCGCATCGGGATACCGTATATTGGGTTTTGAAGCGACGATAATAATCCTTTTAGAGACATAAACTTGTGGTGCAGCAATACCGACACCATTGCGCTGTTGCATCGTAAAATTCATTGCTTCAACCAGATGCGTTAACCAGCTACTACTAAACTCAAGTTCACTTACCGGCGATGCAACCAATTCAAGGATCACTTCACCTTTTTGAGCAACGGGTAGTATCGTCATAATACGTTCATCTCAATTATGATAAGAATTTGATCTTCATAATTTTTTAAATTTTAAATCAAATATTTGATTAATAGTCAACCAATCTTAAAGCATTTCAAGATGAAGTAAAACTGATTTAAATGACGAATTTGTGACCTGATAATTTTACGGCTCAAGTTTCACTTTTTTGTATGACATCAGCATCCTGAAGTTCGTAGTAGTGTCTAACCTGATTACGACCACGTTTTTTTGCTAGATATAATGCTTGATCTGCATGACGAATCACCGCTTCTTTATTTAAATTAAATTCAGAAATGGCTATACCAAAGCTTGCTGTCACTCTGATCGTCGTACGTTCATCGATATAAAAGAGCTCATTTTCAATTTCTTTGCGACACCGCTCTGCGACCTCCATCGCAGCTCTGAGGTTTTTATTCTGCAACAGCATCACAAACTCTTCACCACCAAATCGCCCGACAATATCTGTATCACGTATATTTTGACGTAGTACATTGGCAACACGCTTTAAGACGTTGTCTCCGATATCATGACCATAGTTATCATTAATACTCTTAAAATGATCAAGATCTAACAGAATGAGAGCAAATTTTCGTTCTTGTAATTGAATTTCATTGAGTTCTAAACCTATTTTTCGACGGTTATAAATCCCCGTAAGCGGGTCCATTTGACTCATTAAATTAATTTGTTTTTCTCGATTTCTCCATTGCGTCAACAAAATCTCAAACAATACAAAAGTCGCAAAAAAAATAGGCACGTAAAAATAAAGTTGTGAATAAACCCAGAATTCATTAAATACCATGACTGAATAATTGAGCTGATCACTAAAGACCGGTGCGTAGGTCATATAACCCAATGCACTACTGACAATTGCAATGAGCATATATACAGTGACTGGTAAAAAAAGCAGATATACAATCTTGCGTTCAAATAAAACCAGACCAACTGTTAAAATACTGATAAATCCCGCAACGGTAGCAGGACTACTGATACCAACCGAATAGCCACCATAAATAAAGCTTACGGAAAATACCAAAATAATAAAGTAAGGTAAATATTGTATCACCCATTCTTTATGACGCCATATGACACAAGGAATAATCAGTAAGAACTGTAATACACAGCACAGCAACATCCGTGATAGGTGAAAATAATAATAATCAGGATTGAGCCAATGATGTAATGCAGGATGATGAAATGAAAATAAATACCATGCAATCCAGGTGATATGTGCAAGTCCGCCCAATACCATGACCAGAATACATTTATTTAAGGTACTCCAATTCATCAACACACTTTGATTCATAAATGAATGAAGTGTATAGGGGAGAAAAATTCGATTGAATAGTCTTAACATAATGAACTAACTCAATTGAAACAGCTCATCAAAATAAACTATATTTTCATTTAACTCTGTAATCATTAAATCTATTTCACCCCTACAAAATATAGTGAATAAAATCACATATTTTTTATTATGATTGCACTTATTATCACAATCTAACCTTAAGATTAGGATTTATCAAGGTTTTTTTACCATTTATTCTATTTTTTTTTAAAGCTTTTTTTGCTTAAATCCAGCTAAGGATACGCTCAAGCATTTTAATTTGACTCAGCTAAAAATTGCTAAACACACTCCTAACTCTTAGAGATCGAGTTCTCGATAAATAACTTTAATTTCTTGTGCAATGTGAATACTAACTTGATGATGCAAATATTGAATCAAAATATCAAATTGCTCTGCACCATCGTCTAATCCAGTACAAAAATATTCAGTATGAGGAGGAAGCGTTTTTAACCACTGACTTTGATAAAAATCGGCAACGGATTCAAAGTTAAGATAACGATGAGGATGCTGTTGTAATGATTTTACAAATTGCAGAAATCGAGCTTCCCAAAAGTGGATAATCATACATTTAAAGTCTACTGGTTAAATTCAATTTCATTGTTACGTCGATCTGCTTTATTTTGCAGATCGAATCATTCAAATCAATGTCCAAGGATGTAAATTTTTCAGAGTGAGTAGACGGTTTGCTGTTGAACTTGATATTTTTTCTTCCACTGAAGATAACCTAATAAGGCTAAAACAATAAATGCGCCATAAAGACCAGCCGTCAAGTATAGATCTTTATACATAAACATCATCACATAGATGATATCCACCACGATCCAAGCAGGCCAAATTTCCAAATATCGTTTAGACGTCCAATATGTAATGAGCAGACTTAAACTTGCCAATTGAGCATCTAAATAAGGAATGGAAGCATCCGTAAAATAATCCAGACCTAAACCAAAAATAAGTCCTGCACACATCGTAAAAAACACATGTTTGATAATTCTCAACCCTTGAATACGATTGATGGCAAGTTGCTCTTGCTGTTTAAACTGAGCTTTCCATATCCACCAACCATACAGTCCTAAACCGATAAACACGCATTGCAATATCGTTTCACCATAGAGTTGATAGTCATAAAATAACTTTGCATATAAGCCATAAGCCACGAGATTCACAGGCCAACACCATATATTACGACGAATCGTGAGGGTTACACCCAATACACTCATCAATACTGAAATAATTTCTAAAAGGCTCATACACTACTTAAAATGATCGTGGTTTATTCAATACGTCTATCCTAACGTATATTGAATGGCACCATACATGATTCTTAACAAACACCACTTAGCGATGTTCAATTTGAACTGCACAGTTTTGACCTAACCATTAAACTCCTCTAAAAATAGAATGTCCTCAATGGAAAATAATAATGATGAATACAACTCAAACGACCAGAATAACCATTGAAATTCGCAATCATCTGATGTTGATTGGTTTAAACCGTGCTGCGAAGCGCAATGCATTCGACAGTCATATGATTGATGAACTTTCACAAGCACTTACCACCTATGAAGACCAGTCCGATTTACGCTGTGCTGTGATTTATGCACATGGAGAGCACTTCACGGCAGGATTAGATCTGCTTGAGCTTCAGCCGCGTATGTCAGATGGTATATTTTCGGAAGATATGAATCTGATTAACCCATGGGGCACGACTGGTCGTAAACGAAAAAAACCAGTCGTTGTCGCTGTGAAGGGGTATTGTTTTACTGCTGGAATAGAATTGATGTTGAATGCCGATATCTGTATTGCCCATCAAAATACCCAATTTACTCAACTTGAAGTGCAACGTGGCATCCTCCCCTTTGGCGGAGCAACTTCACGCTTCGTTAAAACTGCAGGTTGGTCTAATGCAATGCGCTACTTATTGACGGGGGATTTTTTTGATGCTGCAACTGCATTTCGACTTCATTTGATTACTGAAGTAACAGAACAAGATCCGCTTGACCGTGCCATTGAACTTGCCGAATCCATCGCTTCAGCTGCTCCACTCGCTGTTCAAGCCACCTTGACGGCTGCTCACGAAGCGATTTCACATGATGAGCAGTACGCTTTTAATCAGTTAAAGACTCATCTTCTTCCACTAATACAATCTGAAGATGCAGTCGAAGGTATGCGAGCAATGAGCGAAAAACGTCAACCTCGCTTTAAAGGTCAATAGTTCAATATCGGGAAATATAGACATGCAAGCTATTCCAAATGTGAACCAGATGCCAAGAAGCATCAATAAAACTCAAGTTCAGTTTCCTGCCTTAGATAACTATATGCTCACCGGCACTCGCTACCTATCATCTGGTGTGAAGACTGTTGCACGTATTATTGTGGCTTCAGCGACAGCGGTTCCCCAACCTTTTTATCGCAGATTTGCAGAGTATGCTGCAGAACGTGGTTTTGAAGTGCTAACCTTTGATTATCGTGGTGTGGGGGCATCATCTCCAGCACAACTCAAAGGTTTTAAAATGAGTTATTTGGATTGGGGGAAACTTGATCTCGCTGGTGCCATTGAATACTTTTCTAGCGATACTTTCCCCTTATTTGTGACTGCACACTCTTATGGTGGTCAAGCCTTGGGACTTACCCCTAATCATCATCAAGTCAGTGCCATGTGTTGCTACGGTACAGGTGCAGGTTGGGCAGGATATATGCCGTTCAAAGAAAGATTCAAAGTATCCGTGATGTGGAGTATTGTGTTTCCACCCATTGTCGCAGTCACAGGTTATTTACCTTGGAGTAAATTCAATATGGGCTCTGATCTGCCTTTAGGGGTATATCAACAGTGGCGTCGTTGGTGCAAAAATCCGTTATATTTTTTCGCTGACCCCGAGCAACAAGATTTAAAAGCACAATATGCAAGTGTTAAAACCAAAATTTATGCTGTTTCAGCATTAGATGATGATTGGGCTCTCCCAAATTCGAGGCAAGCCTTTATGCAACATTATCGTTCTGCTGATATGCGCTACATTGATATCACAGCCAAACAGTATCAAATGCCTGCAATTGGACACATGGGATATTTCAAAAAAGGCGCAGAAAAAATTTGGGATGACATGCTCCAAAATTATCTCAATTTAGTTGATGATTAAATTCTAAATTACTGAATAAAGTCAGATTGATGCTCTACCCCTTGTGCGTCAGTATGTCGATACATGATGCCATATTGACTCACATAGTATTCAAGAGATTGATTACGATATTCCCATAAAATCGACCACTCACCTAAATCAAATTGATTGATCTGACATAAAGTTCGTGATGGCATCTTGTTCAAAAACTCATATTGAATTTGCTGAGCAAACTTGATATCACGATGATTTACACGTTTCTCAAACAGTAATTTAGCAACCTCATCAAACATACGAATATCTTCGACAGAATCCGTATCATACACCAAGCGCGCCGGCTGGCTGAGATCAGTAGGCTTGAGGAGTTTTGTTAAATCAAAGTGCCTCTGCGTATTCCCCATAATCAATTTAGGTTGTAATAATAGTCGCCATACGGCATAGCAACTGACCAAAGCAAAACACACCACGATTAGCATCATATTTTTTACTCATTCCGATGATTATTCATTGAATCGTTCATTACAGAAATGATTATTTCTTTATTTTTATTGTTAATTTTCTTGGTGTTATTAAGTTTTAACTTTTAAAATATTAACTTAAAAACCAGTAGAGCGATGGCACGAAACGTAACAACTCATTTCAAAATCCACATGTTATGTAAACCGTGTAAATCTAGGTAATTTTATTCAATTAATATGACTTAAAAGTACGTTGAAAGATTCTCATTAAAATAGGGTTTAAAATCTTAGTGTTCTAAATCATTACGACATTTTTTGTCGTTTAACTTGATACGCATCTACACTATTCTTTTCTCAAATTTTATAATTTAACCATGAACTATTCCCGTAAACGCAAACCCATTACCAGTGCATGGCCAGTTGAGCATGATTGCTTCCTCATTGAAAACAGTCATCTTCAACTCGAAGCATTGCAACAGACGCTTCCTTATTCTGCTCAAGAAATTCAAGATCGCCAAGAAATCTTGGGGCTCACGAGACGTCGTCGTCAAATGAAAAAATTAGGTCAATTTTAATTTTCTAATGAAGCTAAAAATAAAATCCCAATAATCCATCAAGTTTAAGTATTTTTTGTTTAATAAATTAACCCTCGTGCCCTCTCTGACAATGAATCAATTTCGCCATATTCTTGGATGGTGATTTGCCATCATTTTTGCTCAAAAATAATTATTATTTAAATGCTCCCTCAAAAATGGATCCAAAATATTTATTTTTAAAGATTATTATTGACTTTTTATCTAAAAAATAGAATTATTGGATCCAATTGATAAGGAGATCAACTCATGTTTGTAAAAAATGCTTGGTATGTGGCGGCACGACCTGAAGAAGTACAAGATAAGCCTCTAGGAAGACAAATTTGCGGTGAAAAAATGGTTTTTTATCGTGGAAAAGAAAACCAAATACATGCCGTTGAAGATTTTTGCCCACATCGCGGTGCACCTTTGTCATTAGGCTTTGTTGAAGATGGTCAACTGGTCTGTGGTTATCATGGGTTAGTGATGGGATGTGACGGCAAAACGGTTTCAATGCCTGGGCAACGTGTACGTGGCTTTCCTTGCAATAAAAGCTATCGCGCAATTGAAAAATTTGGCTTTATTTGGGTATGGCCAGGAGACCAATCGCTTGCAAGTGAAGATCAACTCCCAACTTTAGAGTGGGCTGAAAATCCAGAATGGGCCTATGGTGGTGGACTATTCCACATCAACTGTGATTACCGCTTGATGATTGATAACTTAATGGATCTCACCCATGAAACATATGTTCATGCAAACAGCATTGGTCAAAAAGAAATCGATGAAGCTGCACCAACCACTCGTGTTGATGGTGACCACGTTGTGACTGAACGTCATATGGAAAACATTTATGCACCTCCATTTTGGCAAATGGCTCTAAAAGGTAATAATCTCGCTGCAGATGTCCTAGTAGACCGTTGGCAAATTTGTCACTTTCATGCACCTAGCAATGTTCATATTGAAGTTGGTGTTGCCCACGCAGGACAGGGCGGTTACAACGCACCGGAAAATAAAAAAGTGTCTTCAATCGTTGTAGATTTTATTACCCCTGAAACGGAAACGTCTCACTGGTATTTCTGGGGTATGGCTCGACACTTCCAACCCGACAACATCGAATTAACTAACCAAATTCGTGTGGGACAGGGCAAAATTTTCTCGGAAGATTTAGATATGCTTGAACAACAGCAACAGAATTTATTGAGACATCCTGATCGTAAATTGCTGATGCTGAATATTGATGCAGGCGGTGTTCAATCTCGAAAAGTAATAGACCGCTTGATCAGCTTAGAGCAAACGAATGATGAGCAGAAAATTACAACTTTGAATGTTGTTTAAAGTAAACCCACATTTTATCAGTTTTTCATTTTACCAAGGAGCGATACTCACATGGATGTGACTATTCAGAAGATTTATCGTCATAATGAACACATTTTATCTTTCGAACTGGTAAACACCCATGGTGAATTATTACCAGCTTTTCAAGCCGGTGCACATATTGATGTGCACTTAGGTAATCAATTAATTAGACAGTATTCTTTGGCAAATTGTAGTTCAGAGCAGCACCGTTACGTCATTGGTGTCCTGAATGATCCTTTATCACGTGGTGGTTCTAAATTTATTCATGAACAACTTCGTGAGGGTCAGCAGCTCAAGATTAGTGAACCACGAAATTTGTTTGCCTTGGTTCCTGAGACAGAATATGCATATTTGTGTGCAGGTGGAATCGGTATCACCCCTATCTTAGCAATGGCTAAAGAGCTTAAACGCAATAATCAGCCCTTCCAATTACTGTATTTTGTGAAAACGAGAGCTTCTATTGCATTCCAACAAGATTTAGAGGCTCTAGGAGATTCCGTCCACATCCATATTGATGATGAACCTGAAACACATATTCTTTTGAATAGGGTCTTTGCCTCTCCTCATATCGATCATCATATTTATGTATGTGGCCCAGATGGTTTTATGAACTATGTGATCCATACCGCAGATACGCTCTCTTGGCCTAGTCATCAAGTACATAAAGAGCATTTCAGCGCACAAGGTATTGATACCAGTCAAGATGGCAGTTTTGAAATTGAGATTTTAAAAACAGGGCAACGTATTCATGTCGCAGCTGATCAATCTGCAGCACAAGCTTTAGAACATGCTGGAATCTGTATCCCTTTATCTTGTGAACAAGGTATTTGTGGCACTTGCTTAGTAAATGTAGTTGAAGGTGAAATTGATCACAGAGATATGTATTTAACTGAAGAGGAACAAGCTGCAAATGATCAATTCACACCTTGTTGCTCAAGAGCCAAATCTCAACGAATTATCATTGATGTTTAATTTGGATCGATAGATTTTCAAGTGTAGCCCTTCATTAATTGAAGGGTTTTTTATATAGACCCATCTGTATGAAATATTGAACGCATAGTCTCCCCTAAAGTAACCACATGACTATGCTCACGCATTAAACTTTCAGCGCGTGCTGAGTCTTGTTGCTTTAATGCATTGAATATTGAGCAGTGTTGGATATGCGCATATTGCAAACGACGAATTTCAGACAGCGCATTATTTTTATCATAAGTCAGTGCTTGTGCAGATGCCATAGGTAACTGATTGTTTTTACTGAGTGCTTGCACAATTGCGACATTATCCGAGCCTTGAATAATAGTATTGTGAAAAATAGTGTTGTAATGATGGTAGGTTTCTAAATCATCGCTTGTTAATTCTGGTTTATTGAATATGGAATCAATTTGCGTAATACAATTCAAAAGTGTTTGATGTTGATCTAACGTCATGCCTTTTTCAGCAAGCGTTTTTGCAGCAAGACCTTCTAAAACGCCACGTACATGCAACGCATCATGAACTAATTTGGATGAAATTTCTCGAACAGTATAGCCTCGAGTTGGATTTTTAACGAGTAAGCCTTCTTGCTCTAAAAGCCGAAAAGCCATTCGAATAGGTTGACGCGATACACCTAGCATTTCAGCAGTCGGAATTTCAGCCAAACGAGAACCTCCTGCAATCTCCCCAGAAATAATCATTTTTCGAAGTTCAATTAACACTTGCTGCCCTGAAGACATATAACTACTCAATTTTTTTGATCATGATTGATCCTAACGAGTCAGATTTGGAATATCAATCTCTGTTGAGTTAAAGGACTCTTTTAGGCCGGAAATTCACTATTCTATTTTTGATAACTGAGGTGATTATGAGTTAGTATCATCAATATTTATTTTTTGAAGATTGGTTGCCATTAACTCTAGATTGTTTCGAATTAAATAAGCTAAATGGATATCTACCCCATCTAACATTTTTTGTTCTATCTCATTAACAATGTTTCGACATTGTTCGAGTTTTTCAAATCCTTTAGGCGTTACATTAATTAAAATTCTTCGTCCATGTGAGGGATCTGAAGCTCTACTGATCCAATCCTGGTTTTGTAAATCTTGTAGAATTTTATTGGTAGATTGCGGTTTAATAAATGAACGTTCTGCAAGTTTTGCATTAGATAGATTGCCTTTCGCAGCGATAACTGACAATGCTGTAAACTGAGATAAGGTGATATCTAAGTCTTTTAAACGTTCAGTTAAAAGTTTACTCACAATACGATCAACCCTTGCAATTATATAGCTCAGTGTCGGAATCGAATGATTAACTTCTGACATTTTATATTCCTTAATAGATGAACAAAAGTATGACTACTGTCGTAATCATACTTTTAACATATGTTTAACGTGTAGTTATATTTAGAACAGCATCAGACTGCTCTGCTCGTGGCTTGCGTACAAGCATTAATGCCGCAACAGCTGCAAATAAAATCAGGGGAATACTTGCACCAATGACCATTGCTGAACTAGAACCTAACGACAGTAGCATGCCAGCAAATAGGGGCCCTGCAAAAGATCCTATACGCCCTACTGCGACTGCAGCGCCTACACCCGTGCCACGCATTTCTGTTGGATAGAAC
The DNA here is from genome assembly GCF_900109815.1 of Acinetobacter sp. DSM 11652. Classification (NCBI taxonomy): domain Bacteria; kingdom Pseudomonadati; phylum Pseudomonadota; class Gammaproteobacteria; order Moraxellales; family Moraxellaceae; genus Acinetobacter; species Acinetobacter sp. DSM 11652. The sequence goes on from NZ_FOBK01000005.1 coordinate 224,824, forward strand.
ATCGCTGCCAATCCATAGAGCGCTGATTGGCCACCTACAATAAATAGACCACAACCCACAGCAGACAATACAAGTAAAGCAACAGTTGGAGAGATTGCAAGACAGCACAGTGATAACAAGATGCCAATATATATAAATTTAATTACAGTACTCATGCGAATCTTATCAAGTAAAGTTCCCATGAGAATCGACCCGAAGATACCACCGATGTTGTAACCAATTTGAACATAGTTCGCTTCTGTTTTTCCTAAACCTTGTGCACCCATCAATAGTGGCAACCAGTTGAGTAAAAAATATAAAACAACTAACGTAAAGAAAAAACTGATCCAAATTTGAATCGTGGAAAAACGCCGTTCTTTTGCAAACAACACTTCAAAGAATGGGGTAGAAGTTTTATTCTTCGTCGCTGTTAAATAGTCTTTAGACTCCGGCAAATACTTCATTAGCAAAGGGATTAAAAGAATTGGAGCGAAGCCACCAATGTAGAAGATATGTCTCCATTGCGCATCACCAGCTAAACCCATTGCCACGAATGATGTCAACATTCCACCAAATGGAATACCGCTATACATAATACTGACTGCAATGCCTTTATGTTTCTCTGATACTGCCTCAGATGCCATGGTGATCATCATTGGTAAAGCGCCACCCATCCCTAAGCCAGTTAAGAAACGAATGATTAAAAGCAGTGTATAATCAGAAGCATATGCCGTTAGAACTGACATCACTCCAAAAATTAAAATACTGGTCAATAGAACTGCCTTACGCCCAATTTTATCAGCGAAACGACCTCCTAATAATGCACCAGGTAAAGTACCCAAGATTGCCGCGCTAAATGCCCATGCCATTTGAGTATTATCTAAGCCAAACTCTGCTCGCATCCGTGGTGCTGCTACGCCCATTGATTGAAGATCGAAACCTTCAAATACAGCGATAGCGAAACACAGTACGAGTGTAAGCGTAGCTTTAGTCTTACTACTTACACTTTGTTCCATTTTTTATTGTCCCTTTTAGAGCTTTTAAAATACTTTTAAAAAAATACACATCCTATGTATTGCCTCCGTCCAGGCAACTCAAAAAATATCACCCAAACTTATAAAATAATCAATATTTTTTTTAAATAAAATTCATTTAAAATATTATTTTATTAAATATAAATAGATTATAAAAATTCTATAAAAATTCAAAAAACACTTGTATATAAGTTTAACTGATATTATCTTAATTCCAACAGGACATAAAACAAACACTAAGGAGCTTATCATGTCTTATCAAAATCGCTGGTCCACTGTTGATGTAAAAGTTGAAGCTGGCATTGCTTGGGTCACTTTAAATCGCCCAGAAAAGAAAAATGCGATGAGTCCAACCTTAAATAAAGAAATGATTGATGTACTTGAAACGCTTGAACTCGATCCAGAAGCAGGTGTTTTGGTACTCACTGGTGCTGGGGATTCTTGGACAGCAGGTATGGACTTGAAAGAGTACTTCCGTGAGGTTGACAGCCAGCCAGAAATTTTCCAAGAGCGAATTCGTCGTGATGCATCACGTTGGCAATGGCATTTACTTCGTTTTTATTCAAAACCAACGATTGCAATGGTAAACGGCTGGTGCTTCGGTGGTGGATTCTCACCACTAGTCGCATGTGATCTAGCCATTGCAGCAGATGAAGCTACATTTGGCTTGTCTGAAGTGAATTGGGGAATTCCTCCAGGTAACTTAGTGAGCAAAGCTATGGCTGATACAGTCGGTCATCGTGCTTCTATGTACTACATCATGACAGGCAAAACCTTCTCTGGTGTTGAAGCTGCAAATATGGGCTTAGTGAACAAGAGTGTTCCACTTGCTCAATTACGTGCAGAAGTAACTGAATTGGCAAATAATTTGCTTGAAAAGAATCCAGTTGTACTGCGTACTGCGAAGAATGGTTTTAAACGCTGTCGTGAGCTGACTTGGGAGCAAAACGAAGATTACTTATACGCCAAACTGGATCAATGCAACTACCGTGATGATGAAGGTGGTCGTGCACAAGGTATGAAGCAATTCTTGGATGACAAAACAATCAAACCAGGTCTTCAAACTTATAAACGTCCTGCTTAAGCAGAATCTACTTTTTTCGTCATGATGGACATGTAAGGAAACATTCACCATGCAAAACGTACAGTTACTTATTCACGGCCAATCTGTTGCAGCAAGTTCAGGACAAACTTTTGAAAGAATCAGTCCAATTAATGGCTCAATCGCATCAACGAGTGCAGCAGCGACTTTAAGCGATGTTGATCGTGCAATTGAGTCAGCGCATGAAGCATTTAAAACTTGGTCTGCTCTATCACCAACAGACCGACGTTTAAAATTGCTTAAAGCTGCAGATTTGATGGATCAAAAAACTGAACAGTTTATTCAAACTGCAATACATGAAATAGGTTCAACTGCGACGTGGTATGGCTTTAATGTCCATCTTGCTGCCAATATGCTGAGAGAAGCAGCAGCCATGACTACACAAATTGATGGAAATATTATTCCATCAGATGTTCCTGGCAATATCGCTATGGGTGTTCGCGTTCCATGTGGTGTCATCGTTGGTATGGCGCCGTGGAATGCTCCTGTTATCTTAGCCACTCGTGCCTTAGCGATGCCTCTGGCTTGTGGGAATACAGTCGTACTTAAAGCATCTGAAGCTTGCCCTGCAACACATCGATTAATTGGGGAAGTACTTCATGAAGCAGGTATTGGCGATGGTGTTGTCAATGTCATTACTCATGCCCCGCAAGATGCTCCACAGATTGTAGAGCGTTTAATCAGTCATCCATTGACTAAAAGAATTAATTTTACAGGTTCAACGCATGTAGGACGAATAATTGCAGAAACTGCAGCGAAATACCTAAAACCAGTGTTGCTGGAACTTGGTGGCAAAGCACCGGTCATTGTATTGGAGCAAGCGGACCTGGACGAAGCCGTTAATGCCATCAGTTTCGGCGCTTTTTTCAACCAGGGACAGATCTGTATGTCGACAGAGCGTGTTCTTGTGGATGAAAAAATTGCAGACCAATTCATCGAAAAATTGATCAATAAAGTTCAGAATATCAGAGCAGGAAATCCACTTGAGAGTCAAGAACCCCTGGGCGTTCTAGAAAGTTTAAAAGCTGCAACAAGAATCAAAAATTTAATTGAAGATGCACGTGAAAAAGGTGCATATTTACCACTAGGTTTAAGCATTGATGGTGCTATGATGCAACCTACTATCGTAGTTGACGTCACTAAAGATATGCAGATTTATGCCGAAGAGTCTTTTGGTCCTGTGTGCACCGTTCAACGTTTTAAAACTATTGATGAAGCAATCGATTTAGCAAATGACTCAGAATTTGGATTATCTGCAGCAGTTTTTAGTCAAGATTTATCCCTAGCTCTAGATGTTGCTAAACGTATCGAATCAGGTATTTGTCATATTAATGGTGCAACCGTTCATGATGAAGCGCAAATGCCTTTTGGTGGCGTGAAACAAAGTGGTTATGGACGATTTGGGAGTAAAGTCTCAGTTGCAGAGTTCACTGAGCTGCGTTGGATCACCATGCAAACCAAAACTCGTCACTACCCTATTTAACGAATATTTCAAAGAGTTGACATGAAGTCAGCTCTTTTCGTTGGAAAAGAATAGCTAAAAATACATGGAGTGAAAACAATGTCGAATATGACGGTTCATACGCATAAATATCCTGAGCGATTTGTTAAATTAGGCAGTCACGAGATTGAGTTTCAATCTAAAAATGGCACTTTGTATATTTCCCCAAAAGAACAACTTAAACCATACCCACAAAAAATTACTGACCGTTTAATTCAATATGCTCAAACACATCCCGATCGTGTATTCGCAGCAAAACGTGGTCATGATGATGAATGGATTAAGCTTACATACGCAGAAACATTAGATCGAGCATGGCGTATTGCACAAAGTTTGAAACAATATTCACATCTTTCAACTGAACGTCCTATTGTCATTCTATCTGGAAATGATCTAGAGCATCTTACTTTGTCAATGGGAGCAATGCTTGCAGGAATTCCATTCTCTGCAATTTCTCCTGCCTATTCACTTATTTCTAAGGATTTTGGCAAGCTCAAACATGTGTTTGATGTTCTAACACCAGGTTTGGTTTTTGCTAATGATGGTCAAGCTTTTGCTAAAGCGATTGAACATTGCTGTGATACAGATGATATTGTGATCGTTACGAATTCTGGAAAATTTGGTGAGAAAAATTGCCTTGCTTTCTCTTCACTCCTCTGCTCTGAAATTAGTGATATTAAAGATCATTATGAAACCATTGATGAACATCAAATAGCGAAATTTCTATTTACATCTGGCTCAACTAAAATGCCGAAAGCGGTACCTACAACGCATCTAATGCTATGTACCAATCAACAGATGCTGCTTCAGACCTTCCCTGAGTTTGAAGAGACCCCCCAGTATTAGTTGATTGGTTAGCATGGCATCATACTTTTGGTGGCAGTCATAATGTAGGAATCGCACTATATAACGGCGGCACAATTTATATTGATGACGGCAAGCCAGTTCCAGGAAAGATGCAAGAAACCATCAGGAATCTTAAGGAAATTGCACCTACTGTGTATTTAAACGTTCCTAAAGGATGGGAAGAAATAACCGTAGCACTTGAACAAGATGCTGAGTTACGTGAAAAATTTTTTAGTCGAGTTAAAATTTTGTTTTTTGCTGGTGCTGCACTATCAGAAGCTGGTTGGAACAGACTTGACCAAATCGCGCAGTCACACTGTGGAGAACGTATTCGTATCATGAGCGGTTTGGGGATGACTGAGACTGCACCATCATGTGTGTTTACAACTGGTCCCAAAGTAATGGCTGGGTTCATTGGATATCCAGCTCCAGGTTGCGAAGTTAAATTAGTTCCCTATGGTGACAAACTTGAGTTTTGTGTTCGTGGTAAAAATGTCATGAAACATTACTGGCGTCTACCTATGGCACAACAAGCTGATATCTTTGATGATGAAGGCTTTTATCGCACCGGGGATGCAGTGAAATTAGTGGATCCATCAGACCCGAGTCAGGGACTCATGTATGATGGCCGTATAGCTGAAGATTTTAAGTTGAATACAGGTACCTTTGTCAATGTTGGAACATTACGCAATAAAGTTCTCATTACAGGTAATCGACTTATTCAAGATGTTTGTATCACCGGTTCTAATTTAAGTGCGATTGGATTTTTAATATTTCCCAAAATTGCAGATTGCGCTGAGTATGCAGGATTAGATTTAAGTCTAGTGGATACTAAAGAGGTGCTTCTACACCCTAAAGTTCAACAGTGGTTTAAGCAGTTTTTAATTGATTTCAACAAAGATGCGACAGGTAGTTCAAACACTGTTTCAATGCTTTACCTCATGATTGAACCTCCACTTCTTGATGCAGGAGAAACCACTGATAAAGGCAATCTCAATCAAAGTGGTATCTTGAAACGTCGCATAGCAATGGTGGAAGAGTTATACGAAAAAAACATCAATAATCCACTCATTATTCGCATTCCAACCCTTAGAAATTAACTCAACTTTTTTATTCAGCAGCGTTTAGTCAAACGCTGCTTAGACAGTTGCATTCAAAATTAGGATAACGCTATGCAGAAAGATAGTGATTTTGAGCTGTTTCGGGACAATTATCGACGCTTCCTAGCAGAGTTTGTCGCCCCATATTATGAGTCATGGGAAGAGCAAGGACTCATGCCTCGACAAGTTTGGGATCTACTTGGACAAAATGGATTTTTATGCGTCGATGTGCCTGAACAATATGGAGGTTACGGCGCACCGATATATTATTCACAAATGATCGTTCAAGAAACGGCTCGAGCGGGCTTCTCTGCGTTAGCCGTTGCAATCGGTGGTCAGAGTGAACTTGTTTCACCCTATATCCAGAATATTGGAAGTGAAGATCAAAAACAATATTGGTTACCTAAAATGGTATCCGGTGAAGTTGTTACAGCTATTGCAATGACTGAAGCCAATGCAGGTTCAGACCTACAAGCCATCCGCACTCAAGCCTTATTAGATGGCGATCATTATGTGGTAAATGGCTCAAAAACGTTTATATCGAATGGTCAACATGCAGATCTCATAGTTTTAGTTGCTAAAACTGATCCTCAAGCAAGAGCTAAAGGTATTTCGATTTTATTGGTGGATGCTCATTTAGATGGAGTAAAAAAAGGTCGTGGTCTAAAAAAAATTGGACTTCAATCTCAAGACACTGCCGAATTATTTTTTGACCAAGTCAGAGTTCCTAAAGACCAATTATTAGGTCAGGAAGGTCAAGGCTTTAGCTATCTCATGCAAGAACTTCCACGTGAGCGTTTGAGTATTTCTCTCATGGCATTAGGCGCTTTGCAAGGTGCTTTAGAAATTACTCAAGAATATGTCCTCGAACGTAAAGCTTTTGGACAATCAATTGCACAATTTCAAAATACTCGTTTTGTAATCGCTCAAGCCAAAATTAAAACTCTAGCAGCCGAAGCCTTTGTCGAAAAATGTAAGTCGCTTTATCAACAGGGAGTATTGGATGTAAGCGAAGTTGCGGCATTGAAATGCTTCATCACTGATACCCAATGTGAAGTCATTGATCAACTTCTGCAATTGTTCGGGGGATATGGATACATGCGGGAATATCCAATATCTCGATTTTATGTCGATGCACGTGTTCAAAAAATTTATGGGGGAACCAATGAAATTATGAAAGAAATCGTTGCAAGAGAACTTTTAGGAAAATAACACAAAGATTACCTCTATGTATTAATACTATTTCAGGATGAAATAAAGATGAAAAAATTATGGATCACACCACTTCTATTATGTACCGCTCCAGCATTTGCAAATAATTTTATCGACCAAAGTAAAGTCGAATTAACTGCACGTAACTTCTACTTTGACCGTGACTTTAAAGTTGAGAATAGATACCCCGCATTAAGAGACTGGACACAAGGATTTATCTTTAAAGCGCAATCTGGATTCACCGATGGAACGATTGGTTTTGGTTTAGATCTATTAGCGACTGCAGGTTTTAAACTGGATGCTGATGCTAAATATGGAGGTACAGGAAACTTAATTCGTTCCTTGGAAACCAATGAGCCTGCAGATCAATATGGTGAAGTTGGAGTCACTTTAAAAGCTAAAGTTTCTGAAACCGAGGTACGTATAGGGACCCTTCAACCCATGACTCCTGTTTTAGTCGGCTCTCCAGCACGACTTTTACCTCAAACGTATCGAGGTGTTGCAGTTCAATCTAAAGATATTCAAGGTCTGGATCTCCAAGCATCCTATATTGATGAAGTCAATCAACGTGATTCTACAAATTATGAAGCTATAAAGATCTCTGGAGTAAATGGTCGTTATATTTCTGAAGAAACAGATTATTTGTATTACTTAGGTGGACATTATGACTTGACTCATAATCCATTGCGGTTGACTGCATTTCATATGGATGTTAACGACTTATATCGCCAATCGTTGTTAGGCATAACCTATAAATATCCAATCTCAAATCAATCCACTTTTACAACACAGTTGCGTTACTACATTAGCGATGAAGATGGGACTGCTAAAGCGGGTTTAGTTGACAATAATTTACTTCATAGCCATTCAGAACTTCAACACCAAAACCATAAGTTTATCTTTTCTACATTTCACCACTTTGGAGATACTGCTTTTCCATACTTAACTGGAGGAGAAACTGGACTAGCAATTGATACTTGGACTGGTGAGTTTTTGAATGCGAAAGAGCGTGTTTATAGCCTGCGTTATGAATACGATTTTAAAGACTATATCCCAGGTCTTCGTTTTATGACCCGCTATACCCATGGTAGCAATATTTACGCACCACAGTTGGGTGGTACAGATTTTTCGGAAGATGAATTGGATTTTGATCTAGCTTACATAGTTCAAAATGGCCCACTAAAAAATTTAGGTTTACGCGCGCGTTACGCGATCTACGATAATGATATGCCAATTACCGCCAATATTAAGCCGGCCAATGAAACTCGTATCAATATTGATTACACGTGGAAATTTAAATAATAACAAAAGGGTTCTTTACTGAGGAACCCTACCCTCTCTAAGGATAATAAGTATGAAATATTTAATCGGCTTATTGGTCTATACCACCACTACATTAAGTTTGGCAAATACCCAATATTCACCACAACCCATAAAACTTGAACCCCTTGCGACATTCAATGTTGAACTCATAGCCCCAGTTTGGGAACTCGGTAAAACTTCAGATTTAGGGCAAAGACGCATTATCCCAATCACTGGAGGAACTTTTTCTGGACCAAGTTTGAAGGGGCATATTCTTAACAATGGTGCAGATTGGCAAAAGGTCGATAGCAAAGGTTTGGCATATATAGATACGCGCTATTTATTAGAAACTGATGATGGTGCTCTGATTTATTTACAAACTAAAGGTTATCGCCATGCTTCACCACAAGTACTAGAACAATTAAGTCGTGGCGAAGATGTTAATCCCACTCAATATTACTTCAAGTTAATCATGCAGTTTGAAACTAGCTCAGAAAAATATGCATGGCTAAATCAGACAATTGCAGTTGGAAGTGCAATGCGTCTCGGAAAAGCCGTGATCTATGATGCATTTGCAGTGAAATAAATATTAAAGGAGTACTTTTCAATGGAAGAACAAGTTTTATCTAATCTGCCCCCTATTCATCATTTGTTGGGTGGTCATCAACTTCAGTGGAACAAGGAAAAGCGAGAAATTTCAGTTCAATATATTGCTCTTGAAAGTTTTACTAATCCTAGGGGAAGTGTTGAAGGAGGCATGATCTGTGCCATGCTTGATGATGCAATGGGTATTTTAGCCGCCTTAAATCAAACAGAAAAACCAGCTGCCACAATTAATTTAACAATTGATTTCTTCAGACCATGTGAAGTTGGTGAAGTATTAGCAAAAGCGTGGTTCATTAAAGAAGGACGTAAAATTTTAAGCATTGAAAGTGAAGCTTGGCAGCATGGAAAGTTAGTGGCAAAAACCAGTGCTGCATTTATGGTTCTATAAGGATTAAAAAAGAATGGATATCTTAAAATTAAAGGATTGTGTCGATAATGACAAAATAAGTTCATATCAAAAATTCGTCGTTTTTTTCTGTTTTATTTTATACATTATCGATGGATTCGATTTCATGATAATGGCTTATTTGGCAAGTTCAGTTGCCAATGAGTTTTCATTAACTGGTACTAATATAGGAACTTTAATTAGTGCTGGTTTAATTGGTATGACCGTCTGTTCATTTTTACTTGCACCTCTCGCAGATAAAATCGGCAGACGTAATTTAATTAACCTTTGTCTATTAATCTGTGGTTTGAGCATGTTTGCATCTGCATTTGCCACCGATTTTAAGCAATTGGTTCTGTGCAGATTTTTCACTGGTGTTGGTATTGGTGGTGTTCAAATCAGTGCTATGATTTTGGCCAGTGAATATTCTCCAACTAAATATAAAAGTTTTAGTGTTGGGATATTATCTGCCGGTTATGGGATTGGAGCAATTAGCGGAGCACTACTTGCTGTATATAGCTTAGAAAGTATCGGTTGGAGACAAGTATTACTAATTGGTGGATTCGTTACTACATTTGCTTTTCTTTGCTCATTGAAATTTTTACCAGAATCGATCGATTATTTATTACTAAAACAACCAAAATATGCTTTGGAAAAATTGAATCAAATTTTCTCTAAAATGCATAAAAAACCAATTCTCACACTCCCCAAAGCATATGTAAAAAATCAAAAGTCTTCTGACGTAGAAATATTTAACCACAAGTATTTAGTTAAATCCCTTGTATTATGGGTTTCTATATTCTTTATTCTTTTTGGTTTTTATTTCGTGATGGGCTGGACACCTAAAATTCTCAATAGTTCTGGTCTAGATAACTCATTATCTATTAAAACTGCCATGATGATCAGCGTGGGTGGTATTTTAGGTAGTTTTATCATTGGTGTTCTTAGTTCTAAAGTCAGCGTATACATCAATCAAATTGCCTTTTTAATCCTCACGTACGTATGTATTTTATTGTTTGTGAACAATACAGATAATTTAAATATATTAATCATCGTTGCCACAACGCTAGGATTCTTTATTAATGGCTGTTTAGCTGGAATCTATGCCATTTCTACACAGCTCTATGAGGCAGATGTACGATCAACAGGCGTGGGGATTGCAACTGGTGTTGGTCGTTTTGGTGGTATTTTCTCTCCAATCATTGCGGGATACTTTTTAGACCTAGGGAACTCGCCTTTAGAATTGTACGGAAATTTTGGTTTTGCATTTGTTTTAGCAGCTATTGCCATTTTCATCATCTATAAGTTAAAACAAAAATCCGTAGTAAATACACCATATGTCGTTTTACAAAAAGAGCCTCAATAATTTACGCTCACGAATATATAACTTTGTATTGTTAAGATAAGTTGTTTCATCAAAATCTATTGATAGAAACAACAAAAGGTCAGTGAAATCACTGACCTTTTGTTGTTTCTTGTTCAAAGTTTAAATATCAAAGAATACAGTTTCATTTTCACCTTGAATGCGAATATCGAAACGATAAACGATCTGACCATCACGCTCTTCACGCTTAGCAATGAGTGTTTGACGACGTGGCGCCCACTCAATACCATTCAAAATTGGGTCTTTCGCATTCGCTTCAGCTTCATCCTCGAAGTAAACTCGAGTATGTAAACCTAAATTGATACCACGCGCAAAAATAACCAGCGCGATATGTGGTGCTTGCTGTGAACCCTTACGTCCAGGAACAGCACCTGGTTTGATCGTATCGAAGCTCCAAAAACCAGTGTCAAAATCCGCACCCGCTCTACCCCAACCTAAAAAGTTTGGATCTGGCTGCTTCCCTTGCGTATCCTGCTGACTTGGATAAACACCATTGGCATCAGCTTGCCAAATTTCTACGAGTACATCGCGAAGTGGTAAACCCAAACCGTCAAAAACTTGCCCTTCGAGGCGAATACGTTCACCTTGAGTGCCATCTTTCACCATTTGATTATTGAAGCTATGCTCAAATACTTCTATACCAGCTTGATTAGGCATTAATCCAATATGGACATATGGACCACCTGTTTGAGATGGTGTTTCATGTAATTCTTCAAATTTCCAGCCATTCATCCTGATGCTCCCTATCAAGTCAAATCATTTTCAAAATATGTCGCACGACGACCACGTAAAGTAATGTCAAAACGATAGCAACGACTATCAGCTTCAATAAAGTTGCTCTTGTCTTCGAGCGCAATTAAAGCTCTTCGCTGTTGTTCTGAAGGAACAGTTTTTAAAATTGGACAGCTATCAATTAATGTATCGCCTTCAAAATAAAACTGGGAAATCAAACGCTGTGCCCAGCCATCTGCCATCACAGAAAAATGGATATGTGCTGGACGCCACTCATTGATACGGTTACGCCACGGATAAGGTCCTGGTTTTATCGTTCTAAAAATGAAGAATCCATTTTCATCTGTGAGCATTCGACCGCAACCACCAAAGTTAGGGTCCATAGCTCCCACATACTGATCATTTGGATGGCGATAACGTCCTGAGGCATTCGCTTGCCATACTTCAATCAAAGCATTTTTAACAGGACGACCAAATTGATCACGTAAATAACCATGAATAATGACGCGTTCACCAACAGGTAAACCATCTTTTGCATAATTTAAAATTAAATCATTGTCTTTAGGACCCAATAAGTCTGCGCTAAAGTGAGGTGCAGTAACCTCGGTTAATGTTTGCGCAATCGAAATCAGTGCATTTTTCGGGGAACGTAATACACTGGTTTTATATCCCGGTGCATATGCTGGTGGATGATCATCTGTATTTCGCTGTGCATAAGCACCCATCAGAATTTGAGACATGAATCTCTCCTTATTCAATTTAAAATATCGTCCGTTTATTTAATTTTCTCAGGCGAAATGCCTAACTCTGCAAATACTTCTTCTGCCATATGCATTGCAGCATTGGCTGCAGGAAGTCCTGCATATAAAGACGCATGCAAAAATAATTCTTTAAGATCATCTTTAGTAACGCCATTGTTGAAACAAGCACGAATATGCATTCTGAGCTCTGCTTCACGCCCCAATGCAAGTAAGATTCCAATCGTCACCAAACTACGTGTATGTCTTGGCAATCCTGGTCGTGACCAAACCTCACCCCATGCAAAACGACTAATGAAGTTTTGAAAATCAGCATTAAATTCATTTAAATTTTCAAGTGAACGCCCGACATGGGCTTCACCCAAGACTTCAGTACGGACTTCTAGCCCCTGCTTATAACGTTCTTCATCATTCATGAGGTTGTTCCTCTTTAAAATTGAAATTATTTGATGTTCAGATGTGCTTAAGACTGAATAAAAGCAAGCAATGCTTGGTTAAATTCAACTGGTCGCTCAATATTGGATAAATGCGATGCATCTATGACTGCAAGTTGACAGTCAGGTATATGTTGTTTTAAAAACTCACCATCATTCACTGTGGTCACAGGATCTAAGCCGCCACATAATGCCAAACAAGGCACAATAATTTTTCCAAGTTGATTGCGTAAATCCGTCTGAGCTAAAGCACGACAAGAGGCTGCATAGCCTTTAGGCTGAGTGACAGACAAACTCTGAATGGTTTTTTGAGCTGTCACATCGTGTAAATAATCAAATTGTTCACTAAACCAACGCGTATGTGTAGTACTGACGATATCAGCCAAACCATTTTGTTCAACCGCATCTGCACGACTCAACCATGCCTCGGCATTTCCAATTTTTGCTGCTGAATTTGCAATGGTAATAGAGTTAAAACGCTCTGGTGCAATTATGCCTAATTGAATCCCAGTAACTCCCCCCATGGAGATACCACAAAAATGCGCTTTTTCTATAGAGAAATGATTGAGTACATCAAGGACATCATTGGCTAAATCAATGATTGTGGTATTTTCAATGACACTACTTCTTCCATGACCACGTGTGTCGTAGCAAATCACATCATAATCTTTGGAAAAATAATCAATTTGGGCTTGCCACATGCCATGATCAGTGCCCAGTGAGTTTGAAAAAATGATGCTTGGTTTTGTATCGTCACCAAAACGATAGACCGCAAGCTGCTGACCATTACGATTATTGATTAATGTCATTATGGTGTACTTCCTTGAACGCTCTCTAGTACCGCATCTATTTGTGCTTGAGTATTTCCTAGATAATGTTGCGGATTAAAAATCTGACGGAGTTGATCTAGATCAAAAATAGCTAATATTTCTGGATTATTTTGTACAACATCGAGTAAGTGTCGTTGTTCGGCAACGGCTTGCTTACAAGCAGCTTCCACAAGATGATGTGCATTCAATCGACCCATCTGAGGTGCGAGTGACATCATCAGTGCTTCAGCCATGATTAATCCTTGCGTGCACTCTAAATTTCTGAACATATTTTCAGGATCTACTTCTAATCCCGTAAATACATCGATTGCTCTACTTAAACTACCCGCCGTCAGTTGAAATAACTCTGGTAACGCTAGCCATTCAGCATGCCATGCACCTAAACTTCGTTCATGTTCTTGTACTAAGCTTTGGTAGATACTTGACATTAATGCAGGGACGCGATTTGCAGCGGCTAGAATTGAAGCAGCTGCAACAGGATTACGCTTATGAGGCATCGTCGATGACCCTCCACGCCCAGCACCACTCGGTTCAAACACTTCTGCAATTTCTGTTTGCATCATGAGTGACCAGTCACGGGCCATCTTGCCCAAGTTTCCTGTAATCGTTGCAAGTACATGTGCAATTTCGGCTACACGATCTCGTTCCCCATGCCATGTACATACGGGTGTATTTAAACCAAGTTTTTGTGCGTAGGTACTCACTACAGCCGAACCATATTCAGTTAATGAAGCTAAAGTACCTACCGCACCACCTAACTGCGCTGTTAAGACATGTTGCTGTAACTGCTGAACACGCTTTAAATCTCGATCTAAACTAGAGAGCCACCGTGCTGTTTTATGTCCAAAGGTAAGCGGTAAACCTTGTTGCAACCATGTACGTCCGATCATTACCTGATCACGGTATTGAATCGTCAGTTTTTTAGTTGCCTGAATAGCCTGGATAAGTTGCATTTCGATCAGCTGTAACGCATCTTGAGCTTGCAGCATAAAGGCCGTATCAATGATATCTTGGCTGGTCGCACCCCAATGCACATAACGAGAAGCATCTTCATTGATTTTTTTCACAGCAGCAGTGAATTGCTTTACGAATGGAATTGCAATATTGCCAGCGAGACCACTGGACTGTGCCAAATGATCAAAATTAATAATGGAATGAATTTCTTGTGCTGCAACACGTTGAATCGTTTCAGCAGCAATTAAGGGAATAACACCAACTTCAGCTTGAGCTTGAGCCAGTGCAACCTCTGCACGCAACATATATTTTACGAGTGCTTCATCACTAAATATGATATTTACATCATTCTGATAAAACAAACTTGCATATAACTGACTCATAACTTATCCCTATTACGCTTCATCATGTGTTTCACCATAAAGCGTCTGTCCAAAAATTGCTGTTAAACTTTTTCAATTATTAAAGCGATGCCTTGACCCACACCAATACACATAGAGCACAATGCATATTTACCGCCAGTTGCTTCTAGTTGGTTGAGAGCAGTCGTCACCAAACGCGCACCTGATGCACCCAATGGATGACCTAGTGCAATTGCACCACCATTTGGGTTTACACGCGCATCATCGTCGGCTAAACCTAGGTCACGTGTACACGCCAATGCTTGTGCTGCAAACGCTTCGTTCAGCTCAATCACATCCATTTGCTCTAGTGTTAAACCTGTTTGAGCCAGTAACTTTTTAATCGCAGGTGCAGGACCAAAGCCCATAATGCGAGGTTCAACCCCAACAGTGGTTGCACCAATTACTTTGGCACGAGGTTTTAAACCATATTTTTCTACAGCTGCATCAGAAGCAATCAGAATCGCAGCAGCACCATC
>NZ_FOBK01000004.1:0-172568 GCF_900109815.1 Acinetobacter sp. DSM 11652
GAAGTATACGTGCTTTCTAAAGAAGAAGGTGGTCGTCACACTCCATTCCTTAACGGTTACCGTCCACAGTTCTACTTCCGTACAACTGACGTAACTGGCGCGATTCAATTAAAAGAAGGCGTTGAAATGGTTATGCCTGGTGACAACGTAGAAATGTCAGTAGAATTAATCCACCCAATCGCAATGGACCCAGGTCTACGTTTTGCGATCCGTGAAGGTGGTCGTACAGTTGGTGCTGGTGTTGTTGCGAAAGTAACTGCATAATAGAAGTACAAACGAAAACCGAGAGTTTCGATTCTCGGTTTTGTTATAGGTCAGTAGTTCAATTGGTAGAGCGTCGGTCTCCAAAACCGAATGTTGGGGGTTCGAGTCCCTCCTGGCCTGCCAAATTATTTTTGATAAAAAGCTTGATGCTGGCTAAACTGGTCATATAATAAGTCGCGAATTCAACGACGAGTACAAAAATGTCGAATGATAAATCGCGTGACGCATTAAGCGACGCGCCAATTCCTCAAAGAAACAATTCCGCTGAAGTCGTTAAATCTGGTTCACCAGTTGACGTGATTTTATGGATTATTGCATTGGCATTACTTGCTGGTGCACTTATGGTAAATCAACATCTTCCAGCATATTGGGTTCCCGCAAACAATATTTGGGTGCGTGTTGGGGTGATTTTGGCTTGTATCGTTGTGGCTTTAGGTTTATTATACGCCACCCATCAAGGCAAAGGCTTTGTTCGTTTGTTGAAAGACTCACGCATTGAACTGCGTCGAGTGATTTGGCCAACAAAGCAAGAAACAGTAACTGCATCATGGCAAGTGTTACTTGTTGTTGTAATCACCGCTATTGGTTTATGGTGTTTTGATTACATTATTAGTTGGTTGATGAAGTTTATTATCGGGTAAAAGAGCTATGAAACGTTGGTACATTATTCATGCCTATTCAGGTTATGAAAAACAAGTGATGCGTTCGCTTAATGATCGAATCCAGCGTAGCGCTGTTGCCGATAGCTTTGGTGAAGTCCTTGTTCCTACCGAAGAAGTGGTAGAGATGAAGGATGGTAAGAAACGTAAGTCAGAGCGTAAATTCTTTCCTGGCTATGTGTTAGTTGAAATGGAAATGAATGACGATACTTGGCACATTGTTAAAGAATGTCCAAAAGTACTCGGATTTATTGGTGGTACGGCAGAAAAGCCTGCTCCAATTACGCAAAAAGAAGCTGACGCGATTCTTGCACGTGTACGCAATACTGGCGAAGCACCTCGTCCTAAGACAATGTTCGAGCCAGGCGAAGAATTATTGGTTACTGATGGTCCATTCACAGACTTTAAAGGTGTGGTGGAAGAAGTTCAGTACGAAAAGTCACGCTTAACGTTGACGATTAATGTATTCAATCGACCAACTCAAGTTGAATTGGAATTTCGCCAAGTCGAAAAAACAATTTAATCTGAATTGGTTGAAAACGCCCGATTTTATTAATCGGGCATTGTTGTTGTAACGGTATCGTTACTTGTAAATATTGGGGAGCCTTAACCGGCGTTTGTACCCAGAGGTAATTGAAATGGCTAAGAAGATTGACGGCTATATCAAGCTGCAAGTTCCAGCTGGTAAAGCGAATCCATCTCCACCAATCGGTCCTGCACTAGGTCAACGTGGTGTAAACATCATGGCATTCTGTAAAGAATTCAATGCTGCTACACAAAAACTTGAAGCTGGTCTTCCGATTCCTGTAGTGATCACTGTGTACAACGACAAGTCGTTCACATTTATCATGAAAACTCCGCCTGCTGCTATTCTGCTTAAGAAAGCTGCTGGTATCCAAAAGGGTTCAGCTGTACCTAACAAAACTAAAGTTGGTAAGTTGACTCGTGCTCAATTAGAAGAGATCGCGACTACTAAAGAACCAGATTTAACTGGTGCTGACTTAGACGCGCGTGTACGTACCATTGCTGGTTCTGCACGTTCTATGGGCTTGGAAGTGGAGCTTTAAGACATGGCTAAATTAACTAAACGTCAAAAAGCGATTGCAGCTGCTGTAGAAGCGAACAAAGTTTATACTTTGGAAGAAGCTGTAGCAGTACTTTCTAGCCTTCCAGCTGCTAAATTCAAAGAATCTTTGGATGTAGCTGTAAATCTAGGTGTTGATCCTCGTAAATCTGACCAAGTTGTTCGTGGCGCGACTACACTTCCTGCAGGTACTGGTAAAACTGTACGTGTAGCTGTGTTTGCTCAAGGTGCTGCTGCTGAAGCTGCTAAAGCTGAAGGCGCGGACGTAGTTGGTTTTGATGACCTTGCTGAAAGCATTCAAGCGGGTAACCTTGACTTTGACGTAGTGATTGCTGCTCCAGATGCAATGCGCGTTGTAGGTAAGTTGGGTACAATCCTTGGTCCACGTGGCTTAATGCCAAACCCTAAAGTGGGTACTGTAACTCCTGACGTAGCGACTGCAGTTAAAAATGCAAAAGCTGGTCAAGCACGTTACCGTGTAGACAAAGCGGGTATCATCCATGCTGCGATCGGTCAAGTAGGTTTCACTGCTGAAGCTGTTCGTCAAAACGTTGAAGCTCTTGTAGCTGACCTTAAGAAAGCAAAACCTGCAACTTCTAAAGGTGTTTATATCAAAAAGATCACTTTAAGCTCAACTATGGGTCCTGGTCTTACTATTGATGTAACTAACGTTTCTAACTAAGTTTAACTTAGACAGAATTTTAAAGCCCTGAGTAAGATTTGAAGCGTTGCTTCAAATCTTACGCAAGATACCGGTTTTGGATTTCTTGCGAACTTAGGCAAACTTTGAATTGGTAAATGAGAATTTATCAGCGTCAAAGACCACAGGCGAGGGGAGTTTTATGCTTCGCTCTTAATATTCCAGCCTGCGTAGACGCGGTGGTGTGATTTAGTTCATCCTCCGCGTGTTGACTCAGTGATGAGTTAACGAACTGGGAGTGTACTTCGCGTGAGTACATAAATCACCGTTAGGAGGTTTTACAATGGCTCTTCTTATCGAAGACAAAAAACAGATCGTAGCTGAAGTTAACGCTGTTGCTTCTACTGCTTTCACTGCTGTTGTTGCTGACTACCAAGGTTTAACTGTTGAGCAATTAACTGCTCTTCGTGTTGAAGCTCGTAAACTAGGTGTTACTACACGTATCGTGCGTAATACTTTAGCTAAACGTGCTCTTCAAGATACTCAGTTCGATATCTTGAACGACAACCTTGTTGGCCCAACAATTTTAGCTTTCTCGACTTCTGAAGACGACATGGGCGCAGCTGCTCGTTTGTTTGAAGAATTTGCTAAAACTAATAAAGCATTTGAACTTAAAGCTGCTGCATTCGATGGCAAGGTTTATCAAGGTGCTGAAGTTAGCGTAATCGCGAACCTTCCGAACCAAGAAAAAGCGCTTACTATGCTTGCAAATGTTCTTCAAGCTCCTATTTCGAAATTGGGTCGCCTTATTACTGCGCTCAAAGAGAAAAACGAGTCAGAAGCTGCTTAAGCTTAATAAATCAATTTCCACACCATTCAATATCCATTTGGAGTTATTCTCATGGCTTTAACTAACGAAGAAATCTTAAACGCAGTTGCTGAAAAAACTGTTCTTGAACTTGTTGAACTTATCTCTGCTTTTGAAGAGAAATTCAATGTATCTGCTGCTGCTGTAGCTGTAGCTGCTGCTCCAGGTGCTGGCGCTGCTGCTGCTGAAGAACAAACTGAATTCAATGTAGAGTTGACTTCTTTCGGTGCTAACAAAGTTGCTGTAATTAAAGCAGTTCGTGAAGCTACTGGTCTTGGTCTTAAAGAAGCTAAAGATTTAGTTGAAGGCGCTCCAGCTCTTCTTAAAGAAGGTGTTTCTAAAGAAGAAGCTGAAGAACTTAAGAAGAAACTTGAAGAAGCTGGTGCTCAAGTTACTGTTAAGTAATTTCGCCATGGGGTCATTATTAATTTGACCCCAAAAATTGGCTGATGGCTCTTGGGTCATCAGCCTTTTTGCGTTACAATTATCGGCTCGATTTTTGTTAACTTGATGTAAAAATCATCAATACTAACTATAATTGAATAAAATCAAACGCTTACCAATATTTTTCCATGTTTAAAAATATTGTTAAGCGTTTTAATACCACTGAACATTGCAGCATTTGAACAAAGTGGTGGTCATATCGACCTGCGTAATTCCTTCTAGACCCGTTCTGCAGGCGGGTTTAGTTTACTTTCCGAGGACTCCAGATGGCATACTCATATACCGAAAAGAAACGGATCCGTAAGAATTTTGGTAAATTGCCCCAAGTGATGGATGCTCCGTACCTGCTCGCGATTCAAGTCGACTCGTACAGAACGTTCCTTCAAGATGGCAAAACACCAAAAAACCGCGAAGATATCGGTCTCCAAGCCGCATTTCGTTCAGTTTTTCCAATTGAAAGTTATTCTGGGAATGCTGCTTTAGAATTCGTTGAGTATAGCCTTGGTAAACCAGAGTTTGACGTTCGCGAATGTATTCTTCGTGGCTCAACTTATGCGGCACCAATGCGCGTAAAAATTCGTTTGATCATTAAGGATCGCGAAACGAAATCAATTAAAGACGTACGTGAACAAGAAGTGTACATGGGTGAAATGCCACTTATGACACAGAATGGTACGTTCGTGATCAATGGTACTGAGCGTGTAATCGTATCTCAATTACATCGTTCACCTGGTGTGTTCTTTGATCATGACAAGGGTAAGACGCATTCAAGTGGTAAGGTGCTTTATTCAGCACGTATCATTCCTTACCGTGGTTCATGGTTAGACTTTGAGTTTGATGCTAAAGATTTAGTATACGTTCGTATTGACCGTCGTCGTAAGTTACTTGCGACTGTGATTCTTCGTGCCTTGAACTATACAAACGAACAAATTCTAGACATGTTCTATGAAAAGGTTCCTGTATATCTAGACATGGGCAGCTATCAAATTGACTTGGTTCCAGAGCGTCTGCGTGGCGAAATGGCACAATTTGATATCACAGACAATGACGGTAAGACAATCGTTGAGCAAGGTAAACGTATTAATGCGCGTCATGTTCGTCAAATGGAAGCTGCAGGCTTAACTAAACTTCCAGTACCTGATGAATATTTATATGAGCGTATTACTGCTGAAGATATTACATTACACAATGGTGATGTGATTGCTGCAAACACGGTTCTTAGCCATGAAGTGATGGTTAAAATCGCTGAAGGCGGCGTTAAGCAATTTAACCTACTTTATACCAATGACATTGATCGCGGTTCATTCGTAGCTGATTCATTACGTGCTGATACGACTTCTGGTCGTGAAGAAGCGCTTGTAGAAATTTACAAGGTAATGCGTCCAGGTGAGCCACCAACGAAAGAAGCTGCAGAAAACTTATTCAATAACTTGTTCTTCTCTTCTGAACGTTATGACTTATCACCAGTTGGTCGTATGAAGTTCAACCGTCGTTTGGGTCGTCCTTACGAAGTGGGTACAGATCAGAAGTCACGTGAAGTTGAAGGTATTCTTTCAAACGATGACATCATTGACGTATTAAAAACACTGGTTGAAATCCGTAACGGTAAAGGTGAAGTCGATGATATCGACCACCTAGGTAACCGTCGCGTACGTTCTGTTGGCGAAATGACAGAAAACCAATTCCGTGTTGGTCTAGTTCGTGTTGAACGTGCTGTGAAAGAGCGTTTATCACAAGCAGAGACAGATAATTTGTCTCCACAAGACTTGATCAACGCAAAACCAGTAGCGGCTGCAATCAAAGAATTCTTTGGTTCAAGCCAGTTATCTCAGTTCATGGATCAAAACAACCCATTGTCTGAAATTACACACAAACGTCGTGTATCAGCATTAGGTCCAGGTGGTTTAACACGTGAACGTGCGGGCTTTGAAGTACGTGACGTACATCAGACTCACTACGGTCGTGTTTGTCCAATTGAAACGCCTGAAGGTCCAAACATTGGTTTGATCAACTCATTATCTGTATATGCGAAAGCGAATAGCTTTGGTTTCTTAGAAACTCCATATCGTAAAGTTGTTGATGGTCGTGTAACGGATGAAGTTGAATATTTATCTGCAATTGAAGAAGTAGGTACTGTGATTGCACAGGCCGATTCTCAATTGGATAAAGATGGCAACTTAACAGAAGAATTCGTATCTGTTCGTCACCAAGGTGACTTCGTACGTATGCCGCCAGAAAAAGTAACGCACATGGACGTATCTGCTCAGCAGGTTGTTTCTGTGGCTGCGTCACTGATTCCATTCCTTGAACACGATGATGCGAACCGTGCATTGATGGGTTCAAACATGCAACGTCAGGCTGTTCCTACGCTGATTGCTGACAAGCCTCTTGTTGGTACAGGTATGGAAGCGAACGTGGCGCATGATTCAGGCGTGTGTGTGATCGCGAAACGTGGCGGGCGTATTGAATACGTAGATGCATCTCGTGTCGTTATTCGTGTGAATGAAGATGAAATGGTTGCGGGTGAAGCAGGTGTAGATATCTACAACTTGATTAAATACACACGTTCAAACCAAAACACATGTATTAACCAAAAAGTGCTTGTGAACCTAGGCGACAAAGTTGGTCGTGGTGATGTACTTGCTGATGGTCCATCAACTGATGGCGGTGAATTGGCACTTGGTCAAAACATGCGTGTCGCGTTCATGACTTGGAACGGTTATAACTACGAAGACTCGATCTTATTATCTGAGCGTGTTCTTCAAGAAGATCGTTTGACGTCTATTCACATTCAAGAACTCTCTTGTGTCGCGCGTGATACTAAACTTGGTTCAGAAGAAATTACTGCTGATATCCCGAACGTAGGTGAGGCTGCACTTTCTAAGCTTGATGAATCAGGTATTGTCTATATCGGTGCTGAAGTAACTGCTGGCGACATCTTAGTTGGTAAAGTAACACCTAAGGGCGAAACGCAGTTGACTCCTGAAGAAAAATTGCTTCGTGCAATCTTTGGTGAAAAAGCAGCTGATGTGAAAGACTCTTCACTTCGTGTTCCATCTGGTACGAAGGGTACAGTTATCGACGTTCAAGTGTTTACTCGTGATGGTATCGAGAAAGACGAACGTGCTCAAGCGATTGAAAAAGCTCAACTTGATGCATACCGTAAAGATTTGAAAGAAGAATACAAAATCTTCGAAGAAGCTGCACGTGAGCGCGTTGTACGTTTGTTGAATGGTCAAGAGTCTAATGGCGGCGGTACAACAAAACGTGGCGATAAGTTAACTGATGAAGTTCTTTCAAATCTAGAACTTGTTGATCTACTTGATATCCAACCAGTAGATGAAGGCATCGCGGAGCGTTTAACTCAAATTCAAGTATTCTTGAAAGAGAAGAGTCTTGAAATCGATGAGAAATTCGCTGAGAAAAAACGCAAGCTTTCTACAGGTGATGAGTTAACAACTGGCGTATTGAAAGTTGTTAAAGTTTACCTAGCAGTAAAACGTCGTATTCAGCCTGGTGATAAGATGGCGGGTCGTCATGGTAACAAAGGTGTTGTATCAAACATCTTGCCAGTTGAAGACATGCCACATGATGCGAATGGTGTTCCAGTAGATATCGTATTGAACCCACTAGGTGTACCTTCACGTATGAACGTGGGTCAGATTCTTGAAACTCACTTGGGTATGGCTGCGAAAGGTCTTGGTGATAAGATCGATCAAATGTTGAAAGAACAACGTACTGTACTTGAACTTCGTGAATTCTTAGACAAGATTTACAACAAAGTTGGTGGCGAGCAAGAAGATCTTGATAGCTTAACTGATGATGAAATCTTGGCACTTTCAGGCAACCTCCGTAAAGGTGTTCCACTTGCAACACCAGTATTTGACGGTGCGGAAGAAGGTCAAATCAAAGAGTTATTAGAACTATCTGGTCTTTCACGTACTGGTCAGACAGTACTGTATGATGGCCGTACTGGTGAACGTTTTGACCGTCCTGTAACTGTAGGTTACATGTACATGTTGAAATTGAACCACTTGGTTGATGACAAGATGCATGCGCGTTCTACAGGTTCTTACTCGCTTGTAACGCAACAGCCGCTTGGTGGTAAAGCACAATTCGGTGGTCAGCGATTCGGTGAGATGGAGGTCTGGGCACTCGAAGCATATGGCGCAGCTTATACGCTTCAAGAAATGCTGACTGTGAAGTCGGATGACGTTGAGGGTCGTACCCGTATCTATAAGAACATTGTAGATGGTAACCATTATATGGACCCAGGTATGCCTGAATCGTTCAACGTATTGACCAAAGAGATCCGTTCTTTAGGTATCAACATTGAACTGAAAAATGGTGACTAAATCCCCCTCAATCCCCCCTTTGATAAAGGGGAGACTTTCCCCTCTTTAAAAAAGAGGGGTTAGGGGAGATTACCAATTCAGTTAAAAAACAATATTTGTGACCCAGTTGTGAAGTGAAAATCTCCACAACACACGGAGAAAAAAATTGAAAGACTTGCTCGATATCATGCGCAAAAAGACGGATTCAGACGGTCATGCTCCTGTAGAGTTTGATCGCATCCGTATTGGTCTTGCGTCACCAGAAATGATTAAGTCATGGTCTCATGGTGAAGTTAAAAAGCCAGAGACAATTAACTATCGTACGTTCAAACCTGAACGTGATGGTTTATTCTGTGCCAAAATTTTTGGTCCAGTAAAAGATTACGAATGCTTGTGTGGTAAATACAAGCGTATGAAATACAAAGGCGTCATTTGTGAAAAATGTGGCGTTGAAGTAACAACTGCGAAAGTTCGTCGTGAACGTATGGGTCACATTGAGCTTGCTTCACCAGTTGCACACATTTGGTTCTTAAAATCACTGCCTAGCCGTATCGGTCTTCTTTTAGACATGACGCTACGTGATATCGAACGTGTATTGTATTTCGAATCTTACGTTGTAACAGATCCTGGTATGACTCCGTTCGAAAAATACCAACTTCTGAATGACGAAGAATACTTCACAGCATTAGAAGAGCACGGTGATGAATTCACTGCGAAAATGGGTGCTGAAGCAGTTCAAGATTTGTTGAAAGACATTGATCTTGAGGCTGAGATTTCTCGTTTACGTGAAGAAATTCCGAATACAACTTCTGAAACGAAGCTTAAGAAAGCATCTAAGCGTTTGAAGTTAATGGAAGCGTTCAAAGAGTCGAATAACAAACCAGAATGGATGGTGTTGACTGTACTTCCAGTACTTCCACCAGATCTTCGTCCGCTTGTACCACTTGAAGGTGGTCGTTTCGCGACATCTGATTTGAACGATCTTTATCGTCGTGTGATTAACCGTAACAACCGTTTAAAGCGTCTTCTTGATCTAGCTGCTCCAGATATCATCGTACGTAACGAAAAACGTATGTTGCAAGAGTCTGTAGATGCATTGTTAGATAACGGTCGTCGTGGTCGTGCAATTACTGGTTCGAACAAACGTCCTCTTAAATCTTTGGCAGACATGATCAAAGGTAAACAAGGTCGTTTCCGTCAAAACTTACTTGGTAAGCGTGTTGACTATTCTGGTCGTTCGGTAATTACTGTAGGTCCTACTTTACGTCTTCACCAATGTGGTCTTCCTAAGAAAATGGCACTTGAGTTATTCAAGCCGTTTATTTTCGCGAAATTACAAGCGTCTGGCCAAGCAACTACCATTAAAGCTGCGAAGAAAATGGTTGAGCGTGAGACTCCAGAAGTTTGGGACGTTCTTGCATCTGTGATTCGTCAACATCCAGTGATGTTGAACCGTGCGCCAACACTTCACCGTTTAGGTCTTCAAGCATTTGAGCCTGTACTGATTGAAGGTAAAGCGATCCGTCTACACCCACTCGTATGTGCTGCGTTCAACGCCGACTTCGATGGTGACCAAATGGCGGTACACGTTCCATTAACACTTGAAGCTCAATTAGAAGCTCGTGCGTTAATGATGTCAACGAACAACATCTTGTCTCCAGCAAACGGTGAACCAATCATCGTTCCATCGCAAGACGTTGTCTTAGGCTTGTATTACATCACGCGTGATGCAATCAATGCCAAAGGTGAAGGCATGGTGTTCGCGGATACTCACGAAGTAAACCGTGCGCTTGCAACAGGTCAAGTTGATTTACATGCTCGCGTTAAAGCTCGTGTACATCAAACTGTGATCAATGAAAATGGTGAGCGTGAGCAACAAACGATTATCGTTGATACAACGCCAGGCCGTTGTTTACTTTGGGAAGTTGTGCCAGAAGGTTTAAGCTTCGAGCAAATCAACGTTGAGATGACCAAAAAGAACATCTCTAAATTGATCAACTCTTGCTACCGTAAGCTTGGTTTGAAAGATACTGTTATTTTTGCTGACCAATTGATGTACCTCGGTTTCCGTCAAGCAACACGTTCAGGCGTATCGGTGGGTATGGAAGACATGGTGATTCCACCTGCGAAGTATTCAATCATCGAGAAAGCTGAAGTTGAAGTTCGTGAAATTGAGCAACAGTTCGAACAAGGTTTCGTAACTGCCGGTGAACGTTATAACAAAGTTGTCGATATTTGGGCACGTACAAACGACCAAGTAGCGAAAGCGATGATGGATAACTTGTCTTACACGACTGTTAAGAACAAACAGGGCGAAGATGAGAAACAAAAATCATTCAACTCCATCTACATGATGTCTGACTCTGGTGCCCGTGGTAGTGCAGCACAGATTCGTCAGCTTGCAGGTATGCGTGGTTTGATGGCAAAACCGGATGGCTCGATTATTGAGACACCAATTAAAGCGAACTTCCGTGAAGGTTTGACAGTACTTCAGTACTTCATTTCAACACACGGTGCGCGTAAAGGTTTGGCCGATACAGCATTGAAGACAGCGAACTCGGGTTACTTGACACGTCGTCTTGTAGACGTAGCGCAAGACTTAGTGATTACTGAGCCAGATTGCGGTACTTTTGACGGTCTCGTAATGACGCCATTCATTCAAGGTGGTGATGTTATCGAGAACTTAGGTACTCGTGTGCTTGGTCGTGTATTAGCTGAAGATGCGAAGCGACCAGGTTCTGATGAAGTAGTACTGCCACGTAATACACTAATCGATGAGAAACTTGCAAACTACCTAGAAGAGCAAGGTGTCGATGAAGTTAAAGTACGTTCAGTAGTAAACTGTGCATCTACTTTTGGTGTATGTGCGAAATGTTATGGTCGTGACCTTGCACGTGGTCACTTGGTGAATCCAGGTGAATCAGTGGGTGTAATGGCTGCTCAATCCATTGGTGAGCCAGGTACACAGTTAACGATGCGTACATTCCACGTGGGTGGTGCTGCGAGCCGAACTTCTGCTGCGAACAGTGTTCAAGTACGTAATGCAGGCTTTGTCCGTTTCCATAATGTGAAGACAGTGCAACACGCTAAAGGTCACTTAGTGTCTGTATCTCGTTCTGGTGAGATTGGTATCACTGATGACATCGGTCGTGAGCGTGAGCGTTATAAACTTCCTTACGGTGCCTCAATCTTGATTAAAGATGGTGGTGCGGTAGAAGCTGGCGGTATTGTAGCGACTTGGGATCCGCATACGCATCCATTGGTAACAGAAGTTGCTGGTAAAGCACGTTTCAGCCAAATCGCTGATGGTGTAACTGCAACATCTAAAACAGATGATGCAACTGGTATGACAACAGTTGAAATTTTACCTGTAACGTCTCGTCCAGCTTCTGGTAAAGACTTACGTCCAGCGATTGTATTAGATACAGTTGATGGTGGTGAACAGTTCTACTTCTTACCACAAAATACAATTGTGACTGTCCGTGATGGCGAAACAATTGGTGTCGGTGATGTAATTGGTCGTGTACCTCAAGAAACTTCACGTACTCGTGATATTACCGGTGGTCTTCCACGCGTAGCTGACTTGTTTGAAGCACGTAAGCCGAAAGAACATGCGATACTTGCAGAAGTTTCAGGTGTTGTAAGCTTTGGTAAAGAAACTAAAGGTAAGAATCGCCTTGTGATCACACCGGATGATGGCTCAGAGATTTACGAAGAGTTAATTCCTAAGTGGCGTACGATTAACGTGTTCGAAGGTGAGCATGTTAACCGTGGTGAAACGATTTCTGATGGTCCGCAAAATCCACATGACATCTTACGTTTGAAAGGTGAAGTGGCGTTGACAAATTACATCGTGAATGAAGTTCAAGACGTATATCGTCTCCAAGGTGTAAAAATTAACGATAAGCACATTGAAGTCATCGTACGTCAAATGTTGCGTAAAGTTGAGATCATCGATGGTGGTGATACAAGCTTCATCAAAGGTGAGCAAGTAGATTACATTCGTGTTGTCCAAGAAAACCAAGCAGTACTTGCTCAGAACAAGTTCCCTGCGAAGTTTGAACGTCAATTGATGGGTATTACGAAAGCTTCGCTTTCTACTGACTCGTTCATTTCTGCTGCATCGTTCCAGGAAACAACACGTGTGTTAACTGAAGCTGCTGTAACAGGTAAAGAAGATGACTTACGTGGTCTAAAAGAAAACGTGGTTGTTGGTCGCTTAATCCCAGCGGGTACAGGTTTGGCTTACCACTTAGAGCGTCGTCGTCAAGAAGCAGAAGCTGCTGAACACGAATTGGTTAATGACTTCTCTGAAGTTGACCAAGCGTTCTCACAAGCATTAAATGAAGATCAGTTTTAATCTAAACTGAATTAAGAAGGCACCTACGGGTGCCTTTTTTTTATTGAGTTTGATGATGTGAGTTTGAGGCTAAATATCTATTTTGAAAAAAATTCTTTACAAATAGCATCATTTTAGCGTTGTCTTGTAACAGAAATTGAAAATTTTATTCTCTAGATCGCGATATGCTTATATAAATAGACAAAGAGGGACATCAAGATGAAAAAGTTAACAGCTGTCATGGCGATGGCAACCGTATCTACAATGCTACTTGCAGGTTGTGAAAGCATGACGCCGAATCAACAGCGTATTGGTGCAGCTGCTGCAGGCGGTGCACTTGGTGGTGGTGTTGGTAATAATGTTGGTGGTGGTGTTGGTGCAACGCTTGGTGGTGGTGCAGGTGCCGCTGTAGGTAGTAAAGCTCAAGGGGGCTCAGATCGTAATGCCACTTATAGTGGTGTAGGCGGTGCAATCGGGTCTGCAGTCGGTAAAAGTATTTTTGGTGGTAACTCTGGCGCTGCAATTGGTGGTGCAATTGGCGGCGGTGCAGGAGCAGCGATAGAGCAAAAGCGATAGAACAAAATAATCGTTAATTTGCTAAAGTGATAAAAAAAGCGCTCATAGAGCGCTTTTTTTATTAACGGAAACGTGTGGCTTTTGCCTTCTTGCGACGGATATACACAGTTTTGTGAACTTCTGCGATCCGTAAGCCTGATTCATCCATAATATTCACAGTATAGTTACGGTAAACAGGAGCATGATTGCTAGCGAGCTCTTTGATGAGTTGTATTTCACTGGAATCAATGCGGATATCTGCATAAACAGTGCTACGACCAGGAGTTAAAAAATCGATGCTTGCAGCCTTATCCCAAACAATATATTTATCACCTAAGTGATACATGAGTAATGTCATATAGAATGGGTCAACCATAGAATAAAGGCTACCGCCAAAGTGGACACCCACAATATTTTTATTTTTTCGTGTAAGTGGCATTTTTACACGAATATGATGATTTTTTAAGTCGATTTTATCGATAGTAATGCCTGCGCCTTGAAAGGGTGCAAAGCTATTAAACATATACTTGGAGATTAACGGAATTGTCGTTAGCTTTTTCAAAATACTCATTTAGGTCAATTATTTTTATTTCATTAGTTAGCATACTAAAGTACAAAAAATATTCTGGCATTGATCGAAAATCATCGTAGACCAAGAAAACGGTCAATCAATAACAAAAAAGGTTGAGCATATTATGCAATTTGAATCGCATTGGATTAACACGACAGATCAACAAAAACTCTATGCTAAAACATGGGGAGATCGGAATAAGCCGGCATTGGTGCTTGTGCATGGTTATCCAGACAATCAAGAAGTATGGGAACCAATCATTTCGAATTTAATCGAAGATTATTTTGTTGTAACTTATGATGTGCGTGGCGCTGGTCAATCGAGCGTACCGAAAAAGATTCGCGCTTATGCATTAGCTCAACTGTCTTTGGATTTGGAGAGTGTGGTAAATCATCTGTTGCCAAATCGAAACTTTCATGTGGCAGCACACGATTGGGGCTCAATTCAAACATGGGAATCCGTAACTGAATCTAAATTTAAAGGTCGTATTCTTTCATATACCACTATATCTGGACCATGCTTGGACCATGCTGCTTATTGGATGCGTGAACAATTCAAACATCAAAAACCAAAGTTCTTTAAGCAATTGATTAAGTCTTGGTACATCGTACTATTTCAGCTACCCGTAGTTGCACCGACGATGTGGAATTTTCTCAATCCAGATCGCTGGGGCAAAATATTTGAAATTCTTGAAGATACAAAAGGCTTACCCGTAAACCAAAATATCTCTAAGGATGGTGAGTATGGTGTGGCACTGTATCGGGCAAACTTTATTCCACGTCTAACGATGCCTCGTCAACGTCATGCGATTTGCCCCGTTCAAGCGGTAGTCTTAAAACGCGATAAATATGTAAGTCCAGAGTTGATTGACGAAATTCCAAAATGGGCGACAGGTTTTGAACGTGTTGAGCTAGATGCGAATCATTGGGCTGTTTTAAGTCGTGCCCAAGAGATCGCATCGTATATTAAACAATTTGCAAAAAAAAATGCGCAAGGCGAATAGAATCTGACGAGTGAAGGTATCAACCCCTGATGAGCAGATTTATTACAAACAAATTCTGATAAAATAGTTTTTTTGTCTGATTCCTATTTCTTATGTTTGCAATTCTTGCTGCCATTGGGGTCATGTTTGGCCTCTCTTTGGCTCGTGTGCCTGTGGTATTTGCACTGATCATTGGTGCTGTAACAGGAGGCCTATTGGCTGGTCTTGGTTTACAAGGCACTATGGAAGCGTTTAATGGTGGTTTGGGCAAGGGTGCCCAGATTGCTTTAGCTTATGGTGTACTTGGTGCATTTGCCTTAACTTTGGCTCGTTCAGGTTTGCCAGATCTTCTAGCATATAAAATGATTAATTCACTTAAAGGTGAGGCTAATCTTAAAATACAAAATCGTGTCAAATATGCCATCTTTGCAACGGTTGCAATAGCGGCTGTTTGTTCTCAAAACGTAATTCCCGTGCATATTGCTTTTATTCCTGTATTGATTCCACCATTATTGATGGTATTCAACCATTTAAAGCTTGATCGACGATTGGTTGCATGTCTACTCACATTTGGTTTATGTGCAACTTATATGTTGATCCCAGTCGGTTTTGGTGCAATTTTCCTAAATGATATTTTAGGTCAAAACATCAATACTTTTGGTGAACCACTTGGCTTCCAAATTGATTATGATCAAATCCCTTCTGCGATGGCGATTCCTGTGTTTGGGATGTTCGTAGGTTTATTAATCGCAGTGTTTTATAGCTATCGTAAACCACGAGAATATCGTGACATTCATGTCGAAGAACAACCACAAAGCATTTCGGGTGAAATGGGTGTTCAAGAAGGTTCTGCGAGACCGGAGGTTTCTAAATTTACGATTTATATGGCGGGGGGGGCTGTTTTAGCAACGCTTGCAGTGCAATTGTATTCTGATTCGATGATTTTAGCTGGTTTAGTCGGCGTGGCGATCCTAAGCTGTGCAGGTATTTTCAAGTGGAAAGAAGCTGACGATGTCATCATTACTGGTATGCGTATGATGGCACTCGTGGGTTTTATTATGATCGCAGCACAAGGTTTTGCAGCCGTGATCGGCGCTACTGGTCAGGTTCCAACGCTAGTTGAGGCTTCAGTCGCATGGATTGGTGATAGTCAAGGTTGGGCAGCATTCTGGATGTTACTCATCGGATTGTTAATTACACTAGGTATAGGATCATCATTCTCCACAGTGCCAATTCTTGCAATCATTTATGTCCCATTATGTATTCAGTTTGGTTTTAGTCCAGCAGCAACAATTGCGCTCATAGGTACTGCTGCAGCTCTAGGTGATGCAGGCTCTCCAGCTTCAGACTCGACTTTAGGACCAACATCAGGCTTGAATATGGATGGTCAACATGATCATATGAAAGACAGTGTGATTCCGACATTTATTCATTTCAATATTCCATTGATGATTTTTGGTTGGATCGCGGCAATGGTCCTATAACTACATTTAAAAAATGATTGAATAAAAGGCGATTAATATAATCGCCTTTTTTATTTTAAATCAGATTAAAATAGTAGGATTAAATAAAAAATTCCGAGTAAAATAATATGATCAATAGGTTATTTAAAATAATTGATGGTTTTATAATTGACTAAATTGGTATGATTTAAAATAAATTATTATTATAATCAGTTATTTATAAATAAAATGTATTTTATTTAATTTTTGAGAGTTGCATATTAATTTTTGGCATGTTTATTATATTTAAATAGTGTTTTATTTAGATATTTCTTTCAGAGGTTATAATAATGTTAAATAAAATTGCACTGATTGTTTTAGTTGGGATGTCAGCAAATGCACTGGCAGGAGAATGGCAACTTAAGGTAGGTGCATCTGCAATTTCTCCAACGCAAGATACCACTGTGGCTGCTCTAGGAGGAGCTAAAGTGGAAGCCGATGATGAATTTGCTTTTACCCCTTCGGTGGAATATTTCTTTAATGATCAAATTTCTGCTGAATTATTATTAGCGACTCCAGTTCGCCATGATGTTTTGATTAATGGCGCTGATGCAGTGACGATTAAACATTTACCACCAACACTGACTGCGAAATATCATTTTAAAAATACCTCGGGATTTACACCTTATGTTGGTCTTGGTGCAACAGCATTTATTGCTTGGGATGAGCAAGGCGTTCAAAGTGTAAAAGAAGATTTTGGTTATGCAGCGCAGTTAGGTTTCAATTTCCAACCAGCTGATGCAAAAAACTGGGGTGTATTCGCTGACGTACGTTATGCAGATTTGAACCCTGAAGTGACTGTAGATGGAACAACAAAGTTCAAGCTAGATATAGATCCAGTCATCTATAGCATTGGTTACAGCTACAAATTCTAAAAATAAAGTTGCGCCTAGCCCTATTAATCAATAGGGCTTTTTTTATGTGTCGTACTATAACAGGTAGAAAATACCATATAAAAAAACAATTTTTTTCAATAATCTAGAAAGCTCATAACAGAGTAGTATGCATGAAGAACCAATTCATAAAACTCATCATTGTGCTGGCTGCATGTGGAAGTGTTCCAGTATTTGCAGCGAGTTTTGATTGCAAAAAAGCGCAGTCCGAAACTGAGAAAGCTGTTTGTGAACATCGTATCCTGAATGATGCAGATGTTAAAATGGCTGCCACTTATCAAATTCTTCGTCGTTTAGTACCGATGGGAATGCGATCAATCATTCAGAATGAACAAGTCAAATGGCTGGAATTACGTGATCAATGCCAAGCAAATTTGCAATGCTTAAATCATGTCTATCAAATGCGTCAGCAAAAACTAGAAATACATCTTGATCGAATTTACAAACAAGGTCCTTTTTAAAAAAAATTAATTTTGACCATTGAAAAAATTAGAAGCTACACCATTCATTAAGCATTCAAAAAAATTGTTTTGATGTGTTTAAGGAGTAGTTTATGAGCGAGCAGAATACACAAAAACATAGTTTCCAAGCGGAAGTTGCTCAGCTTTTACATTTAGTGACGCATTCACTTTATTCAAATCCAGAAATTTTCCTTCGTGAGCTAATTTCAAACGCTTCAGACGCATGTGATAAATTACGTTTTGAAGGGATTAATCATCCTGAATACTATGAAAATGATCCAGATTTACGTGTACGCGTACAATTGGATAAAGATAATAAAACCATCACCATTTCAGACAACGGTATTGGTTTAAGCCAACAAGAAGCTATTGATAATTTGGGTACGATTGCTAAATCTGGTACTAAAGACTTTATGTCTAAATTAACCGGTGATCAAAAGTCAGATGCACAGTTAATTGGTCAGTTTGGTGTCGGTTTTTATTCTGGCTTTATTGTCGCTGATAAAATCACAGTTGAATCACGTCGTGCAGGGGCTGAAGCTTCAGAAGGTGTACGTTGGATCAGTGGTGGTACAGGCGAATTTGAAGTTGAGCAAATTACAAAAGAAGGTCGCGGTACAGATATTATTCTACACTTGCGCGAAGACGCATTAGATTATTTGCAAAGTTATAAAGTAAAGCAAATTATCAATAAATATTCAGACCATATCAGTTTACCAATTCAAATGGAAAAAGAGGTATGGCAACAAGAAGAAGCAGCTGAGGGAGAAGAAGCCAAACCAGGCCAGT
The DNA here is from genome assembly GCF_900109815.1 of Acinetobacter sp. DSM 11652. Classification (NCBI taxonomy): domain Bacteria; kingdom Pseudomonadati; phylum Pseudomonadota; class Gammaproteobacteria; order Moraxellales; family Moraxellaceae; genus Acinetobacter; species Acinetobacter sp. DSM 11652. The sequence goes on from NZ_FOBK01000004.1 coordinate 18,386, forward strand.
ATGTCAAAACGGGTGAATGGGAGGCGATCAATTCTGCCAGCGCATTGTGGACACGTAGTAAGAATGACATTACTGAAGAACAGTATATTGAGTTTTATAAAAACTTAAGTCACGACTTTGAAGCACCGATTACTTGGGCGCATAACCGTGTAGAAGGGAGCACTGAATATACGCAATTACTGTATATCCCAAGTAAAGCACCGCACAACATTTTCTCACGTGAAGCAAAAGCAGGTATCAAGCTCTATGTGAAACGTGTCTTCATCATGGATGATGCAGATAATCTCATCCCGAACTATTTACGTTTCGTACAAGGTGTTGTGGATAGCGCAGACTTACCGTTGAATGTGAGTCGTGAATTACTTCAAGAAAGTCGAGATGTTAAAACCATCCGTGAAGGCAACACACGCCGAATCTTAACAACTTTAGATACTTTAGCTAAATCTGAAGATGAAGCAGATCAAGAGAAATTTAAGAAGTTTTATGCTGAGTTTGGGTCTGTCTTAAAAGAAGGTTTGGGTGAAGATTTCACCAATCGTGACCGAATTTTGAAGCTTCTACGCTTTGCAACTTCAAACAATGATGAGGTCACCACTTCATTGGCTGACTACAAAGCAGCAATGAAAGAAGGTCAAAAGGCAATTTATTATGTAACGGCGGAAAGCTTAGCCGCTGCTAAAAACTCGCCACAACTTGAGTTATTCAAGAAAAAAGGCATCGATGTTCTGCTAATGACTGAACGTGTAGATGAATGGGCAATGGAATTTGTTCATGAGTTTGACGGGACACCAATGCAGAATGTCGCAAAAGGTGCTGTAGACTTAGGTGATTTACAGGATGCTGAAGAGAAAAAAGCATTAGAAGCGGCGGCTGAGCAGTTTAAACCTGTGGTTGAAAAGTTGTCTGAGTCATTAAAAGACAAAACCAAAGAAGTGCGCGTAACCACTCGTTTGGTTGATTCTCCAGCGTGTCTGGTAACTGGTGAAGGCGAATTGTCTCCACAGTTGATTCGCATGTTAAAACAAGCAGGTCAAGCAGTCCCAGAAAGCAAGCCAATTTTAGAGATTAACCCTGAGCATCCATTAGTGAAAAAATTGGAAGGTTCAGCACAATTTGACGATCTTGCAAATGTGATTTTTGATCAAGCGATGATTGCGGAAGGTGGTTTACCAGAAGATCCAGCTGCATATTTAAAACGCATTAACAGCTTATTATTGAAATAAGCGCATATTTTAAATTGTGATCGAAAGCCTATCTTCGGATAGGCTTTTTTAATGCAGCGCCGTCGTAGAATGCAAAAGGAACTATTTAAGCTTTGAGTTAAACTAGATAAATTTTTTCGATGTTGATGATAAAAAAATACGTCCAAGTTTCGATTTGTAAAACATATCAAAAAATAATAATTAATCTATAATAACGATCATTAAATATTGGGAATATTCTATGAAAACTTCAATGATGCTCGCATTTAGCATGTTTTGTTTGAGCTTAACCAATGTCACTTATGCAGAACAAGATGTGAAGAAAATTGTTCGAAATGATCGTGTAACCGTGGTGAAGCACCAAATTCCACAATTTGATATTAATCCTTTTGTGGATAGTAAACGTATCGCACGCACAGATCGCGTCGGTTATGTTTTACCTAAAACTGAAGCTGAAGCGTCTCCTAAAAAAACACGTATTACACGTAATGATCGTATCGTGATTCAAAAGCCTGTCATTTGAGAATCTAAGATCCAAAAAAAGCCCATCAGTGATGGGCTTTTTTTTATGACTATTATCGAGCGCTAAAATCTAGCTTCAAGACGAACTAATGCACGAGGATAGTGTGATCGATCTTCACGCTTGTCATTAAAATAGTTAAGATCACCTTGAACAAAGAACCATTCGCGGAATAAGGGTTGGCGCCACGAAACAAAAGGTCCCCAACTGTTCATACGTAAATCATCGTTATTGTAATACCCACCCACATACATACCGTAGTTAAAGCGGTTATCATGGAAAAACTGATGTTGGCGATAGGTACGATTATCCCAAGTCCAATCATCATCCTGCTCATCCGCATAAGTTAGATAAAGCTGATTTGAAATAAATGCTTCATTTGGACGTGCGTGGGTGAGTTCCAAATTGGTTCTTAGATAATTTTCACTATCTATACCATAACGATAGATTTGTTCAGCATGAAAGGAAAAATCATTCCCGAGAGTCCAATCTTTTTTTGCCTTTAAGCGGGCATAAATGTCATCTCCAGATCGGATACCTAAATCAGCATCTAAATCGAAAGGTAATTTATCAGACAGTTGTGACCAACGTAAGGCGATAGAACTGTTATCTTCACGGATTCGCTTAGTGTCGACATTTTTGTCGGGATCACCAGCGGGATTTTCATTGGTAATGGCAATATTGTTGTCAATTTCATTATCCAGTGAATCATCACCAAAGACTAAACTTAATTTACGCTCTAAGGTTGGTAAGTCGATTTTACCGCGTATACGTGGCTTGAATTCGTAATCATCATACTTATTCCATTTATTATCAAAGATTACACGTAGCGTTGCTTTGGCGGTTTCATCTTCATAACCTTCACCAAACCAACCATCGATTCGCTGTGCAGTTCGGTCTGCCCATTGGCGAATCGATTTTTGACGTCGGTCAATCCATGATAAATCTTCAGTCGCTTGGGTCGGAGCGTATATTTTTTTATTGGATTGTTCTGGGAATAGTGTCGGCGTTGCATCAACCATGCGAGGCACGTAGTTAATCCAACCTAAGCTATTTTCATCCGATGTTGGCCAGTCTTTTTGTTGAAATTCTAAAGGATAGTCTAAAGTAGGGAATTCGCTACTGACACTGATTTCATCTGTTTGATAAGGATCAGTCAAGTGATCTATCTGATCTTGGCTATACACGAAAGTACTTAAAAAGCTACAACTTAAGACAAGACTTAAGGTTGACGGTTTGAACTGCTGCATGATTCTTTTCATATTCGCTCTAAGTCATTTTCATTGTTAAGCCACTGAATTTATTTATAAAATTAAAAAATGGGCTTAAGCATCGTGATATTATTAAAAATCAATGTTTGATCTATTCTAATGAATTGTTCAACAAAATTCACAATAAACAACAATGAATTTATAGTCATTTAAAATTAGAACAGATAATGAGAAGACTTAAAACTCAAATAATTTTATTAAATAATTGTTTTATAGATAAAAAAAGACCTCCTTGGGGAAAGAGGTCTATAAAAATTTACCATGTATAGAGTCATGCAGTGAATCTATACATGAAGTATATTCAGTTCCAATTCACTTGAATAGGCTTGTTTATGCAACGCTGAATTCTATTTTTATAACAGTCTAAATATGGCTTAAGTCATGCAACCTTAAACCAGTATTTAGGTTCTCGAAGATGTTTTATGATTTGCTTGGTGGCACGTCACAATACTCATCAGTACAAGTTTCTGCATCTTCAACAGTGGGTTGATCTGCTTGTTCATTGGCAGTCGTCAATACTTTATTGATCACATCTTGGAAGACTTGAGTCGGTTGAGCACCAGCCAAAGCCACACGCTGATCGAATACAAAGAATGGTACGCCAGTCACTTTCAATTGATCGCGTGCAAGTTCTTCATCGAATTGGACAAAATCGGCATATTGATCAGAATCCAAAATATCATCCACTTCAACTGGATTTAAACCAATTCGCGAAGCAACATCTTCGAGGGTTTCACGCTCGCCAATGGCTAAACCTTGGGTCATATAGCTATAGAAAAAGGCTTCTTTTGCTTCCGAACCCAATCCTAAGCTTTGTGCATGATGAATAATTCGATGGGCGTTGAATGTATTCCCTGAGTTGGCATTTTCCCAATTGAACTCGATGCCTTCTGCTTTTGCCATTTCCGCAATATTGCGTTGCATTTCTTCAACTTCAGCGACAGTACGCCCATATTTCAATGCCAAACGTTCGCTATTGGAGACTTCTTGACGTGGTGGTGCATCAGGATCTAACTGGAAACTGTGCCAATGGACTTCAAGTTCAACACCAGTTGCAGCAGCTGCTGCTTCTAAACGTTTTTTTCCGATATAGCAAAAAGGGCATACTACATCTGACCACACATCTACACGCATAAAAAATCTCTAATCATCATTTATGAATCTATAGTGTGGGCAATGACAACAAAATTAAAGGTCTAAATCTGAAACGCAGAGTTTCAATCCGCGATATTTCCGTCGAAAATATGAATTTTGCGTAATAAATTATTGAAACTTGATCACAGAGTCACGAATAAATCGACAAAATCACAGCAATATCCACTAAATTCATTCCTATTTCTGCTTAAAAAATATGCTATACAATACACTTCATGTGCTTGTCATTGTTCGCAAGTGATTCATTACTCAAACAAAAAAAGGGTAGGAGTTTGAGATGCGCGGAATTTTAGCGATGGTTATCGTCATGGTGACCTTATTATTTGGTTATTGTGCGTACGCGCAAAATGAGAAAAATGATGAAGTGCAACGTCAACAATTTGATTTGGTGATGACGGAAAAAATTGAGCAGCTTTATGTTCAAGCGAAGGATTGGAAAACCCCTCTGAATTTTAAAGTTGAAGATGAGCGTTTGGATGGTGACTATAAAGTACTTTCTGAATTTATTTTGAAGTATTGGGTAGACAATATTGAATCACGAAATATGTATTTACGTGAGTTAGATCAAGCCAAGTGGGATGAGTTTCTGAACGTTCGTCGCCTAGAATTAGATAAAAAGAATAAATATCAAAACACCGAAAAGATGTTTGTCCAAGTGAAGAAAATTCAATCTGAATATCAAATGCGTGACCAACAAATTTATGCGACAGCTTTACAAGCGCTTGATGCTTTGGAGATGAAATCAGACTTGCGTGAGCCAATGAAAGAAAAGTTAAAATTCAGCCGACAGCATAATAATGATCAAGCTTTGTTTGCTTTAGAACTTAAGATCACAAAAAAAGCTGAAGAAATGTTTGAGTTTTTGAAGAATCATGACTGGCAACGCCGTAACGAAATGATCCTATTTAAAAGTGATCTCAGTGTGAATCGCTTTAACGAGTTATATCGCGAATTAAATCAATTACAACGCGAAATTGATCAGTTAAAAAATCAAAATGCCGAAGTGATTGAAGCACAAACAGTGAATCAAAGTCCAAGTTCAGAGCCTGCTGTTCAGGAAGAAACGCAATAAACAAACTTTCTTGGTTGTTTCTTTCAGCGTGGTTATAAACAATGGACGCCTGCTTTACTCACGGAGTAAGGCAGAGAAGGCTTTACTTGAAAGTAAATGTACATCATGAACATGCTCAATTTTAGGATTAATGTGCGCTTTTTCTTTCCATTGATCTAAGGTGATACCATTATCGAGCACTTTTTTGTCATATAAATAGTTTGGAATTAAACCTGGCAGTGTCACGCGATAATCTCGTGGAATTTGTCCTACTGCATGTTCTAATAAATCAAACAAGATGGTCGTACAATTACTGATATAGGTGTTATACCAAACTGGGGTATGATTTAGCCGATTGGCTTTGTTCAAGAATTCTAAAAACAACATCTGAATTTCGGTTTGATTCATTTGAATTGGATAAATATAGACATCTTCTTCGCGAATATTTGAGCGGGTATAAATCAAATCATTTTCATCGCCTACGACCAGTGCCAATTCATACTGCCGAAAAAACCCGCCAATGGTGGAGAATCCTTCATCTTTTTCCTGACGAACTTCTAAAGAAAATGCGAGATGTCCGCCATCATCAAAACCAAATGTAATAAAAACATGCGCAATAGGACCTTGCATAAAATGTGATACCACTAAATCTATACGATCTAACTTTTCTAAATCGTATTGTCGTGTTTCCCATCGCGTCACGTAGTCTTTATCACTGTGCCAAATAAAATTTCTGACATTCTGTAATTCCACTTTGCCATCTTTGAATTGGAATTGAATAATTTTGTCGGTTTCATCCTGCCAAACGCGATCATTGCGCGGCTCTAAGGAAAAAAAGCTAATCATGGCAATCAAAAAAATAATCAAATACGCCCATGTGAAATAGGGCTTATAGCTGTGTTGCTTGAAATGGAATATCCCTGTAATGATGGCAAGTCCAACCCAAAACAAGATTAGTGCATAAGTGAAAATGGCATTAACAGGCTGATGTGTCCAAATGAATAAGATTGCCCAGAGTGATGTGAGACATAAAAATATAACGAGTAGGCTGTTTTTTATTTTAGTTTTCATGGCTGATGGATATGTATGAGTTTTCTATTTTTATAATGAATTGAAGTTAAGCTTTGAAGTCCATATTTGTAAAATCAGACCGAGTCTTGAAATTCAGTTGCTTAGCAAAACCTTTAAAAAACACTTGAAACCATTTATCTGAGTGCTGATGAATACGTAAATAAATTGGTGTAGTTTAGATAAATAATAGCTCTATTTGTTTAGTTATTCTTCTTTCTTGGTGCTCGATTTGAACGATGCATGTCAGAGTCTTGCTTATGACTAATTCTAAATTACGTTTGATGTTCGGTGTGATCTCAGCTTTGCTGATGAGTTTGACTCATGCCGAAAATATTGCAAGCCTGCCTTCAATTCAATTGTTGGCGGACGATGACTTACGTGATGAAGTTGTGACGACTGTTACACCTTTTCAAGAAGATCAAAAGGTGCGTCAATCTTTGCAACATCAAGTGATCAAAAAAGAGCAGGATATTCAAAATGCTACTTTAGAGCAAAGTTCACCTGCACTGAATATTCAACCAAAAACCCCAGTGCCTGATATGAGTCATCTATCACCTTTACAGCAGCAGTATGTTTTGTCTGTTGTAGCAGGTTTACAGTCGAATGATCCAAGTTCAGGCATTTTTAGAATGTTAGAACCTTTGGGGATTGATCGTAATACTGCAATAGACGCTGTGAAAAGTGGTTCGGTGAAAATGAATTCAGATCTGTCTCGTTTCAAGTTGATGTTTGGAGATAAACAAGTACAAGCTGCTTTTCCAAGTAAATAAATTGCAGTGAAAGTTGTTTAATGAAGTAAATCGTGTGACTGGCATTTGTTTTTAAAAATGATCGTAATGTGCTAATGCCATATTATTAAACTTGCTCAGCAGTTAAATTCTGCTGATGCCATGATTTTTGATGCAGGATTTTTAGCAAGTGATGGGTATGGATCGTTTGATGAGATAAAATTAGTGTTAGCTAGCTTCTTAAATGAATAAATTTTGCAATTTTAAAATTTGGATATTTTTCATCTATGGGTATGTTGAATAGACCATTCTGAACAGTAATGAAAGGAATTATTGTATTCATACTTCTGAATATGTTGTTGAATTTTTTTCCAATGAGGTTTGATCTGCTTTTTAATTGCTGGTTCATTCATGATTTTAGATGCACGAAGAGCATAACTTATATAATTCCTTGAGCCAATGAATGAGAATCTCCTATAAATATGCTTTTTGTGGCGTTCAAGAGGCAACTCGCCACGATTAATTCGAGCTTGGTTTATTTTTAAAAGATGTTTATTAGACATTTTTATTGCTTTCATTACTTTATGAGAATATTTAGCTAGTCCAGTGTCTCTTAATAAAATTTTTTTTCCATCATACGTAAAACCTAAATATTGCAACTCATCCTTTGAAACTCGTAATCCATTTGCAAAATGGACAATTTTTGTTTTTTCTGGATGAATGACTAAATTAAGTTTTTTAATAAGAGCTTGGATGTCTGTAAGTATGTACAAGTGATCTTTCTTGTTACAGATTATTAAAATATCATCACAATAGCGATAATACTTTCCACCTGCTTTCTCTACTTTGATATGTATTTTTTCGTCAAAGTCAAGCATGTAAATATTTGATAAAAAAGCACTAATTGCAGAGCCTTGGGGGATTCCTTTAGAGTCTGTATGAGTTTTTATGATTTCCTTTTTTCGAATTTTCTCGCGAAACTCAGAGACTGAACACAATCTTTTTAAATTTTTATAATTTTGATTAAGTGACAAATTTAGATGATGATAAACATCATTTTTGTGGACATACGAAAATTTAGTAATTGATCTAAAAACTTTATAGTGATCCTTAGGTAGTATTTCTAAACCAAGAATATTTTGCCAAGATTTTTTCAAAAGTTGATGATCTAGCTCATCAAAAAAACTTTTTATATCAATACAAAGAACAGAGCAGTCTTTTCTATTTTTGATCTCGTCAAACACATTCTTAGCAAAATGTATGTTATTGGGAGATTCTGGAAGTTTTCTAAAAGCTAATACTGAATCACTAATATTCTTCTCAAACAATATTTTTTCATAATTTTCAGACAGTAAATATGCATAATAAGCATATATATGCCCATCTATATGAGCTGAGTATTTTATAGGTCTAATTTTTGGAGGTTTCTTTTCAACAATAGTAGTTTTTTTTCCGTTCACGACTTTATAACCTTTCTTTTTTATTTTATATGAGCTGATTTCAAAGTGAATAAAGGGAAAAAAAGAATGTTTTTCAATATTTTGAGGATTAGTAACGAAACTAAATATTTTCTCAGGTGGGAGAGGGTAATCGAAATGTAAATAAGATTTCTGACGGTTTTTAAAAAAATTATAATCAATATTCATTTAGAAAACTCAAGAAAAGGCTGACGATAATCCTCGTTTTGACACGCTCTATTCTAAGAATAAAGTTCCTTGAGCATACCCAAGTACCCAAAATTACGTACCCTCTAGAAGAAAAACTCCTACATCGTCTTTAGATCACGAAAGGATTATACTATGAGAAGCATTGATTACATTCTGTGGAGTTCAACATACATTGTCTGTATATGGTTCCAAGCAGTTTGCATTGTTTCACCAGATGTATTAGAAATCGTTCTAATATTATGTGGTGCAATACTTGACAACAGATTACCTTCCCCATATTCAATAATATAGGCTTAATTAATATACTAAGAATAACAATGTTCTACAATATCTATTTGTTTTGAATGAAGAAACCCCGCATTAAGCGGGGTTTCTTTTGGTCTCGTATTTAAAACTTAAACACGTTCGATCACAGTTGCGATACCTTGACCTAAACCAATACACATCGTCGCAAGACCGATTTGTGTATCTTGTTGTTCCATCACGTTTAGAAGCGTAGTTGTGATACGCGCACCAGAACAGCCCAATGGGTGACCAAGCGCAATCGCACCACCGTTTAAGTTCACGATGTCTTGTTTGTCATGTAAACCTAGACCTTTCAATACTGAAAGACCTTGAGCAGCAAATGCTTCGTTTAACTCAACAGTTTGAATGTCACCAATGCTCAAGCCAGCACGTTTAAGCGCTTTTTGAGTTGCTGGAACTGGGCCATAACCCATGATCGCAGCATCACAACCTGCAACTGCCATAGAGCGAATTACAGCACGTGGCTTAAGACCTAATGCTTGTGCACGCTCAGCAGACATCAATAACATTGCAGATGCACCGTCAGACAACGCTGATGATGTAGCAGCAGTCACTGTACCGCCTTTAGGGTCAAACACAGGACGCAACGCTTTAAATGCTTCAAGGTTCGCATCTGGACGAATCACTTCGTCTACATCACATAGGATTTTGAAGCCATTTGCATCATGACCTTCAACACCAATGATTTCGTTTTTGAAACGACCTTCTTGAGTAGCAGCCCAAGCACGACGGTGAGATTCAACACCAAAAGCGTCTTGCTCTTCACGGCTAATGCCATTCATACGACCTAACATTTCAGCCGTTAAGCCCATCATGTTAGATGCTTTTGCATAATGTTTAGATGCTTGTGGGTTCAAGTCGATACCGTGCATCATGCCAACATGCCCCATGTGCTCTACACCACCAATGATGAAGATATCACCTTGGTTTGTCGCAATTTGAGCAGCTGCGGTATGAATTGCTTGCATTGAAGAACCGCAAAGACGGTTAACAGTTTGACCTGCAACAGTTTTTGGTAAGTCTGCCAATAACACGATGTTACGACCGATGTTCATGCCTTGCTCTAGAGTCTGGTTCACACAACCCCAGATCACATCTTCAACTTCGTTCACATCAAACTGGTTACGAGCAACCAATGCACGAACTAATTCAGCAGATAAGTTATCGGCACGTACATTGCGGAACATACCATTTTTGGTTTTACCCATTGCTGAACGTACGCCATCAACGATGACAACGTCACGTGGATTTAAAGTAGCCATTCACGTTGCTCCTTAACCGTAGAATTTTTTATTGTTAGCAGCCATGTCACGCAACATTTGTGGCGCTTCATAAGCCTTACCTAAATGCGCATACTTATCGCAAAGCGCAACATACTCAGCTACACCAGTTTGATCGATGTAACGGCATGGACCACCACGGAATGGAGGGAAGCCTACACCCATGATCATTGCCATATCTGCTTCGTTTGGTGTTGCAACGATGTTGTCTTCTAAGCAACGAACAGTTTCGTTACAGAAAGCAATCATCATACGGTCAATGATCTCTTGAGAATCAAATTCACGTTTTTCACCAGTCACGACAGAAGCAATCACGTCATACGCTGTTGGATCAACAGTTTTTGCTTTCTTGCCTTTCTTGTCCAATTCATATTTGTAGAAACCAACATCGTTCTTTTGACCAAGACGTTGTGCTTCATACATTGTTTGGATTGAACCTTTGAAATCAGGCTTCATACGGTCAGGGAAACCTTCAGCCATCACTTCTGCACCGTGAACGCCAGTATCAATACCGACAACGTCCATTAAGTATGCAGGACCCATTGGCCAGCCAAATTTTTCCATCACTTTGTCGACTTGTTGGAAGTCAGCGCCGTCTTTAAGAAGAAGGTCAAACGCACCAAAGTAAGGGAACAATACGCGGTTTACAAGGAAGCCCGGGCAGTCATTGACAACGATCGGGGTTTTACCCATTTTTTGAGCGAGTACGACAGTCGTTGCAATAGCTTCAGGTGAAGTTTTTTCACCGCGGATCACTTCAACCAAAGGCATCATATGCACTGGGTTGAAGAAGTGCATCCCTACAAAGTTCTCAGGACGTTCAAGGTTTTCAGCCAAACGCGTGATTGAGATCGTAGAGGTATTTGATGCAATGATCGTGTTTTCACGTACTTTAGATTCAGTTTCTTTGAGTACGATACCTTTCACTTTCGGGTTTTCAGTTACCGCTTCGATCACGATATCGACTTCTTTAAACTCATCATAGCTTAATGTCGGACGGATACGTGCAAGCGTTTCACCCATTTGAGCAGGCTTGATTTTCTTACGTTCAACTTGTTTAGTTAGGAGGCCGTTTGCTTCTTTCATTCCTAAAGCAAGTTGTGGGTTACCAATATCTTTCATGATAATTGGTGTGCCTTTGCTTGCCGCTTGATAAGCAATACCACCACCCATGATACCTGCACCAAGTACTGCAGCTTGATTTACAGGGTGAGCGCCTTGTTCATATTTTTTCGAAGTTTTCTTCACAACTTGGTCGTTGATGAATAGACCAATCAACGCGCCTGCTTGTGGCGTTACCGCTGCTTTTGCAAAGTGTTCAGCTTCTTGGCGAAGTGCACCAGCACGATCTAAGCTTGAACCTGCTTGCATAGAATCAAGCAATAATTTTGGCGCAGGGTATTGTGCAGGATTAGCTTTCGCAAGCACCACACCTTTAGACGAGTTGAAAGCCATCATTTGTTCTAATGGATTCAACTTAATTGGATCTAATTTTTCTTGACGCTTCGCTTTCCAGTCTAAACGACCTTCGATTGCTTGTTTAACGATAGAGATCGCAGCATCTTGTAATTTATCAGCAGCAACCACCGCATCGACCGCACCATCTTTAAGTGCAGCAGGTGCTTTTTTCGGGTTCGCCATTGCCATCCATTCAACAGCGTTATCGATACCGATAACACGGCTTAGACGAACAGTACCACCGAAACCAGGAATGATCCCAAGTTTAATTTCTGGAAGACCAACTTGTGCTGATTCTGACATCACGCGATAGTCACACACCAAGCACATTTCGAAACCGCCGCCCAATGCCATACCATTGATTGCAGCAACTTTAGGAATATTTAAATCTTCGAATGAATTGAAAATTTCATGAACAGGCATCGCCCAATCTACAATGACTTGTTCGCCTTGCGCAAAGTTTTCACCAAACTCAGTGATGTCTGCACCAACGATAAATGTAGATTTACCAGATGTAACGATAAGACCTTTGATCTCAGCGTTTGATTGAACAGCAGCAATTGCAGCTTTAAAGTCGTCAATTGTTGCGCGGTTGAATTTATTAACCGACTCACCTTGTAAGTCAAAGCGGAATTCTGCAATTCCGTCCGAAAGCATTTGGACGGTAATGGCATTGCCAGCGTGGATCATGCCCTGATCTCCTTTTTTTTGGAGGACTTCTAAGTTGATGTTGTGAAGCAAGTGCGTATTTCCTGCGCACATTAAAGCTTCGCTAATCTTACGATAACTATATCGAAAAAGAACATAACAAGTTGTATCAAGCCGTGACGCAATGGTCATCTATTTATTGCACCAGCATGCGTTATAAAACAGCAGATGCGCATGTAGAGTTTGTTCTTCTTACAATAAAGCGATTGTTTCAATTGGCATTTTATTTAAAAACACTTCAACTTATATCTGGGGTAGGTAGGTAATTTCAAGTTATTTTGCACTTTAAATTTCGTCATAAAAGTCAATAAACTGAAATATAAAGCCATCAAAAGTCTATTTGTAGAACACAATGTTTCGTTGTTTGGGGTAGTCATTATACAATTTACGTGATTATCTATACATCTAAATTGGAACAATTCATTTTCAATTTAGGTGCAGCATCTCTTCATTTAACCCGCTAACCAAAGATAAACCGAGTCAATCAATGATCAAGTGGATTATTCTCGCGATATTCATCATATCGGCACTGTATATTCAACGTCGTGGAAAAGTACGACATTCGTTCTATCGTCAATTCTTTGATCATTCGACCATTTTGGCACCTATTAATTTTTTGATGTATATGTTCTCTAAGGTGCCAAACCAACCTTATATCGACACACAGCATTTTAAAGATTTAAAAGTGTTAGATGAAAATTGGGAAATGATTCGTGATGAAGCCAAAGATTTATATGAGCAGGGTGGGATCAAAGCCTCTGAAAAATATGATGACCTAGGCTTTAACTCATTTTTTAAAACTGGTTGGAAGCGTTTTTATTTAAAATGGTATGACTCTGCACATCCTTCAGCAGCAGAACTGTGCCCTAAAACGACAGCATTGCTTAAAACATTGCCAACCATTAAAGCGGCGATGTTTACTGAGCTTGCTCCTGATAGTCGATTGGTTCGTCATCGTGATCCTTATGCGGGATCTTTACGCTATCATTTAGGGCTGTTGACGCCAAATGATGATCGTTGCTTTATTGATGTAGATGGTCAGCGATATTCATGGAGAGATGGTGAAAGCGTTGTGTTTGATGAAACCTACATTCATTATGCAGAAAACACGACGGATCAAAATCGTATTATTTTCTTTGCTGATGTAGAGCGTCCTTTAAAGACACGTTGGATGGAACGGTTTAATCATTGGTTTGGTAAAAATGTAATGACTGCGGCAAGTTCACCGAATGAAGCAGGGGATCAAACGGGTGGTCTGAACAAAGCATTTGGTTATATTTATCGCTTGCGTGTGAAAGCAAAAGCACTGAAAGCGAAGAACCGTCAGTTATATTACTTTTTAAAATGGTTCTTGATGTTAGGGATATTCTTCCTGATTTTTATTCGACCTTATGTGTTTTAAGAGCATTCAGATCAAAATGCGCCTCAGGGCGCATTTTTTAATTTTACTTAAAATGATGTAAATTAAAATTGAGAAGTGGTTCAATAAAAGCTATGCTTTTATTTGTAAAATATACAAAAGAAAATTCAAATGAATCTCAAAAAAACAATATTAGTACTAAGTGTTTTACCGTTTTTTTTAAGTGCCTGTGGCGGCGGTGGGTCGGGAGATTCGTATGAATCATCACCGAGTACACAATTTCGAAACGGTGATCAACTTTATTCAATTTACTATAATTCCAATGATCGATTCGGCTTAAATTATATTGAATTTCAAAATGGACAATTTACTTATACGGATAGTTTTAAACCGTTGAATAGTGTGATTGTGACGCGAAATCGTATCTATCAAACCTATGATCAAGCCCAAAATACGCTTAGTGTGAATAGTCCTAGTCATTGGACGATGAATATCATTGATGACATCCAAACGGATATCGAAATGGAGCGTGTAAACCTATCGGGTAAAAATGTTTTTGATACAGTTTTACCAGGTTATCGCAACATTGATCGAAATGATTTGAGCCCTAATGTGAGATTGTTTATCGCCAAAGATGGTCTTAAAAATTTTTCTTCAGGTAGCTATTGTTATAGAAAGAAAGCAGAACAAAACCGAGTAGATTATTTACAACTCTATCCAAACACGAGTGAACCATTGGAAGAGAGTTTTAACCAATTTTATGAAGATAACTTGCTGTATCTTGATCTTTTAAATGAAAAAAATCCAATAGTTAAATTTCAACTCGCTAAAGATCGTTGGATGGGTATGAATTTTAGCAGTATTTTTGACACCAGTATGAAGATTAGTTTAGATGATTCAACAGCCATTGAATTTGAAAGCAAACTATATCCTGCTGAATATCATCAAACTTTGAAGCGTACGACTGATGATGAATATAAGCTCTATGAAAAATTGCTAATGAACGATGAAGTTGCAGAAAATAGACAGCGTTATCAGTTATTAATGGCAAATATTGAAAAAGGGTGTACGTATTATAATAAAACGGCAGCAGAATCCTTTGTCACGATTCCTGGTTTAAGATGATTTGTTTAAAAAAAGCCCATAATGGGCTTTTTTTATTGATTGATGATCGAGAGCTGACCGTCTTTGCAATCCAGCTGGAGATGAAGTTGATCTGGATGCTTTAGAAAGTAGATCGCAATAATGGGTTCTAGTTCAGTTCTCATTTTACGTGCTAAATGACGTGCCCCAAAGCGGATATCATGACCCTGATAGAAATATGCTTTGGCAAGGTCTGATAAATGAACCTGACGTTTTTGATGTTGCAAACGAATGTTGAGTTTTTCCAGTTCAATATCAACCAATTTAGGGAGTGCATCATCTTGAACAGGTTGATAATGAAGGACACGATCAATTCGATTAAGAAATTCGGGATCAAAACTGCGATGCAGTATTTTTTCAATGATGGCTTTCGTGGGTAGGCGTTTTAAACATAGATTTTGAAGTTTTTGTGGTAAAACATTTAATTTATCTAAATATTGTTGTGCTGCGCGTGCTCCTGCATTACTGGTCATAAAAATCATACAATTACGAAAATCAATCGTTTTTGTTCCAGCAGTAAGGGTTAGACGACCTGTATCCAACACATTCATTAAGCCACGAATCACTTCGGGAGAGGCTTTTTCAAGTTCATCAAACAGCATAATGCCAGGACGGGTATGAGAGCCATTAATCGCAGTTTCATCGAATAAACTGTGACCTTCTTTCGAACCGACATATCCGGGCGGAGCGCCTGTTAAAGCGGCTGCATAATGTTCTTGAGCCAGTGTATTCATATCGATACGACAAAATGCATCAGGACGACCATAAATCGCTTCAGCAATCAAACGAACAGTCTCTGTTTTACCAACACCTGTTGGTCCAAGCATTAAGGTGACGGACAAGGGGCGTTCAGGACTTGAAAAGTCAGCTTTGACTACGTGAAGCAGTTTTTCGATTTCATCTAAGGCTGGATTTTGCCCAATGATACGATCACGCAATAACTGCATCGCTTTGGCTGGTTCAAAATGAAAGCGAGACTTTCCAATGAGTCGATCTTTTTCTGAAGGACTATGGGATGAGAGTGCAGGTTGTATGGCGTGAAAAGCACGATCGGTCGCAGTCATGTTGGCGCATCCATGAATGAATCAGTTGAAAAGCATATCAAACTTGAATTTAACAACTCAGACTTTTTAACAATCAGCTGATTATAAAATCTGCGATCATTACCCTGAACTGTTGGATCAACAAGGTTTTAAAATCGTCTACCGAAATGCACTTGAAATAGAGCGCGTTACCATCACAATAAGCTCATGCTGTTGCATGAATGACTGACTCTACATTAAAGGCTGCTTGTGAACGAAAACGCACGTGAACACATTGAAAAAATCTTAGCCAATCTTACGACTTTGCCTGGTGTCTATCGCATGTTAGGTAAAGATGGAGAGTTGTTGTATGTGGGAAAAGCCAAGAATTTAAAAAATCGTGTTTCTAGCTATTTTGTTAAAACCATTGAGCATCCCAAAACACAGGCTTTAGTTGCCCGCATTCATGATATTGAAACCATGGTGGTCCGCTCAGAAACGGAAGCATTACTTCTTGAACAAAACTTAATTAAGCTTCATCGACCGCCATATAACATCATGCTGCGAGATGATAAATCTTACGTCTATATTTTTGTGTCCAGTGATAAGCCTTATCCACGTATTGCAGCAGGTCGTGGTAAGGGGAAACATCAAGCAGGTAAATTTTTTGGACCTTATCCAAGTGCTTTTAATGCACGTGATACATTGGTGGTCTTACAAAAATTATTCAATGTCCGCCAATGTGAAAATAGTTATTTTGCGCAACGTAAAAGACCGTGTTTGCAGTATCAAATTAAACGTTGCTCAGCTCCATGTGTGGGCATGATATCACCTGAAGATTATAAAGATGATGTCGATAACTCAATTCGCTTTTTACAAGGGGATACAGGTGAGCTTAATCAAGAATTAATTGCCAAAATGGAAGCGGCAGCAGATGCTCTTGAATTTGAAAAAGCCGTTTTTTATCGTGATCGGATGGCATTATTGCGTGATGTCCAAACGCAACAAGCGATTTATAAAGTCAAAGGTGAAGCAGATATATTGGCGATCGCATACCAAGCGGGGGTAACGTGCGTTCAGATTATGCATGTGCGTAATGGGAAGATGTTGGGAGGAAAAAGTTATTTCCCAGATATGTTGGGCGATGATTTGGGACAAATGCTGGCAGATTTTATCGCGAACTTTTATTTCCAAGTTGCCGATGAGATTCCAACAGAATTAATCGTCAACGTGGAGCTGCCAGACAAGAAAGACATAGAAGAGGCACTACAACAAAATTTTGGCAAAAAAATTCTGATTAAATCAAAAGTTCGAGAAACCCGTGCAGAATGGCTCGAGCTTGCGACCATGAATGTACAGCATGCCATTAAAGGACAACTTGCTAACCATTATGAATTGAATGAACGTTTTCATCAGTTAGAAGAGGTGGTCGGACGTCCAATTGATCGTATCGAATGTTTTGATATATCCCATACGATGGGCGAAGCAACGATCGCTTCTTGTGTTGTCTTTGATAGTGGAGGGGCTCGCAAGCGCGATTACCGTCAGTTTGCTATCGAAGATATCACTGGCGGTGATGATTATGCTGCCATGCGTCAGGCTTTGACACGACGGTATAAGAAGGCGATGCTGCCAGATTTGCTTCTCATCGATGGTGGTAAAGGGCAATTACATATGGCAATGCAGGTCATGCAAGATCTTGGATTGGATGCATTCATGGTGGGGGTTTCAAAAGGGGAAGGACGTAAGCCTGGTTTGGAAACCTTACATTTCACTGATGGCACAAAGATTCAACTGTCTGAAGACCATAAAGCGCTACATTTAATTCAACAGGTTCGTGATGAGGCGCATCGATTTGCCATTACTAAACATCGTGCCAAGCGCGATAAACGTCGTGGGCAGTCAGTTTTAGAAGCCATTCCAGGGCTAGGACCAAAACGACGCCGTGATTTATTAACACATTTTGGTGGGATTCAAGGGGTATTAAAAGCCTCTGAAAAGGATCTGAATTTAGTCCCAGGTTTTGGTGCAAATCTCGCTCGGACTGTGTACAAAATCTTGCATGAGTAATCATGCATATCAATTTGCCAAAATGATCATTGACCTGCGAGTCATTGATCATTTACCTCAATCTGAAAATTCAGCATGCTAGCGCGATAAGAAATTTAAAATAAAAGGGTTGCACATGTCATTTGGACAGGTATTTCAAGAAATTGATCAACAAGAATGGGTGGAGATTCCTGAGGGCTGGTTGCAAGGTCGTACCATTTTTGGTGGTTTAACCACGGCGATGATGCTACACAAAGCAACACAAATGATTCATGACCCTCAAAAAAGATTATTGAGCACCAGTGTGGTATTTGTGGGTCCTGTTCAGGAAAAGCCAGTTAAAGTGACAGTGGAAATTTTAAGGCAAGGTAAATCTGTGACCAATATTGAGGCTCGGATTTGGCAGGATGATGCTGTACAGGGAATTCTGCTGGCAAGTTTTGGTTCAGACCGTGAATCAGTTGTGAATATGGATCAAACTCGCACAGCACCACAGTATGATTCGCCTGAAAGTTTAGTTAAGTTGCCTTATCATCCTCTTATGCCGCAATGCTATCAGAACTATGATCTGATTTGGGCTGAAGGGAAATACCCTTGTACGGCTGCTGAAAAGCCAGATTTTGGCGGGTGGTTTCGATATGCAGAGTCTAAATTTGAAGCAGGTCCGCTGAGCATGCCTGAATTTATAGCAATGTTAGATATTTGGCCTGCAGGAATTTTTCCTATATTAAAAAAACCAGCACCGGGAAGTTCAATTTCTTGGTATGTGACGCTGTTAGAACCTATTCAAGCTGACCGACGAGATTGGTTTAAATATAAAGTATTTACAGATCATTCTGCGCATGGTTATTCTACTGAATATGCTCATATTTGGGACCATAATGACCGTCTCGTTGCAATTTGTAGACAGACTGTCGCGATTTTTACCTAGTCGACAGCGGGTAGTGAATCGTTTAAAGTAAGCGGATTAAAGAATCAAAGCTCAAGTTTTTATTGCAAATTTTAGCTGTAATTGGGGCAAACTGGCGGTGTCTATGTCTACAGGTCGCATCCTGAATATACCAAATATCTTGACGCTAGCACGTATTGCGTTAATACCTGTTTTTTTAATTATTGCCTATTGGCCTCCTGCGATTGGTGTGGGTGGGCATGAAGGGGGTATGACGCGTCATATCATTCTGACTGCAATTTTTGTGATTGCTGCTGTCACAGATTGGTTTGATGGTTATTTGGCAAGAACATTGAATCAGACTTCTGCATTCGGACGTTTTTTAGATCCTGTTGCGGATAAATTAATGGTCGCAGCAGCATTGATTGTTTTGGTGCAATGGCAACCTACAATTTCGATGGCTTTTGCTGCGATTGTGATTATTTCACGCGAGATTACGGTTTCTGCTTTACGTGAGTGGATGGCTGAGCTCGGTGCACGTACCAATGTAGCTGTATCAACGGTTGGCAAATATAAAACAGCTTTTCAGATGATTGCTATTTCGGTGTTTTTACTCAATTGGAAACCACTTGAATTAGTTGCATATGGTTTGTTGTATACCGCTGTAATTTTAACACTGTGGTCCATGTTTATTTATTTAAGAGCGGCATGGCCATATCTAAAACAACCTTAATATATTTAAAGCGCCAAAAGGCGCTTTTTTTATTTCGTTAAGAACGTGAATTAAAAAATGAGAAGTAAATTTGCTATTGCTTTGAGTATCTTGTCGAGTTCAAGCATTTATGCGGATGATTTATCACGGGCACAAGAGTATTTGCATAATGATGGAATCGCGTATTGTCTATCTCATTCTGAGATTTATACAAATGAAGCAAATATTGCGAGAGATGGATATTTTCAACTCGGTGAGCATAGCCATGAAGCGTCAAAACAAGTGCAAAATTATATTGATCAAGCGCTCAAAGAAGCGTTAGGCAGCTATCAATATTCAAAAGAGAAAGCATACCTTATGCGTTAGATGTTATCGAAAATCAAAAATAACCTTAATTGCTTAAGCTTTTCTGCTGAGGGTTAAAGTAATCCATATTGGGGGATTCAACCGCTTTAAAGTTGAATCATCTTAGAGATTAAAAATAACAATGAAAAAAATACACTTTCAGAAAGTCATTGATGACTTAAACCTTTTGGAATTACTCAAGCGGTATCAAGTTACAGTGGTCGGTACGCCACCATTAGGAATTGCAACAGCACAAAGTGATATCGACCTCATTTGTAGTTATCCGATTGAGCAAGAGAATCATTTGATTGAAACACTAAAATTATTTCAAACATATAAGGCATGGTGCATTGAGCGAAGTTATTTTGAACGTGATACTTGGATTTGCCGATTCGAATATTGTGCTTGGTCAATTGAGATATTTTGTTCTACAACACCAATTCATCAGCAGGCGGGATTCCAGCACTTCTACGTTGAACATAGAATATTATATTTGGCAAATGACCAATTTAAACAGGAAATCATTCGCCTTTAGCGAAAAGGTATAAAAACTGAACCTGCATTTGCACAAATATTAGCGCTCGATGGTGATCCTTACACGAAGTTAAGTCAGCTCTATGAAGCAGATGACTGTGTGTTGATTCAACTGCTTCAATGTCAAGGTTACCTAGATTAAACTTTAACTATGGGTTTCCTCATCCCCATCGTCTTCAAAAGTTTTTGCAATTTTTTCGATATTCAAACTTTTAGCCATCGCATCAAAAATTTGTTTATATACACCGTCTTGATGGTAAAGGGTATCATGTTCTCCATGCTCGGCAATTTCGCCTTCTTTCATGACATAGGTGTAATCCGCATCGATAATTTGCGACAGGCTGTGCGAGATAATAATGACAGTACGTCCTTGTTTAATCTCATCAAGGCTTTGTTTAATTTGTTCCGAAGCAATGGCATCCAAACTCGCTGTCGGTTCATCTAAAAAGATAATCGGTGGATTTTTCAAGAACATACGAGCAATCGCAATGCGCTGTTGTTGTCCTCCAGAGAGTTGCAATGCATCGGAATGATAGCCATCTGGAAGTTGTAAAATTTGCTCATGAATGGATGCTTTTTTAGCAGCAATGATCACGTCTTCTTCAGTAGCATCTGTTTTACCATAGCGAATATTTTCAAGAATAGTCCCTTGGAAAATATGATTTTTTTGTAGGACTAATCCAATATGATCTCTCAAATATTGTGTATCAATTTGATTGAGATCGATTCCATCGAGTTCGATACACCCCTGATTAGGTTCATAAAATTTATCTAAAAGACTGATTAAGGTTGATTTTCCCGCACCTGATAAGCCAACTAATGCAGTAATTTTATTGGGTCGAATCTCCATATTGATATTCTTTAGTGCGTGGTGACCGTTTGGATAAAAGAATTCAACATTTTTCAGCGTAAATTTTCCTTGAATTTGCGGTTTGAGTTGACCTGTAGGTTCAATTTGATCATCTGCTTCTAAAATTTTAAAGAAGCTTTCTGAATAGATCATGGCATCATTCACTTCATCATATATACGATGTAAGGAGCGAATTGGTGCGGATACATTATTGAACAACAGTACATGAAACATGATCATACCGATGCTCATCTGACCATCAAGCACAAAATACGCAGTTAGGATGATGATTAAAACAATACCTATTTGTTCAATAAAGGTTTTTAACCCATCAAATAAAAAGCTGACCTGACGGGTTTGCATTTGATTATCTGTGAGTTCTTTTTGTAGTTTGAGTTGTTTGGTTGATTCTATTGACTCGCGGTTGAAAGATTTGATAACCGTAATTGAATTAATAATTCCGAGGATACCTTGGCTTTTCTTTTCTCGACCATCACGTAAATTTCGACGCCAGCCTCCGAGTTTTTGTGCTTGTTTATAAGTTAACCAGAAGTAGATTGGAACGATAGTGGTCGCCACCAAGCCAACATAAAAGTTGGCGTAGTACATTAATCCTAAAGCCACGATTGCACTGGTAAATAACGGCAAAATGTCAATAAAGAATATTTGAACTAGACGAGTCAGAGAACCAATACCACGATCGATTCGTGTTTGTAATTTTCCCGCCTGATTATTCTCTTCGTTGAAAAAAGCTAATCTATAGGTCAGAAATTTTTCAATGATGCCTTGTGCTAAATCTTGTGAAATAAAAATTCTAAGTTTTTCACCATAAAACTTTTGTCCGAATTGCACAAAAGCATTAATCACTTCTTTACCCAATAATATCGCTGTAATGGTAATCAGGATATTCCAGCCTTCGGCTAAGCCAAAGCCATTCTCAACCAGCGCATTAATTTCATCAACCGCATACTGCAAAGTGAGTGCATTCACTTGAGCTGTGAATGAGCCGATGAGCGTAAGAAAGAGAGTGGCAATCACTAAAAAGCGATAAGGTCGAACGAAAGGTTTAAGTTTTAGAAAAAGTTGCCATAAATTCATAAGCGATTGTTTTTATTGTCTAGATTTATGCCAGTCTAAGCTTGATTGTCCAGTGTCACAAGCGTTCACAATGTTTCAATTTGTCAGTTGAAATATTCAGCTAATATACGGTTATATTTTCATGGCAAATTGGTTATGAACTTCGAGCTGTTTGCACCCGAACCCAATTCAAATCTCCTACCTTGTGATGGGATTGTAGAAGATTACGGCCTTATACTTACTCATGCTGAATCACAGGATTATTTCGATTATTTTTTAGAAGGTTTGGCTTGGAAACAGGATGAAGTGATTTTATACGGCCAATATTTTAAGACGGGTCGTAAAGTCGTATGGTATGGTGACCAAAACTATCAATATCACTATTCAGGAATGGATAAACAAGCACAGATTTGGGATTTGAAATTATTAGCACTCAAGCAAAAAATTGAACTTATAACAGGAGTTCAATTTAATTCTTGTTTTGCTAATTTGTATGAAGATGGAACTCAAGGTGTAGGATGGCATAGTGATGATGAGGCTGCATTAAGAGATCCTGAACATGGCGAGACTGTCATTGCCTCACTGAGTCTCGGTGCAACACGAAAATTTAGATTTAAACATCGTGATAAAACTCATACTGCGGAAATATATCTACAATCAGGACAGTTAATTGTAATGAAAGGTAAAACACAGCGTTTTTGGAAACACACTTTAGCGAAATCAACCAAAGTATTAGAGCCTAGAATCAATTTAACCTTTCGCTATTTTTATCCTAGATGAAATGGTAAGTATTCTATTAAGGTTGAATACCTTGAGGATTACGATACCAACTTTCAATAAATAAAGCAGCTGCCAAGCTGTCTGCGGACAACTTTTTTCCACGCCCTTGCGCCTGATAATGATCGAGTTCATCACGCGCTTCGCGAGTTGTTAATCGCTCATCCACCATCCATGTTTCTATATTGGTTTTGTGTCTTAAACGACGAGCAAATTTACGTGCTCGTGTTGATAGTTCCGATTCGCTATCATCCATATTCAGTGGTAGCCCGACTAAAAACAGATTTGGAGAATGCTGTTTTACAATTTTGAGTAGATCATCCCAATTGGGAATGCCATCTTTCATCGGTAAAAGTGAAAGTGGCGTAGCACTTTCAATAATAGACGATCCTACAGCCATTCCTGTTTTTTGTGTGCCAAAGTCAAAGGCCATAATGAGTTGAGCGGTAGTTGAATCAGGCATGTCCAATCTCAGATGAAAGCCATGTACGATCGACCCCCATTTTTCTATAGGCAGCGTCCCAGCGATCGTCATAGGGTAAGTTAAAAATCAAATCCATATCAGAGTCACAAATGAGCCAGTCACCTCGAGCGATTTCTTGCTCCAACTGATTTTTACTCCAACTGGCATAGCCTAAAGCAATTTGATAGCGACCAACACCTTCATTGTGTGCGATTGCATCAAGAATATCCTTTGAAGTTGTTAAACAAAGGTTTTCACCTACAGCGATGGACGCATGCCAAGTAGGTTGACCTGTATGAAGTACAAAACCCGCTTCTGGTCGTAAAGGACCACCTTGTAAGACATCATGTGGGTGAACATGATCTGCAACGATATCAAGATCTGTTAAGAGTTCTTTAACCTGAATCCCAGCTGGACGATTGATCATAATTCCCTGCGCACCTTCATGATCATGACGAGCAATATAGACCACACTATTTGCGAAGAAATCATCTGCTAAATCAGGTGGGGCAATCAGGCAACGGTGCGTTAGAAATTGTTTACTCACCTAATGGCTTCTCCAAAATATGTCTTTCCAAGAACAATACCTTAATTTATATAGATTTGAAAAAATATGGTAAAAAGAAATAAGGAACTCAAAAATATAAAAAAAATTGTAACAATTAAAATTTAGTAATATTAAGTAATTAAGTGTTTTTTTTATTCTTTTAACGATTATCTAAAACTTTAAAATATATATTGTTAAGTGTAACTGAACTCAGGATATTGTATCTTAATTTTGTAATTTGTTGTTTTATTGAAACATAATATTAATATTTGTATCATTTTGATAAGGGGTAATAAATTAATTTAGATCATGAATTTTTTTAAAAAAAATACACTTTTTTTTTCGTTTGTTTTACTGGGATTGTGTAGTACTACAAATGGTGCTGTTTTTAGTACTTATGCTGAAGATGGGAGTTTGTTTAGAAGCCATCTAAATGGTGAGTTAGCATCAAATATTATTGAGAGTTTTGATAAAAAAATTAAATCAAAAGATGCAGGACTTTATTTACTTGAAAAAGCTCGTCTTTTACAAGTTAATCATCAGTATCAAGAAAGTGCCGAGGTGTATAAGCAAGCTTTTGAGATAATAGATAAACAAAATAATAGAGCTAAAGTAAGTGTGAGCCGTCTAGGTTTTAAAGCTTTATCATTACTGAGTAATGACTCCGTCGTGCCTTATGATGTGCCTCGTTATGAGCAAGTATTGGCTCACGTTGCTCAGGCCAAAAATTATATTTATTTAAATAATCCAGAAGCTGCTGGCGTTGAAATGCGTATAGCTCAGCGCATACAGCGAGAAATCGAAATAGATCATCAAAAGGAATTAGAAAAAAAAGCTGAAAAGCTTAAAGAAAAAGAAAGCAATGCTAATACATC
The DNA here is from genome assembly GCF_900109815.1 of Acinetobacter sp. DSM 11652. Lineage (NCBI taxonomy): Bacteria > Pseudomonadati > Pseudomonadota > Gammaproteobacteria > Moraxellales > Moraxellaceae > Acinetobacter > Acinetobacter sp. DSM 11652. Next base: position 43,446 of record NZ_FOBK01000004.1, read on the forward strand.
ATCAGCTTTTAATGTGCTTGATGAAGCTTTTGTAGGATTAGATCCAATTGCTGGCAAAATTAAAAATTCATATCAGAATGCCTATGCTTTTTATATGGCGGCAAATTTATGGGAGGCTACAGGTGAATTAAATGATGCACTTGTTGATTATAAAAAATCATATGAATTACAGCCTGATCAATATATTGCTAAAGATGTTAAGCGTTTAGATCATAGCCAAATTAAAAAAGGTAATTTCGTTCCTGTTATCGTTTTTATTGAACAGGGGACAGTCCCAGAAAAAATTGAAAATAAATTAGCGTTACCTTTGCCGAATGGCATCGTGAATATTGCGTTTGCAACTTATGAACCTAGTACATATCAAATACCTCAGACACTGCGAGTGAAGGTGGGAGATAAGACGATACATCAAAGCTTTGTACTGAATGATATTGGAGCATTAGCAGTTAAAGAGTTAAAAGAAAAAACACTCAATACTGTCACTACTCAAATAATAAGAACAACAGCAAAATACGCGGTTCAGCAAGAGTTGGGTAATCAACTTGGTGCGATTGGTCAATTGGCAGGGACATTAATGAATATAGCCACTGAGCGTGCAGATTTGAGAGCTTGGTCTACGCTTCCAAGTAATACTCAAATATCAAGATTTGAATTAAAGCCAGGTGTTCATTCTTTGCAGATCCTTGGACGTAAAGCAAAAAGTGAAATTATGAAGTTGGAGGCTTTGCCTAATCAAACAGTATTCGTTTATGTGAATGACGTGAACGATAAAATTACGACTAGTGTTAGTACAGTCTCTCACTAAAAATTTATAAAGAGTTAATTATGAATTCTATTTTTAAAATTACATTGGCGCTTGGCTTTTCTGCTGTTTTAGTAGGTTGTACAGCATCAAACTCACTTTCAACTCATACCGCTTTAGATGGAAGTTATGTCGTAAAAACAATTGGTAATAATCCTAAGCTTACATCAGAGGTGATGATTGAGCGTGTAAGCATGGCAACCATTGGTGATTTAAAGAAAGTATCTCTGTCAATCAAAGACCGTTGGTATGTGAATAAAAATTTCGAGTACAAAATTGTATGGGTTGATGCACAAGGGATGGAGGTCAATCCTGAAGGCTCCCGTTGGAAGCCGATTCAACTCACTGGACGTGAAGTAAAAACAGTCCAATCTGTGGCACCAAATCCATCAGCTGTAGATGTTGTTGTTTATTTAAAGAAAGATTAAGGATCTCACAATGAATATTAAAGTTTTATTTGCTTCAGTATTAATGGCAGCCGCATTTACTGGTTGTGCATCGACTAGTGCGGTTCGTTATGGTGATGCACAATCTGTTGAAACTTTAACAACTGATTTTGGATCAACGGATTTGCAAATGATTGCAGACAAAATGGTTGATGACATGCTGACATTTCCAGTAATCGTCCAACTTACTCAGACACGCCGTCCCGTTATGTTTGTTGATCGTATACGTAATAAAACTCAAGAACATATTGATACGGAATCAATTACTGACACCATTCAAAATAAATTGATTAACTCTGGTAAGTTTCGTTTTGTAGATATGACAGCTGTTAACGCTATGGCGAATCAATTGAATTATCAAAAAAATAGTGGATTAGTTAATCAAGCGACTTCTGTTAAAGCTGGCGGTCATATTGGTGCGGAATTTATGCTGAATGGGAATCTCTCTAGCATTGTTAAAAATGCTGGTGGCCGTAGCGATGTGTACTACAAATTTACTTTGAAATTACAAAATGTCCAAACGGGTATTGTTGAATGGACAAGCGAAAAAGAAATTCGTAAATCAGGTAAGCGCTCTGCATTTGGTCTGTAATAAAAATAGCTCAGTGATTACGTCTTAGGCGTAATCACTTTAGAAGAAATTTATGAAAAAAATACTTATATCTGCTTTAGCAATCTTAGGAGTTTGCAGTAGTTCTGCATATGCACAGCTGAAAGAGGTTGTGAAAGAGGCTTCAGGAAGTGGTTCTACACAACATCAAGCTATATCTGAAGCTTTACTTATTGCAGTTCAATCTGTTAATGGTACAACAGTTTCTCAACGCGTTGATATGGAGCAGACGGTCAATATGTCTTTGTCTAATCGCCAATGGACATATGTAGGTAAATCTTCACCTGTCTTTAGTGTGGAAAGCTCAGGCTCTGGATCAGTTTCAAAATTTCAGGTTTTGAGTATTTCTGGATCAAAGAATAATTATCGTGCAAAAGTTCGTGCTCATATTATTCAATTTCAATCTTCAGTTCAGGATCAAGGACAGCGTAGGATTGCTGTTTTACCATTTCAATTTTTTGAAAAAAATAATCGTGTAGCCAGCAATCAGACTGCGAGAGAGTTTAGCTCAGAACTCGCTGATAGTTTGGGAAATTATTTATCCCAGTCTGGTCAATTAAGCTTGGTAGATCGTCACTACTTAGAAGAAATGCAATTCGAAAATGAGTTCCTTTTCTGGGATGGTGCTCCACAAGAAATGGCCAGACTTCAACAAAAAGTTGGAGCGGATTATCTACTAGTGGGACGTATAAATAATTTAAGCCAAGATAATGGACAAACCATGTATGGCTTAAATCATGGTGCTGAACAAGTAAGACTATCTTGGCGAGTGATTGAGGCGAACACAAGTAAAGTTGTTGCTGCTGGTAATTTTAATCGTAATATGAGTAAAAATCAGGTTCAAAATTTATTAGATAATACAATCCAAGCTAGCGGCGCTGAAAAGCTCGCAGAGTCATTGGCTGATGATGTCTTAGTTGCACTCAAACTAAAGGCTAAATCATTAGGTGAGGGGACAAACTTTGTACCTACTTATGAAATGACGCCTGGTTCTAGTGAAAAACCAATTAAATGGTGAAAAAAATCCCAGTTGAAAAACTGGGATTTTTTTTCAATTTTGAAACTTTAATTGTCTTAATTGTTTTGCATGTTGAAGGGTGGTCTCGCTAATTTCGACACCACCAGTCATGCGAGCAAGCTCTAATATCCGCTGATCTTCATCAAGCTCAACGATAGTGCTGCTAGCAGGGTCTGTTTGCAATTTTTTCACTAACAAATGTTGGTCCGATTGCGCTGCAACTTGGGCTTGATGTGTAATACATAGAATTTGAACATGTTGACCTAATCCAGCCAATAAGCGACCGACAATCTCAGCTGTTCCACCACTGATACCCACATCAATTTCATCAAAAACGAGTACTTCGGCTTCGGTTTTTTCTGCATTCATGACTTGCATGACCAATGCAATACGTGACAATTCACCACCAGAAGCAACCTTCGCAAGCGGTTGAGGTGGAATCCCTTTGTTTGCTGTGAACAACAATTGAATAAAACTAAACCCTTCAGATGAAGGCTGCTCCAGAGGATCGAAACGGAATTCAAAATGAGCTTCTGGTAAAGCCAGTTGTTTGACTTGTTCTGTTAAGAGTTTGGCTAAGGGCTCTGCTGCTTTACGACGGATATCATCTAGATATTGAGCTTTCTCTATAAATTGTTGATGTGAAATTTCAACTTGTTCAGCCAAAGTCTCTGGATCTTCAAGTTGATGTAGTTGTTCTAGCTCTGCCTGCCAATGTTCGTATTCTGATTTTAAATCTTCGGGTTGTACTCGATATTTGCGCGCTAAACGATGGAATATTTCCAGTTGTGTGTTTAACTCTTCCATTCGTTCAGGATCAAAACTTTGACGGTCAATGAATTGTTTTAAATTCGCACTGGCATCATCGATTTCACTTTGCGCATTTAATAATGAGTTATAAATTTCAGAGAGTAAATCACTACGACCTGCATGAGATTCAAGCTTGCGAATAATACTTGAAATTTCCTGAGTGATATTTTGATCAGACTCATCTAAAACGTTGATTGCATAACTACAATCTTGCATGATGTGTTCATGATGACTTAAGCGATCGAACTCTTGTTCAATTTCTTTATAGTCAAGTCGAACCACTTCTTCTAATTCTTCTAATTGAAGATTTAGTGTCTCAATGCGTTGAAGGCGGGTGGTCTGTGCATCAAGCGCAGCTTGATGCTGTCGGATATTTTTTTGCCATGCGTTATAACTGTCTTTGACAGCAAGCGTATGTTGACCAAAGTTGCTGTAACGATCTAACCAATGTTTTGGATAGGGCGGTTCTAACAATTGTTGCTGACTATGTTGGCTGTAAAGTTGGACTAAGAGTCTGCCAATTTCCTTTAATTCTGACAGACTACTTGGACGTCCATTGATCCAAGCTTTACTACGACCTGTAGCAAAGATTACCCGTCTTAGGTGAATTTCACCCGATTCATCTGCCAGCTCATGAGTGCTTAACCATTCAGCTTCAGGACTTTGATCTTGATAACTAAATACGGCTGTAACATCAGCCTTATCTGAACCATAACGAACGTAATTCGTATCAGTACGCTCGCCTAAACACGCTGATAATGCATCGAGTAATAAAGATTTACCTGCACCAGTTTCACCCGTAAGAACATTGAAACCTTGATCAATATCAATGGCTAAGTTATCGGCTAAAGCAAAGTTGATCAGATTAAGGTGTGTCAGCATAAACGCATCCGAGCTGCGAAAGTGTGGATTCTAAGATAGAGAAATTTTGTTTTAGTCTCAAGTCACGACATTTGAATATGAGAACTTTTAGTTTGCATTTTAACTGAAATTAGGTTGATTACTAGTGACTGAATATATTCTTTTAACTGTGTACAAAAGATATATAGAAGAAATCAAAAAAATCTTTAAATTTCATCAATAGGGAATAAAAGTTGCTTATAAAAACCATTGCAAAACACTGATTGATTAGTTGCTCGAGCGCAATTAAACTACGGCAATTAAAATTTATAAAATGCGCATTATTTGGAGAATACGCATGTCATCACAATTTGATCATGTATCTGTTGTAAAAAAATCAAATGTTTATTTTGGCGGGACGTGTATTAGCCACACTGTTCAATTTGAAGACGGTACGAAAAAAACACTTGGGGTTATTCTACCGACGGAACAACCGCTTACTTTTGAAACACATGTACCAGAGCGTATGGAAATTATTTCTGGTGAATGTCGTGTCACAATTGCAGACAATGAAGAACATGAGCTTTTCCGTGCAGGGCAGTCGTTTTACGTGCCTGGTGAGAGCCGTTTCAAAATCGAAACAGATGACGTATTAGACTACGTTTGTCATTTCGAAGGTTAATTACCAAAAAAAAATTTGACCAACATTCAATGGTCAAATCGGTTAAACTATTCGCTATATAAAATCCTGTAAAGTTGGCTTTGCGGGATTTTTCTTTTCTATATTATTGTATTGTCTTAGTGAGTTGAGGTCGTTCATGGCTAAACCCGAATATTATTATGGCGTTCATTCTGTGGAGTCATTGTTGGAGTTAGAACCTGAACGCGTTTTGACTCTATTTGCACTAAAAGGTCGTGAAGATCAACGTTTAAAACGTATTTTTGAGTTGGCTGAACCTTTCGGAATTAGTATTCAAAAAGCGAGCCGAGACAGCCTTGAAAAACTGGCTGGACAACCTTTTCATCAAGGTGTCGTTGCTGCAGTTCGTCCTCATCCAACGATGAATGAAAATGATCTTGAGCAATTAATCAAAAGTACAGACAATGTTTTTTTACTGGCGCTTGACCAAGTGACGGACCCGCATAATTTGGGTGCGTGTATTCGAACTGCGGCAGCCATGGGCGTACACGCGGTTGTTGTTCCTCGTGATCGTTCTGCGAGCTTAACACCAACGGCTCGTAAGGTTGCTGCTGGTGGTGCAGAGAAAGTTAAATTTATCCAAGTGACGAATTTGGCTCGTACTTTAGCTAAAATCAAAGATGATTTTAATGTTCGAGTGATTGGCACGATGTTAGATGAGCATGCTCTACCTATTCACGAATGTGATTTGACTGGTCCTGTCGCAGTGATTATGGGTGCTGAAGATACTGGTTTAAGACCGATTACTCAGGCGCAATGCGATCACAAAGTTTATATTCCAATGAGTGGCAATTTACAAAGTTTGAATGTGAGTGTGGCGACAGGCATGGCACTTTACGAAGCGTGTAGACAACGTCAAGCCTAATTTGAGATGGCACTTTCAGATCGAGCCCAAGGCTATTTTTTTCTTATTACTACCATGTGCATCTGGGGGGGATTTACCCTCACTGCACGATTAAATGCGCTATGGCACATCAATACGTGGGACATTGTGGCACTGCGTTTTTCACTGGCTTTTTTGATCTTAATGCCGATTTTACTTTATCGTAGAGAAGCCTCTTTTTTACTTAAAAAAGAACCATTTATTTTGGCAATGATTGGTGGTGTGATCTATTGTTTGTTGGCTTATAGCGCATTTCACTATGCACCGACTGCGCATGCTGCAATTTTTCTCAATGGTTGTATTCCTATTTGTACTGCCATCGTGGCTTTTATATTGATGAAGCAGGCTTTTGATCGTCATACATGGGCAAGTTTGCTCATTATGATCACCGTGCTCGGTATTATGAGTCTCCTGATGTATCGTGAATCAGGCATTCCTTTTGGTGCTGGTGATGGATTATTCTTCTTGAGCGCCATTTTTTGGGCAATATTTACCGTATTACTGCGTAAATTCCAACTGAGTGCATGGCAGGCGATGTGTGGAGTTGCCATCTGGTCAGCCGTGATTTATGTACCCATTTACGTGTTATTTTTACCCAAAGATCTTAGTACTCCTGAGCCTCAGCATTTACTGTTTCAGACAATATTTCATGGCATATTCGTGGTCATTATTGCAACTTTAACTTATGTGGAAGCGATTAAAAGACTCGGGGCTTTTAAAGCAGGGAGCATTACCAATTTAGCGCCTTTTTTAGCTGCAATTTTGGCAGTGCCTTTGTTAAATGAACCTTTAAGTATTGCGATGTTATTTGGGTTGTTGGGTATGGCGATAGGCGCATTACAACCATGGCGATGGCTGGGTCGCCAAGATGCACTAAGCCAAAAACTTGAGCAACAAAAAAAGCAGTCTTCTTAGACTGCTTTTTTAAAATCTAAGCTTGTTGTGTAATATCGAGATAATATTGGTGTTTTACTGCGAGTTGTTGATAGAGATGATCAAGTTCACCATCATTAATAACAACATCGTCTGCACGTTTTAATTTTTCTTCACGAGACATTTGCGCACTCATTATTTTTTTAATTTGCTCAATGTCTTGATGATCACGTTGCGAAGCACGCAAGATTTGTAATTCTGTGGATGCATCGATCAGTAAAGTACGTTGAGTAAGTTGGTGTTGATTGGTTTCAAATAAGAGTGGGGAAACTAAAATGGCATAAGGACTGGTCGCCCGTTGTAGTTGTTCAATAATCGATAGGCGAATTGCAGGATGCGTAATATTTTCTAATATCTTTCTAGCTTCAGGATGTTTGAAAATATGGTCTCTTAACGCTCTGCGGTCGAGTGCGCCATCTTCCAATAGCACCCAATCCCCAAAATGATCTTTAATTTTTTGTAGTGCAGGTTTTCCAATTTCAACCACTTCACGTGCTACGATATCTGCATCAACAACAGTAATACCTTGTGTTTCAAACCACTGACTTGCAGCAGTTTTTCCACTTCCAATACCACCTGTTAAGCCCAAAATAAAGCGCATGTAAAAAACCTTGTAATTATCATAATGGGGGCTTATTTTAGCTTAACCCCCTAAATAAACCTTCATAATTTCGTTACCCCATAAGAATGCAATCCATCCAGCAATCGCAATATAAGGTCCAAAAGCAAAGGGCTGATTTTCTTTTTTGACTTTCATCAAAATGATGCCGATGATTGCACCGACTAAGGATGAAAGTAGGACAATGAGCGGTAATAAAAATGGACCCATCCATGCACCAAGCGCGGCCAGTAATTTGAAGTCGCCATATCCCATTCCTTCTTTGCCTGTCACGATTTTAAATAGATAGTACACCACCCATAAACAGAGGAAACCAATCAAATATCCCCAAATTGCGGAGGTAGGTGAGGTGTAGAGTGCATAGCTATTTACCGCTAAACCAAGTGCAGCCAAGGGGAGAGTATATCGATCGGGTAAAAGTTGTGTATCGAAGTCGATGAATGTGAGTGCGATCAGTGTCCACGTTAAAATTAAGCCAAAAAGCATTTGTAGGCTTGGACCAAATACCGCGACGACCACTAATGAGCAAACAGCAGTCAAAACTTCTACCAGTGGATAACGAATACCAATCGGATTTTCACATTCACCACATTTTCCACGTAAAAATAACCAACTTATCACGGGGATATTTTGATACCAACGAATAGGTGTTTTACATTTTGGGCAGGTCGATGCAGGTTTACTTAGCGTGAGTTTATCTTCATCAATTATGGCTTGGTCGGGATGTAAAAACATCTGACAGTCTTGGCGCCATTCTTGCTCCATCATTTTAGGTGTGCGGTAAATGACAACATTTAAAAAACTGCCGACACATAAGCTGATGATTCCTACAGTTAAATAGAGTGCTGTAGGCGATTGAATTAAATACGCAATTATTTCGTTCATTACACCACAGAACCCATTTGAAAAATTGGAAGATACATTGCGATGACTAAGCCGCCGACCAAGACACCTAGAATGGCCATAATCAAAGGCTCCATCATGGAGGTTAAGCCATCGACAGCATTGTCGACTTCACTTTCATAATGGGTTGCAACCTTATCTAGCATAGCATCGAGTGAACCCGATTCTTCACCAATCGCTACCATTTGCACAGCCATAGATGGGAATAAATTGGTCGAGCGCATAGCGAAATGAAGTTGTTGACCAGTCGCAACGTCGTCACGAATACGCATAACTGCTTGCTCGTATACCACGTTATTCGTTGCGCCAGCTGTTGATTGGAGTGCATCGATTAAAGGGACGCCGGCAGCAAATGTGGTTGAAAGTGTACGGCTATAACGTGCGATAATTGCTTTATAAACCAAATCACCAAAAATAGGCAGCCTTAAAGCCGTGCGATCTAATGCATCCGCAAATTTTTGACTACGTTTTTTGGCTTCAATAAAGCCGATAATGGTCAGCGCGATACCAATAATTAAAATAAACCAATATTTTTGCACCCACTCAGACATTGCCACTACGAGTTGCGTGAACGCAGGTAAGTCTGCGCCAAATGAGCTAAACATCTCAGAGAAGACAGGAACCACTTTGACCATCAAAATAATGGTCACAATAATTGCAACCACAATGACAGTAATTGGATACTTCATCGCTTTTTTAATTTTTTGTTTGAGAACTTCACTTTTTTCTTTATAAATCGCAACTCGATCGAGCATGGTTTCAAGCGCACCTGATTGCTCACCTGATTCTACCAATGAGCAGAATAACTGATCAAAATGCTGAGGATATTTGCGTAGTGCACCTGCAAAAGTATTACCACCTTCGACCTCAGTTTTAATACCCAAAACCACTTCACGCATTGCAGGATTATCTAAGCCTTCTGCAACAATTTCAAAGCTTTGAACAAGTGGTACACCTGCTTTCATCATGGTGGCAAGCTGACGCGTAAAGATGGTGATGTCCAAAGTAGACACTTTCTTCTTCATTAAGCCTTCAAGAATATTCTTGCGCTTCTCGCGGATACTACGCACCGTAATGCCTTGTTTGCGGAGCATGACTTTTGCAAGTTGAATATTACGCGCAGGCATTTCACCTTTAACTTTGGTTCCCTTGCGATCCACGCCGTCATATACAAACGTTGGCATCATCTGTGCTTTTTTCACCGCCATAATGATTTCCTTATTTTTAATTATTCACTGGTCACACGATTCACTTCTTGTAAAGAAGTGAGTCCGTTCATGACCTTAATTAAGCCCGAACGTCGAAGATTCTTAAACCCCAGTCTTTCAGATGCAGCTGCAATCTCTAATGCATTGCCATCATCCATAATAATCTTCGAAATTTCAGGTGTCACTTTCATGACTTCATAAATACCGACACGTCCTTTATAACCATCACGGCACTCAGGACAACCGACAGGTTGATAAATTTTAAAATCTGGATCTGCTAAATCCTGTTCTGTGAATCCCATTTCTAACAAACTTGGTTTAGGAATATCAGCAGGTACTTTACAGTGTACACACAGTCGTCTAGCAAGTCGTTGAGCAATGACGAGATTCACCGAAGTTGCAATATTAAAAGAGGGAACCCCCATATTGCGCAAACGGGTTAAGGTTTCAGGAGCACTATTGGTATGAAGTGTAGACATCACCATGTGGCCTGTTTGTGCTGCCTTAATTGCAATTTCAGCTGTTTCGAGATCTCGAATCTCCCCGACCATAATAATATCAGGATCTTGACGAAGGAATGATTTCAATGCGACTGAGAAGCTTAAGCCCACTTTATAATTGACGTTGACCTGATTAATGCCTTCTAAGTTAATTTCTACGGGATCTTCTGCTGTAGAGATGTTGGCATTTTCAGTATTTAAAATATTCAATCCTGTATAAAGCGATACTGTTTTACCAGAACCTGTTGGGCCCGTAATCAGTAACATGCCCTGAGGCTTCTCAAGTGCCTCAAGAAATAAAGCTTTCTGATCTTCTTCATAACCTAATGCATCAATACCGAGCATTGCACTAGACGGATCCAAAATACGTAATACGATTTTTTCACCAAATAAGGTTGGCAATGAGTTAACACGAAAATCAATCGCTTTAGTACGAGATAATTTAAGCTTAATACGGCCATCTTGCGGAATACGCTTTTCTGAAATATCCATTTGAGACATAACTTTCAAGCGTGAAGCTAATCGATTCGCGAGTTGCAATGGTGGATTTGCAATAGTTCTTAAAACACCATCAACGCGGTATCGAACTCGGTACGTTTTTTCATAAGGTTCGAAGTGTAAATCTGATGCACCCATGCGAATGGCGTCAACCAAAAGCTTGTTGATGTACTTAACAATCGGGGAATCATCACCTGAAGGACCATCATCGTTATTATTTTGCGGTGTATCGTTCTCGACCACGTTAACGTCAAGATCTTCATCACCGAAATTGAAATTCTCATTTTCAGAAAAATGCTTTTCGATCAGTTTTTCAAGTTTATTATGTTCTACAGTAATAGGAACGACGTTTAATTTACTATTAAATCGAATTGCTTCCAATGCTTCGATATCTGTAGGATCACTCGTCGCTACAAATAAAGATATACCTCGTTGATATAAAGGTAAGATTACATGTTTTGTAACAAGATTTTCTGCAACGATATCTTTGGGTAGTAACTCAACATTATATGCATCTAAATCGAACAATGGCTCCCCAAACTCTTGAGCAACCATTTCAGCAATCGTATTTGCTCGTATTTTGAGATGTTCAACGAGGTAAGGTACTAATTTTTGATGAGATTTTTTTGAATTAATAATAGCATTTTGCATTTGCTGGGAGGTCAAAATGCCTTCATCAACCAAACGACGACTTAACCCAGAAAATTTTGGCCCACTTTGATCTAAAGTCATCCCCAATACGCCTTAAATTCATTTTATAATTCGAATATTAAAATTATACGGTTATAAGTAGAAAATTCTATACTTAAAATCATTAATATTATCCGAAAACTATGAAAAAATTGAATTTTTTCACTTATTCTGTTGGGTATTGTGTCTTATGTTGTCTTTTTTTAAAGAATTCTAGGTGCTGAATCTGTATCCATTGAATTTTTACGTTAATTTTTTAAAATCCGTGTAGAATGTGCGCATTTTTGATAGAAGGTTAGATCTATGTCGGGTTCGACAATTACTCCGTGGGTTGTAGGCAATTGGAAAATGAACCCAATGCAGGCTAACACGCAACAGCTTTTAGCTGATTTGAAACAACAGCTTGAGCAAGCTTCAATCGCTCATGATGTTTGTAAAATTGGTGTTGCGCCAACTTTATTGGCTTTACTCCAAGTAAAAAATGAACTTGCAACAGATGCTCATGAAGTGTTTGTGGTCGCTCAAGATGTATCACGTATTGCGGGTACTGGTGCATTTACAGGTGAAGTTAGCGCAGATCTTTTAAAGGATAGCCAAGTCGATTATGTATTAATTGGACATTCTGAGCGTCGTGAAATATTTAATGACACGCCTGCGATTCTTAATGAAAAAATAAAAAATGCTTTAGCTGCTAACTTACATATCATCTATTGTGTGGGTGAAAGCCTTGAACAGCGTGAAAGTGGGCAAGCTGAGCAAGTGGTGTTACAACAAATTTGTGACATTGCAGGTGTTGTGAATCCAGAGCAATGGGTGCATATTACCGTCGCCTACGAGCCAATTTGGGCAATTGGAACTGGTAAAACAGCTTCCCCGGATGATGCACAAGCAATGCATGCTAAAATTCGTGAAGGATTGAGTCAAATTACACCTGAAGGTCAAAACATAGCAATTCTTTATGGTGGTAGTGTAAAACCTGAGAATGCTGTTGAATTGGCAGCATGCCCTGATATCAATGGTGCCCTCGTAGGCGGTGCATCACTCAATGCAGAATCATTTGTTCAAATTGCGCAAGCATTTGCCCAATCAAAATAATTAGGAGTTCATCATGCAATCTTTTGTACTGGTGCTACACATCATTTTAGCGTTATTGATGATTATTTTAATTCTAGTACAGCATGGTAAAGGTGCAGATGCAGGTGCGTCTTTTGGCGGTGGCGGTGCAGCGACTGTATTCGGCGCTTCTGGTTCTGGTAACTTCTTAACACGTTTAACCGGGATACTTACTGCTTTATTCTTTATTACAAGTATTAGTTTGGCTTACTTTGCAAAGCAGCAAACGACAGATGCCTATGGTTTGAAAACGATTAACACAACTGAGCAAGTTGATCAAAAATCGCCTGAAACTTCATCAACTGCACCAAAACCAGCTGAATAATTGAATATTTCGCTTTCAATTTTTCATTGAAACCACTAGAATGCGTCACAGCTGCGGTGGTGGTGGAATTGGTAGACACGCTACCTTGAGGTGGTAGTGCTTTCGGGCGTGGGGGTTCAAGTCCCCCCTTCCGCACCAACTTATAATCCAGAAGTTTAAGTTGGTGTTTGCAGCAAAATCTGTTGATGCGGGATGGAGCAGTCTGGTAGCTCGTCGGGCTCATAACCCGAAGGTCGTTGGTTCAAATCCAGCTCCCGCTACCACTTTTGATTAAGGTGCAACTTAATCAAGTCTAATTAGAAAATTTTTCTGATTGAAAAATGATTCAAATTTAGATATAATTTTGCACGTTGATGCGGGATGGAGCAGTCTGGTAGCTCGTCGGGCTCATAACCCGAAGGTCGTTGGTTCAAATCCAGCTCCCGCTACCAAGTTTCTAAAGAGGCTCACAACTAGGTGGGCCTTTTTGCACAGTGGGCATTGCTTTTCTGTGCAATAATGGGGGCGAATGCGCCCTTTTTTGTTATCTATCGTGTAGTGTGGACATCAATTGGCCAAATAATCATGCTATCACTATAGTTAGTCTGTGTCGGTCTATTGGCCGATTGAATCGCACATAAATGACGAGAGTAAATGAAGTTATCAAATAAAACCCAAGCATTGTATGAACTGATCGCACCCGCTGTTGAGGCGTGCGATGTTGAACTATGGGGTTTAGAATTTACACCTCAGGGTAAGCGTTCGCTAGTACGTATCTACATTGACAAGCCTGAAGATCCAAACAAAGAACCTGTTATTTCCGAAGACGGTGAAATTGATCTTGGTCGTGGTGTGGGTGTGCAAGATTGTGTACGTGTTACCCAACAAGTTGGTGCAATCCTCGATGTTCATGATCCAATTTCTGGTGAATATGCATTAGAAGTGTCATCTCCAGGTTGGGATCGTACTTTCTTTAAACTTGAACAGATGCAAGCATATATTGGTCAACAAGTTGCTTTACGTTTGATTTCTGCAGTGGATAACCGCCGTAAATTCCAAGCGAAACTGGTTGCTGTAGATGTAGAAAATGAAATGATCCAAGTTGAAGTTGAAAAGCAACAAGTGCTCGAGATCGATAGTCACAATATCGATAAGGCCAACTTGATCTACCAAGACTAAATTAATCTTAACTAAAAGAATTTGAATAGTAGGTGACTTATGGGCCGTGAAATTCTTACCGTTGCTGAGACGGTTAGTAATGAAAAAGGTGTTAGTCGTGAAGCGATTTTCGAAGCGCTCGAGCAAGCTCTAGTTGCTGCAACGAAGAAAAAATTCTACGAAGGCACAAATTCTGAAGAAGCACAGTTGCGCGTTGAAATCGATCGTAAGACTGGTGAATACCGTACTTTCCGTCAATGGACTGTAGTAGCAGATGAAGATCATGAAATGCCTGCATGCCAAGACGCGATTTCTGATGTGGATCCAGCGAAATGGTCAATCGGTGATGTGCGTGAGCTTGAAGTAGAATCAATTGAATTTGGTCGTATTGCAGCTCAAATCGCGAAGCAAGTTATTGTTCAGAAAATTCGTGAAGCTGAACGTGCGCTTATTGCAGATGCATATGAATCTAAAGTTGGTGAGTTAATTTACGGTGAAGTAAAGAAACAAACTAAAGATGGTTTCATTATTGACCTCGGTGAGAATGCGGAAGCATATCTTGCACGTGAAGAAATGATCGCAAAAGAAATTTTACGTCCTAAACAGCGTGTAAATGCGATTTTATTTAACGTAAACCGTGAAGGTCGTGGTGCGCAGCTACAACTTTCTCGTGCTAAGCCAGAAATGTTAATGGCCTTGATGAAAAAAGAAATTCCAGAAATTTCTGAAGAAATCATCGAAATTAAAGCTGCTGCACGTCAACCGGGTGTTCGTGCTAAAATTGCAGTGAAAACGAACGATCATCGTATTGATCCAGTTGGTGCATGTATTGGTATGCGTGGAACACGTATCCAAGCTGTACAGCAAGAATTGAACGGTGAACGTATTGATGTTGTAGTTTGGTCAGATGATCCAGCTCAATATATCGCAAGTGCTTTAGAGCCAGCAGATGTATCGGGTATTGTGATTGATGAAGAAGAACGCACAGCAGATATTATTTTTGCTACAAGCGATCAATTGGCGCGTGCAATTGGTTCTCAAGGTCAAAACGTACGTTTAGCTTCTGAGTTAACTGGTTACAAGCTCAATATGATGCTTGAAGAAGAGTACCGTGCTCGTCAACAAAATGAAGCACAGCAATATCTCGATATGTTTGTAGGTCGTCTTGATATTGAAGAAGACCTTGCGATGGCATTGGTAGAAATGGGCTTTACTTCACTTGAAGAGATTGCTTACGTTCCAGCTGAAACATTTGATGAAATCGAATTAGATGCAGAAACGGTTGAGCTTTTACAAAGCCGTGCGAAAGAAGTTGCATTAGCAGATGCACTGAAAGAGCAAGAAAATATTCAAGAACCGAGCGAAGAGCTTCTAGCGATGGAAGGAATGAGTTCAGAGCTTGCTTATGCATTAGCGGCTCGCGGTGTAATCACAGTAGATGATTTAGCAGATCAGGCAACTGATGATATCTCTGATATCGAAGGTTTAGGTGCTGAGAAAGCAGGTCAATTGATCATGAAAGCACGTGAATCATGGTTTAATTAACGAGGAGGTCATACATGACGGATAAGTCAATTAAAGAGTTAGCAGTCAGCGTAGGTCTTCCAGTTGAAAAACTATTAGATCAGGTGCGAGATGCTGGGTTGCCTCAATCTAAGGCAGAAGACACAATCTCAGTAGAACAGCAAGACCGTTTAGTCGCTCATTTGAAAAAAGCGCATGGGCAAGACAGCGGCAGCGCAGGAAAAATCACGTTGAAACGTAAAACTACGAGTACTGCAAAAGTAGCAAGTACATCAGGTAAAGCTAAAACTATTAACGTAGAAGTTCGTAAGAAGCATACGTTCACTAAGCCAGATCCTGAACAAATTAAAGCTGAAGCATTGGCAAAAGCAAAAGCTGAAACTGAAGCAAAAGCACAGCAAAAAGTTGAAGTTAAACCAGCTCAAGCTGAAGAGAAGGCGCAACCTGCAGTAAGTAAAGCGAAAGCGAACTTAGATGCAATGCGTGCTGCAGCGAAACAATCGAGTGAGAAGCAAGAAGTTGCTAAAGCTGCGGTTGTGGTTAAGCGCAAGTCAACAAATAAACCGATTGTTAAACAAGCAACTAAGCCAACTGAAACTGCAGAACAGAAAAAAGCACGTGAAGCTGAAGCTGCTAAATTAAAAGCAGTCGAAGAAGCAGCACGTCGTAAAGCAGCTGAAGAAGCACAACAACGTACGCTTGAACAAATGCGTCAGATGGCTTCTAAGTACTCTAATGAAGATGCAACTGCAACGATTCGTGTGGTCGATGATTCTCCATTGGCTGCTGGTCTTGTTGGTCAAGCATACGAAGATTCATTCGCGAAAGAAGACCGTGACATTAAGCGTGGTAATAACACACCAGGTGCACGTTCTCCTAAGAAAGGTGGTCGTCGTGGTCAAGAAGAGCAATCTTTCCGTGACAACTCTCATAAACGTGGTTTGAAATCAAGCCAAGCTAATAAACATGGTTTCGAGAAGCCAGTTAAAAAGCAAGTTTATGATGTTGAAATCGGTGCAACTATTGTTGTTGCTGACCTTGCTGCAAAAATGGCGATTAAGGTTCGTGAAGTAATTAAAACACTCATGAAAATGGGTGAGCTTGTCACTCAAAACCAATCAATCGACCAAGATACAGCAGTTCTAGTGGTTGAAGAAATGGGTCATAACCCAGTTCTAGTATCAGATACTCAAGCGGAAGATAACTTGCTTGAGGCGGCTGAAGAAGCACGTGGTGCACAAACAACGCGTCCACCAGTGGTTACTATCATGGGTCACGTTGACCATGGTAAGACATCGCTTCTTGATCGTATTCGTCGTGCGAAAGTAGCGCAAGGTGAAGCGGGCGGTATTACACAGCATATCGGTGCTTATCACGTTACAACGGATAAAGGTATTATCACGTTCTTGGATACTCCGGGACACGCAGCATTTACTGCGATGCGTTCACGTGGTGCGAAAGCAACTGATATCGTTGTATTGGTGGTCGCAGCTGATGATGGTGTTATGCCACAAACAGCGGAAGCGATTGACCATGCTCGTGCAGCAGGTACGCCAATCATTGTTGCAATCAACAAGATGGATAAAGAATCTGCTGATCCAGATCGCGTATTGAATGAATTGACAACTAAAGAAATCGTGCCTGAGCAATGGGGTGGTGATGTCCCTGTAGCGATGGTTTCTGCGCACACCGGTGCAGGTATTGATGAACTTCTTGACTTGATCTTGATCCAATCTGAACTTCTAGAGCTTAAAGCTTCTGAAGAAGGTGCGGCACAAGGTGTTGTAATCGAAGCACGTGTTGATAAAGGCCGTGGTGCGGTTACTTCGATTCTTGTTCAAAATGGTACATTAAAAGTAGGTGACCTTGTTCTAGCTGGTGCATCTTATGGTCGTGTACGTGCGATGACTGATGAAAATGGTCAACGTATTAAGTCTGCAGGTCCATCGATTCCAGTTGAAATCTTAGGTCTTCCAGAAGCGCCAATGGCAGGTGACGAAGTTCTTGTTGTAAATGATGAGAAGAAAGCACGTGAAGTGGCTGATGCGCGTATGGATCGTGAACGTCAAAAACGTTTAGAGCGTCAATCTGCAATGCGTCTTGAAAACTTAATGGCTTCAATGGGCAAAAAAGACGTGCCGATTGTGAATGTTGTTCTGAAGACAGATGTTCGCGGTACATTGGAAGCGCTTCATGTTGCATTGGCTGAACTTTCAACTGATGAAGTGAAAGTGCGTGTCATTGGTTCAGGTGTTGGTGCGATCACTGAGTCTGATGTGACACTTGCAGAATCTTCAGAAGCATTCTTATTAGGCTTTAACGTTCGTGCAGACAATACAGCGCGCCAAAAAGCCGACGCAGATGGTATCGACATTCGTTACTACTCAATCATTTACCAATTGATTGATGATGTGAAAGATGCAATGAGTGGTAAGCTTGCACCAGAACATCGTGAAACAATTCTTGGTGTGGCTGAAGTACGTGAAGTATTCCACTCGAGTAAGTTTGGTGCTGCAGCAGGTTGTATGGTTCTTGAGGGCTTATTACACCGTAATAAACCAATTCGTGTCTTACGTGATGACGTGGTTGTGTTCCAAGGTGAACTTGAATCACTTCGCCGTTATAAAGAAGTGGTTGAAGAAGTTCGTGCTGGTATGGAATGTGGTCTTGCAGTCAAAGGCTATAAAGACATCAAAGTGCTCGATAAAATCGAAGTCTATGATGTTCAATTAATTAAACGGAGTCTTTAATGGCGGGTAGTCAACGTCTTAAGCGTATGGCGGACACGGTTCAGCGTGAATTGTCTGAACTTATCCGTCAGGAGCTGAAAGATCCACGCTTAGGTGGTCTTGTGACCATCTCAGCGGTGAAAGTGAGCCCAGATTTAGGCTATGCTGAAGTTTATGTTACTGTCATGGGACGTGAACTTGGTGATGAGCAAAGTGAAGCAGCAAATAAAGATACTCTAGATGTTTTAAATAAAGCATCAGGTTTTCTGCGTCATGAGCTGAGTCGTCGTATTAAGACACGTATCACACCTCGTTTACGTTTCCATTATGATAAAACTAATGCATACGGAAACTACATGTTTGGTCTAATTGCTGAAGCTGTGAAGGACTTACCTCCAGCTGACGATAAAAAAGACGAAGAGTAATTTCAAACAAAAAGCCACCTTAGGGTGGCTTTTTTTATCTTAATGTTTTTATATAAATTAAAGCCATAAAATAAATGCTACATTCAATTTTGAATTTGCGTATACAATATTTTTAATTAAACAAATACAAATAAATAATGAGGTTGATGTCATGCAAATTTTAAAAAAATCAGCTGTTGTGCTCGCATTATCAAGTTCCTTGCTTTTCACAGGTTGTGGGTACAATACACTTCAAGCGAAAGATGAAGCGGTGACTGCATCATGGTCTGAGGTACAAAACCAATACCAGCGTCGAGCAGACCTTGTTCCGAATTTGGTGAATGTAGTTAAAGGATATGCAAAACATGAAGAACAAGTTTTAACTGAAGTCACAGAGGCACGTGCAAATGTTGCAGGGCTCAAAGTTGATAAAGAGGTTCTTGAAAATCCTGAACTATTCAAGCGTTATCAAGAAGCGCAATCGCAAATGACAAGTGCATTATCACGTTTGCTGGCAGTGACTGAAAACTATCCAGATCTTAAAGCGAATGAGCAATTCCGTGATTTGCAGGTACAATTAGAGGGTACAGAAAACCGTATAGCAGTTGCGCGTAATCGCTATATTTCTACCGTCCAAGATTACAACACCTATGTTCGTCAATTCCCACAAGTCGTAACTGCGAAAGTCATTGGCATGGATGCAAAAGAAAACTTTAGTGCTGAAGCGAGTGCACAAAAGGCACCTAATGTTTCTTTTGATTAAATCAATGATTAGAAGTTGATGAATATGAGCATGAGAACTCAGCATCTTAGACACAATAGTATGAAATTGCTTTCATGGCTATTTGTCTTTGTGATGACCTGTACATTGCAAATGGTTCATGCAGAAACTACAACAGCAGTAGATCATGAGTCTGACGCGATTGTGCTGGGAAAAGTGATTCTACCCAATTCAGCAAATCCATCATCAAGTGCTCAGCAAAATAAACCAACTCCAGTACCTCCTGTTACTGTTTCAAATGATATGCAGGAAGGAGACACACAACGTCAACTCCCTACATTAAATGAACCTGTGATAGATCAGGCGAATATACTTTCTCCTCAAGAAAAGTCAGAACTCGATACAATAATTCGCGGTCTATATAGCGAGGGTAAGGCTCAAATTGGGATCGTCATCGTTCCAACAACTGGTCAGGAAGGTATCTTTGATTTTGCAATGCGGAATGCACAGACTTGGGGGTTGGGTTCTGCTCAACAAGATAATGGCTTGTTAATCGCGGTGGCAATCAATGATCGAAGATTACATATCGCAACTGGCTATGGATTGGAAGGTATCATTCCAGATATCGTTGCGAGTCGAATCATTCGTGAACAAATCACGCCTTACTTTAAAGTCAATCAATTTGGACAGGGTTTAATTTCAGGAGTCAGAGAAATTGAACGAATCGTTAACCTTGATCCTGAAATTGCCCAACAAGCCGCTGAAGAACTGAAACTTAGACAAGAACAAGCCTTAAAAGCACAATATGCAAAAGAAAAGACATTTAACACGGTATTATTCATTTTGATTGCTGGTGTGATTGGTTCTTTTATTATTGGTAATCGTTTAAGTGCTTCGGTCGCGGGTGTTACTGCTTTTGCTGCGAGCATGATTTATGGTTCAGGGATTTTAATCAGCTTGATTGTGGGCATTGGAATTTTCTTTTTATTATTTACATCCATCGCACAGTTGATTTTCCAAGCATTTTTATCTGGTGGAGGACGCGGCGGCAGTGGCGGTCGAGGCGGATTTGGCGGTGGTGGATTTAGTGGCGGTGGTGGTGGCTTTGGTGGGGGAGGTGCGTCAGGCTCATGGTAACAAAAACTGAAACGACAGAAATTATCACTGAACCAAAGTTGCAACAAGCATCTCAACCGAGCTTCAAGCGTTGGATTAAGCATTTTTGTTATTTGCCTGCGTCTAAACGTTATTTTTCCAAAATGGATCAAAATGCGATTGCAGAGGCAGTGAAACAAGCGGAGCAAGGTCATGTTGGAGAGATCCAAGTGGTCATAGAGGGATATATTCCATGTGCCTTGGCTTATTCAATGAATACTCGTCAGCGCGCCGAACAACTTTTTGCTGAATTAGGTGTATGGGATACAGAATTTAATAGTGGTGTACTGATATATTTAAATCTATGTGAGCAGAAAGTTGAAATTGTGATTGATCGTGGAATTCAAAAGGCCACAACGCAACAGGATTGGCAAGCAATCTGTGATCACATGATTAATGAGCTAAAAAATAAAAATTATAAACAGGGTGTTATTGTTGGCGTGATGGAAGTCGGGGAAATTTTGAATCGTTTTTATGATGATAAAGTGCGAGATTTAGCAAATGAGCTCGGTAATCAGCCAATTATTTTAAATTGATTTAAGAAAAGTGACAAAAAATGTCACTTTTTTACATAAATTAACATTAAAAATAAATTTGAAAAATATTTATTGGCAACCTTGAAGCGTTGTCCGAAAATAGCATCAGTTAGTTAGCAACAACAAAATCTATTTTGGGGATAGGTTGTTAACTTTGAACTTAAAAAATTAGGAGAGATGTTATGAACGCTCAAAAAGGTTTTACTTTAATCGAGTTAATGATTGTTGTTGCCATTATCGGTATTCTTGCTGCGATTGCGATTCCTGCTTACCAAAATTACATTGCACGTTCACAAGTTACAGATGCAATTAGTTTAGCCTCAGGTTTAAAAACTCCAGTTATTGAAGTTATGAGTCAAACGGCTACTTGTCCTACCAACGGAAATAATGGTATTCCTGCAGCTGCAGATATCTCAAGTAAATATGTAGCAAGTGTGACAGTTGCACAAAAAACTGCTGCTGCTGATGGTAAAGCTCCAGTATGTACTATTACTGCTCAATTCAAAACCTCTGATGTGAGTAGTGGTCTTCAAGGTAAAGAATTAGTACTTACTTCTGTTGAAAATGGTGGTTCAACTGATTGGACTTGTACATCTACTGGTACAAACAAAATTGATCAAAAATATTTACCATCATCTTGCAAGGCTTCTTAATAGCTAAATATGAGAGAGCATCTAATGATGCTCTTTTTTTATTGCTGAATTAATGGGTATTAGTATTTTTGTATTTTTGTATTTAGTGGTAGTGCTATTAGGATTTCATTTGGGTTGGGTCGCGAACCCATATGATGAATCTAGAGTGCTACAAATCATCCTAGCTCTAGTTTTAGGTTTGTTTTATCTTTTTAAAAAAGAGAAAAAAGAAGTCACTGTAGATAAAACATTGCTATTTTTTTTTATTCTCATAGCTTTGTGGTGCGCTGTTGGAAACTGGTTTCAAGTTGTAGATTTAATTCTATGGTTAAATTTAGGCTTATTATTTTTTATTTTTAATAAATTTGATTTTCATTCAGAAGTAACTAGAAATTCGCTCATTTTATTAATTATTTTCGCTTTATTTATACATTTGTTTATACCATTAGTATTTTATGAATTTATAGTGAATGGAAAATTTTATAGTTGGCAAATGAATTCAAGTTCAATTCGTATATTGAATAGTGTAATCGTTCCAATCTTTTGGTTAAGTTTCTTTGTTAAAAGACTAAATAAATATATCAATATTCTCTATCCATTCATTTGCTACTTTTTTGGATTAGGCTTGTTCGTTGATGGAGCTAGATCAGCTTTATTGAGTCTAATTATACCTCTAGTTTTGTTGTTCATTTTAAATCAAGAATATAGAAAAGAAGTCTCTAAAACTTTTATCTGGTTATTTTTCGCATTTATAACCTACCAAAGTATTTATTACATTTATAATTTCATTCATGAAATTGAGCGGTCATTGAATATAGCAAGGTACTCAAGTTCACACCGTTCTGAAATGTGGACTTTTATGTTTGAGCAATGGAAGAAAAATCCTTTATTAGGAACAGGTGGGGGCTATTTAGCACAAATTCAGTATCAATATGGTCATCATATCCATAATGTTTATTTGAGATTAGTTTTTGAATGGGGGATATTGGGCATTATCGCGCTGGTATGGTTAGGGTATCATTTTATGCGTTTATTGAAATCTAGCGTTGATGTTGTGCTCAAAATGGGTGTTTTATCAATTGCAATTGATGCGATGTTCTCAGGCAATTTTATTTATCCGGTTTCTCAAGTGATTTGCGTACTTTTTATTGCATTAACTTTTAGTCAAATGAAGACACAAGTAGCGACTAATTCGAAATATGTAATTAAAGAAAAATACCTTTTTTTGCCAATTTTTATTCTCTATTGCCTACTGGTTATTACACATCTTGGTTCGGATATTATTTGTGTGGGGTGTGGAAGTGCTGAAGGTCGAGCAGCCCCATTTTTTTGGGAACATGGCGGTAGTACAAAATTAGAAAGAGTCGTATAAATTTGACGCTTTCCATTTAATAAATGATTTAAGATAGCTCAAACATTTTTTTAAACCTTGTTATGAAATACTTTGTACTTGCGATTTTTTCGTTAGTGATGGCTTGGCTCCTCCCATACCATCGCTCGCCTTGGCCGACTTTTGGCTCAGAAATACTAACTTTTATTGCAGCATCATTTTTATTGTTAGGCTTTGCAAAGTTTAAACTAAACATACCAAAACCACAGCTCCTGTTGCTGCCTTTCTTAAGTATTCCACTTATTCAATTTATTTTCGGACAGAACATCTATTTCAGCAATGCTTTATTTAGTTTTGCTTATATTCTGTTCTTTATGTTGATGGTGATTGCTGGATATCAACTTTGCCTCGAGCAGAAAAAGAGAGAACAAGTATTTAAAATTACCTGTTTAACATTTGTTTCAGTCGGAGTTATCTCAGCTATATTTGCTGTGCTACAGTGGTTGGATATGCATACCTTCTTTTCAGGTATTATTTATTCATTTAACGGCAATCGCCCGTATGCGAATTTAGCTCAGCCGAATAATTTAGCGACATTACTCATTCTAAGTTTATTAAGTAGTATTTATCTATTTGAAAAGAAAATAATTTCTAGTTTTTTTCTTGTGCCAATGTCTTTAATCACACTGTTTGGTGTGGTGTTAGCACAATCTCGAACAAGTATTATCGTTTGCGCTTTTATTGTGATCTATTGGTTAATCAAACAAGTCAAAAAACAGAATCGATTTTCTCATATCCATCTCGCATTATGGGTTGGCTTATTTATATTACTTTCATCCAATTTAGCATCTCTTGATCAATGGCTTTTTGCTGTTACAGATACTCAAACTGCTGTTCAAGGCTCAGCAATAGTGGCAAAAGGTGCAGGTGATATTCGTCTAGATATGTGGCAACAAATGATAGCTGCAATTCTGCATCAACCATGGTGGGGGTATGGATGGAATCAAACAGGCTTAGCACAATACTATATTACTGATACCTTCCAAGTTTCACTTTGGTATAAAAGTGCACACAACATGATTCTAGATCTGTTGGTCTGGAATGGTTTGATTTTAGGTGGGTTTATTCTTCTGTACTTTACAGCTTGGCTACTGTGGCTCAATAAAGGGGTGAAGGATAATATCTCGATCATTGCAACATTAATGGTATGTGCGATTCTCATTCATGGCATGTTAGAGTTTCCTTTACATTATGCTTATTTTCTACTTCCAGCAGGTTTCTTACTGGGCATCATTCAGGCGCAATATAAAAATTTGCCTTCAGTAAAAATGAATGGTCGAGTGTTCGCAGTGATTGCTCTTATCACGATTGTGGGGGCTTTAGTTACGACACGGGATTATTTTTTATATAAAGAGCAAAGTGTACTCGCATCAAAGACTGAAGCTTTAACAGTAGATCAACAACACACCATGCAAAAGCAAATTTGGTTGATTACCCAATTTAAAGAGCGCGTGTGGTGGATCGGATTAGATCCTAAAACTGAAATGACAGAACAACAACTTGCTGATCTAGAGCGAATGGTTGCAAACTTGGCATCAAAATATGATTTACATAAGTATGCACAAGTGTTGGCTTTTAATGGGAAGGAGCAAGAAGCGAAGCATCAGTTATGGATTTTAGAAATATTGCATAAGCAGCATATTGAGTATGATGAGTTATTGAAATAAAAAAATCCCCAAAAGGGGATTTTTTTATTTCAATCATTAAATTTGGCTTTGAATATAATTCTCTACACCAACTTGATCGACAAGATCGAGTTGAGTGGTCGCCCAATCTAAATACTCTTCTTCTTTTTCTAAAATCTCTTGTACTAAATCACGTGTAACATAATCGAGTTGTTCTTCTGCTAATTTCACAGCAGTTTGAATCGTTTCAATATTTTCTTTTACTTTCCGAACATCGCATTGCAGCACTTCAATGGTGTGTTGACCAATATAGAGCTTACCCAGATGTTGAAGATTTGGAAGACCTTCTAAAAATAAAATGCGTTCAATGATTTTATCTGCATGCTTCATTTGGCGGATAGATTCTTTATATTCCGCTGAACCGAGTTGTTCGATGCCCCAATCATTAAACATGCGTGAGTGTAAAAAATATTGGTTGATGGCTGTAAGATGGTGGTAAAGCACCTGATTTAACTGATGAATAACGTCACGGTTGCCTTTCATGATCTTAGCTCCAAACTCAAAATTCAGCCTATCATAGAAGGCTATCGATAGAGATTATCTTAACCCAACTTGCTAAAGTCTGACGAGTAATTTATTGAACAGCAAATGAAAATCGCAATCAAATACACTTTTTCAAAAAATAACCCCGCTGAGTCAAAGCGGGGGG
The DNA here is from genome assembly GCF_900109815.1 of Acinetobacter sp. DSM 11652. Classification (NCBI taxonomy): domain Bacteria; kingdom Pseudomonadati; phylum Pseudomonadota; class Gammaproteobacteria; order Moraxellales; family Moraxellaceae; genus Acinetobacter; species Acinetobacter sp. DSM 11652. Next base: position 68,906 of record NZ_FOBK01000004.1, read on the forward strand.
AGAAATTGGAAATCTGAATTATAGTTATAGAATGAGTTCTTATTATTTTTAGCACATTCTGAATTAAGCGGCGATTGAAATTCTGGCAGCTATTTCAGCAAGTTCTTCATTAATAATACTGCGTGCTTCAGGAACACAGCGTCCGCAACAAGTGCCTAGATCAAGCAAGTCACGAATTTCACGATAAGATTCAGCGCCATTTGCCATAGCATCTTTAATATCTTGATCTGTAATTCCACGACATAAACAAACGTACATTTCTGCTCAACCACAAGGATAAATGCGATAGTTGATATTATTGATAATTATTATCGTTTGTCAATGAAATTCATTTAAAAATGCTGTTTAATTCATCGATTTTCTAGATAAAAAAATACCACCTCATAGGTGGTATTTTTTAAGATATTGAAATTATTTAGAAATAATCACAACACCATCCATTTCAACCAGTGCGCCTTTAGGTAAACTTGCAACGCCTAATGCTGCACGCGCTGGATACGGCTGAGCGAAATATTCACCCATAATTTGGTTTACCAATTGAAAGTGAGATAAATCAGTGAGGAAAATATTCAGTTTGGCAATATCAGCTAAAGAACCACCAGCAGCTTCACAAACTGCTTTTAGATTATCAAAAACACGACGAATTTGAGCTTCAATGCCCTCAACCAATTCCATGCTATATGGATCTAATCCAATTTGTCCTGAAAGATAAAGTGTATCGCCGACAAGAATGGCTTGAGAGTAAGTACCAATTGCAGCAGGTGCATTTTCAGTATGAATGACTTGGCGGGACATCTATTTCTCCATTATTCAAATCTAGCTTCATCATAAAGGATGAACACTATAGGTGAAAGCTCTAATCTGTATTTGTTTAGCAGGCTTGTGAGACTTCTTCAACGGCAAGAGGGGCTGACATGCGTGAAATACGCGGAAAACCAAATTGCATGCGGAGTTCACGAATGATTTGCGCAATTTGCTGACGACTATGAACAACAATACTCAGATAGGTTTTTGATTCGTATTGTCGAACGGACTCGATTCCGATTTTTGATTTACGACAGATATAAATCAGTTGTGAAATTTGCTCATCACTTAATAATAGATCGATACACAAGTAAGCATTGAAGTTGATTTCTGATTCACCTTCATCTTTCCAGTGCAACGGCATAATATTTTCAGGGTGTAACTGTTGTTCGTGTAGAAGGTTCTTACAGCGAGCACGGTGAACAATAAGACCGCGGCGAGATAAATGTCCCTGAATAGGGTCGCCTAGCACTGCATTACAACAATGGGCATATTTTACATCTACACCATCAGTACCTAAGATCAGGCGACTTGATGCTTGATCTTGATGATGATCTTGAGCAAAGAGATGGTTCGCCACAAGTTGTGGGAGCAAATCACCTACAGCAATTTGTTCAAAAAGTTGATTCTTGCTTGGAATATGGCGCCATTGTAATAGTTCAGTCCAATTTTGATCGGTTAGATCATGAATAGAGGTATTAAATAACTTTAATGCACGATTTAAGGCTTGTTGACCGACAAGGCGCTGTTCATCAATATCTTGATCTCGCAAAATATTTTGAATAGAGCGTCTGGCTTTTTGAGTGTTGATAAAGCTCAGCCAATCCGGGTTGGGTGAAGCGAGAACATCGGTAATCACCTCAATGACTTGACCACTTGAGAGTGGTGTAGAAAGCGGTTTGATTTCACCATCAATTTTACAGCCGACGGCATGGTTACCTAAGAACAAGCTTGCAGAGTAGGCGAAATCTACTGCTGTAGCTCCTTGTGGTAACTCATGTAAGTGACCTTGAGGAGTATAGACCCATATTTTTTCTTGATGTAAATAATCCAATAGATCATTAAACGTGGTCTTAGCACAATCGCCACCGACTAAGGTATGCAAATTCTGCATAGATGCCTGAATGGCAGATCGGCACGTTTGAGGAGCATTTTCACCTAATACCACCCCAAATCGCGCAGCCTTACGCATAAGTTCAGTTTGTATGGTGAGCGAAAGCGTTGTTTTCTCGCCTTTCAAACGCAGCATCAAGGATTGATTGCCACCAGGGAGAGGGCGGCGGATATGATCTTGGTAATTTAAAACTTGGAAGTTATCTTTTAACAATTCAACTAAACGATCGCAATCGGCAATGGTCTGGAGTACGATTTCAAACGCATGACTATGTGTGAGTTCTTGAAGGTTAATTTCGTTTTTAACAAAGTGGCGTAATAATTCAATGTTATTGTTTTTCTTTTTAATCCGCCCAGGAATATTGGAGTTTTCCAAGAGATCGCTCAAATGTTTTTCCCAAATGGCTTGGTACTTACAGCGTTGAGGTTTGGTTTGCACCAAAGCATTTTGAACATCATTGAACATATCTAGATCAAGATTTTGATAGCAGAGGTGTTCAAGATTGTCAGCCATTTCATTCATGCCGACCAAACGTGCCATTGGCACGAATATATCAAAAGTTTCTTGTGCAATACGGGCACGTTTATCTGGTCTTAAAGCTTCCAAAGTCGTCATATTGTGGTAACGGTCTGAAAGTTTAATGATGATCACACGAGGATCTTGTAACGTGGCTTGTAGGATTTTTCGGAATGAGGCTGCTTTATTATATTCTTTGTCACTAGAGTGGCTTAATTTCGTAACACCATCGACCAGCTCAGCCACTGTTTTGCCAAATTTTTTAGTAATGTCTTCTTTGCTAAAGTCGGTATCTTCAATAACATCGTGCAGTAGTGCTGCCATTAACGTTTCTGGGTCTAGGCGCATATGCGCCAGAATACAACTTACGGCTATCGGATGCAGAATATAGGGTTCACCGCTTTTGCGTGTAATACCATCATGCGCCATGTCAGCATAATCGCAGGCCACAAGTACTCTGTCGACGTCCTTTTCAGATAAATACGCGTCGATGATGACTTTTAGCTGTTGCTTAGCTTGGCTGACCAATGGGCCTGGCATACTACACCTTTGAATCCGTGGAAGAGAGTAAAAAGTAAAAGACTTTACTAAAAATTCATATTGCTACAATGCTCTATTTTTAAATAGAGAATAGCTCTAATTTTTTTAACAAATTTTTTCAATTTTGTCGAATCATTCTCTAAAAAAAATCAATAAAAAAGCCTAGTCATTGGACTAGGCTCTTTTAAATGCAGGGCTTAAGCTTATTGGAAAGAAAAACCATCTAAGTTTAAGTTATTTGCAGAAAGTGCTAAATCTAAGCTAGACGTTTGATAATCTTGCTCACGCTGTTTCAAGATATCTTTAGTGACATGACCTTCAGCGATTTCACGTAAAGCAACCACTGTTGGTTTGTCATTGTCCCATTCTACAGTTGGTTCGATACCTTGACGAGCAAGTTGACGCGCGCGTTTGCTTGCCACTAGTACAAGCTCAAAGCGGTTGTCTACATGGTCTAAACAATCTTCAACGGTTACGCGTGCCATAAGAGTTCTCGTATGTATGAAATTTTTTAACAGACTGCGCAGTATAAAATGCTTTGTCTATAGACTCAAGTTTAATCACGAATTCGGTGTGATTAATTTTTGAATTAAATCTTTATGTCGGTGAGCCTGTTGTGATAATGAAAGACGGTTCGCATTAATGACAGACTCAAGATCATGTAAAGCTTTATTAAAATCATCATTCAAGATGATGTAATCGAAGTTTACGTACTGTTGCATATCTTCTACCGCACAACTTAAGCGATGTTCAATCACTTCAACAGAATCTGTACCGCGGTTTGATAGGCGTTGGCGAAGATCAAATTGAGTAGGTGGAAGAATGAAAATTTGTTTTGATTCAGGAAAAAGTTTGCGAACCTGTTCTGCACCTTGCCAATCAATTTCAAGTAAAACATCATGACCTTTTGCAAGTTGTTCTTTTACAGTCGCTTGTGAAGTGCCGTAGTAGTTACCGAAAACTTCCGCGTATTCGATGAAACCACCTTGATTCACTTGCTCAATGAAAGATTCTTTGCTGGTAAAGTGATAATGCACACCATCTAATTCACCAGGACGTTGACCTCGAGTAGTGTGTGAAACAGAAACGTGTAAATTGCTTACGCGCTCAAGTAGGGCTTTAACTAATGATGTTTTGCCAGTTCCAGAAGCAGCTGAAACGACAAACAAGAGACCCGACATGATATTTTTCCTGATATGATAAAATATCTTCTCTATTTTAGAGCAGAGTGCTTTTAAACTAAATAGCAATTCGCATTTGTTTTAAAAAATATTCTGATTCATTGACCAAATTTTAGCGATCGTTTGAGGGTCTTATGGAAATTGTTTTAGCTAATCCACGTGGTTTCTGTGCTGGTGTAGACCGCGCTATTGCGATCGTTAATCGTGCACTTGAAAGCTTTAATCCTCCGATTTACGTTCGTCATGAAGTGGTACATAACAAATTTGTTGTGGACGATTTACGCCAACGTGGTGCAATTTTTGTAGATGAATTAGATGAAGTTCCTGATGACAATATCGTGATTTTTAGTGCACATGGTGTATCAAAAGCTGTACAACAAGAAGCTGAGCGCCGTGGATTAAAAGTATTTGATGCCACATGTCCTCTCGTGACAAAAGTGCATATCGAAGTCACAAAATATGCGCGTGAAGGGATTGAAGCCATTCTGATTGGTCATGAAGGGCACCCAGAAGTTGAAGGCACCATGGGTCAATATGATCTAAAAAATGGTGGTGCAATTTATCTGGTTGAAGATGAAGATGATGTTGCTGCTTTACAGGTGAATAATCCTAATAAGTTAGCATTTGTCACTCAAACGACACTTTCAATTGATGATACTGCAAAAGTCATTGATGCTTTACGTGCTAAATTCCCAGCCATCCAAGGGCCACGTAAAGATGATATCTGTTATGCAACTCAAAACCGTCAAGATGCGGTCCGTGATTTAGCGACTCAATGTGATGTCGTTTTAGTGGTTGGCTCTCCAAACTCCTCGAACTCTAATCGTCTTCGTGAGTTGGCAGAGCGAATGGGTAAGCATGCTTATCTCGTAGATAATGCGGATGAGCTGAAAAAGGAATGGTTTGCTGAAACCACTAAAATTGGTGTTACCGCAGGTGCTTCAGCACCTGAAATTTTGATTAAACAAGTGATTCAGCGTCTACAAGATTGGGGCGCTACGTCACCACAGGAATTAAATGGGCGAGAGGAGAATATAACCTTTAGCTTGCCTAAAGAATTGAGAATTCAAGTTACTCAAGCTTAATAATGAATTATCAATGACATAGCAGGGTAAGTGAGCAGATTGTAAAAAAGTGTGATATTATCCTCATTTTAATACCATTTGTCATAACTGTGTTGGCTTTATTATTATAAAATATTACTTTTGTAACATTAATAAATAAATACAAAAGTTTGAATATGAAAGACTTACAACGGGGCTTTACCATTATTGAGCTGTTGATTACCACAATTGTGCTATCAATCACAGCAACCATGGCTATTCCATCTTTTAAAAATATTGTTGCGCAATATCGCCTAAATTCAGATGTACGTGAATTATCAAGCGTGCTGATGATGGCGCGTAATCAAGCAACATTGTTAAGAAAAGATGTGACTGTAGATCTTCAGTCGAATCAATCAGATAGCAATACAATCTTTCATTGGACACCCAAAGCGCAAAATAAATTGACTTCATCACAAGAAAAAGTCACATTCTGGATGGATGGGGGAATTTCTGACTTTACATCTGACATAAATTTTTCTATTTGTAATAAGGTGTTAGGTGTTTCTAAAACGATAGCAATTACAAGAATGGGAACACAATATTTAAAAGCAGAGGGGACATGCTAATGCGTGCTGCGCAACAGGGGGTAGGAATGATTGAAATTCTAGTTGCCTTATTGGTTTTGGCCATTGGGGTATTGGGGTTTTCATTTTTACAAATGCGCGCAATTGATGCTTCACATGAAGCAATGTCTAAATTACAAGCCATGAATTTAGCGCGTGACTTATCTGAGAAGATACGTGCGAACTCAAATGCTTATACTCAGTATCAAGCCAGAATAAATGCAGAAACACAAACAACTACAGCCAAATCATGTGTGCAAAAAGGAACGACGAATCCATGTGTTCAAGCAGCCGATTTTGCCCATTATGATGCTGCCCAGATAATAAAAAATGCCAATGGTCTTGGTATGAGTATCAAAATGCCGAATTGCCAAGTCAGTAATAATTTGCAATCTCGCCGATGCATTTACGTAGCATGGGGAAAAACCAAACCTATTGATGATGCTTCTGCAAAAGATGCATGTACCCATGGTGGAAGTTATTTACCAAAGGCGCAATGCATTGTTATGGAGCTTTATTGATGCAGCATCGTAGGTATACGCAAAAAGGTTTGACGCTAGTCGAGCTTATGATCGCTTTGGTGCTTGGATTATTGATTACCGCTGCTGCGGTACATCTGTTTTTTACAGGGCAGATGGGATTCACGATGCAGAAAGGGATGTCGGAGGTTCAAGATAACGGCAACTTTGGTCTGCGCTTTCTTACTTATGAAATTCGTAAAGCAAATTATGGTCAAGTAAATATCATTAATGATCGTTTGACGCATGGTGGCATTGTTATCACTTCAGCTCAGTCTCCAGTGGTGCCTACATCTGGTGATTTGGCATTTAATGCGACCAATATTCCCGTCAATATTTCACGAAATATTCCAAATACGGAGGTTGTGCCTGTATCGCAATCTGGTATGCCGAGTAATATAGAGTTGGTTTCAGCTGAATCTTCACAACCTGCTCAAGCGGGAATGAGCGACCAATTGGTCATGCAGTTTTATGCTGATACACAAGGAGTGGATTGTGAAGGTAATAATTACGATGCTGGACGATATATTGTTCAACGTTTTTTTCTACGTAAAGATGCAAATGCAAATATTCAAAAAGAACCACACGATGCATTGGTCTTGGCCTGTGAAGCAGGGTGGTACACGCGTAACAGCACTCAAATTTTAAAAAATTTTAATAATAAACAGACTGTCTTTGGAACAACGAATGGTGAAATTTTGATGCATCGTGTTGATCACTTTCACTATCTGTTGGGGATTTCTAATGACGATAATACGGCACAGCAAAGATATATAAGTATTGAAGATTATAAAAAGCTCAATGTTTATCCACGTCCACGCATCAATTCAATACAAGTCGGTTTATTAGTAAGGTCATCTGAGAATGTAGGTCAAAATCAAGCAATTTCTCCTCATCAAGAATTCGAAGTTCTTGATCAAAAAGTAAAATTAAAAAAAGCACAAAAAACCGTCGCGACTAAATTTATTCGACAAGTCATTACGCAAACGATCGCGATTCGAAATGGTATGAGTGTGATGGATTCAGCGGAGGGCTTATGATTCAACATCAACGTGGTGCAACGCTGATTGTGGTACTGATTATGTTAGTTCTGCTCACCATTATTGGTACTTGGGCGATTCGACAAAGTATGGTGAGTTTGAATATCACCACCAACAGCCAAGCGCAACAATTGTTAATGCAATCTTCCGATACTGTTTTTTATCGATTGGGGCATGGCGGCTATGCTGCCTCCAGTGGTAACCCTCTGAGCTTAATTGGTTACTCGATTCAGAATGAAGGTGACGAAGTCATATTCTGTTTTAGAAACCAATCCAATAGTGCGATGTTTAATGTTTCCAACAGTAGTGTATTGCGTTGGAATGAAGCAATGAGTGATGTCTCAGTCGATGGTGTTTCTGGGTTTTGTTCCTTATCAAACGATGGGGATTATGCCAGTGCTCGTAAGGCGCAATTAACTCAGGTGTCTGTAATCGTAAGCCCTCCATCAGACAGTGATCATGATATCCCACTTTCAAACGCAAACGTTGGAACTGACACTGAAAGTATAGGACAACCTTCTGATACAAAAAAAATAACAGTCTATTCAACATCGCTCTTACCCGCATTGTCTTCGACAGATTTAACGGATGAAATCCATCTTTGTTTGCGCCGACCACATACAGCACCATTGGTGGGTAATGCACAAACCATTTCATCTTGTTTAAAGGATATTGGTGTGCCGTATAACACCCAAATTCAAAGTTACATTTTTGATGCTTATCAGCGCGCTGAATCTTAATGGGGATGTGTTGTGAATAAAAAGATAAAGAATCATTTTACAAAAAAGATGATTGCGCAAAGTATTGCAGTCGTGATGGCATTGGGTGCGATCCCAATGCAATTGAGTGCCAGTGATCTACAAATTTATCAAAATCCTGTAGCAAAAAATAATCCGATTATCATGTTGGCGATTGATAACTCGATGAGTATGAGTGCAGTAGATGCAACTTATAAAGGTCAAAGTGTTAGCCGTTTAAATGCCTTAAAAAACTCATTGGTAGATGCCTTAAATGCAAAGGACTTATCAGGAAATTATCGTATTCCAGATAATGTTTATATTGGGGTGTCGGTGTTTACGTCAACGGGTGAAATAGGGACAACAGAAGATTGGTTAAGCTATGGTGAAAATGCTCGTTCATCTAAAATCTTACTAGAAGCAAAACAACTTACACCTGCTCACCGTACGGATTTAATCAATAAAATTAATAGTATTGGAGCCGTAGGTAGTACGCCCACACCACTATTACTCTCAGAAACTTATGCGTATTTACTAGGAAATCGCACCTTTGGGGCTAACCTAAAAGGCATCGATTTACTTCCTTCATCTAAATATTCTAATTATAGCCGTGGTTTATCTGGAGCATCATTTGCGCCAGCGGACATTCGCAAAGCGGATGGTAGTTATAGAGCGCCACTCAACAAGTTGAATAACAGTGATGCCCAATGTAGTACGCAAGGTGTTTTTTTCTTAACAGATGGGGCGCCAGTTGGTTTGAGACCAAAGACGGTACTCCCTGTCATGCAAAATGCGTTGGCAGATGACAGCTTTACTTGTGAAGGCTCGCCCTTAAAAGATGTCTATTACAATTACGGTAATGCCAAAGGTGCCAGTGGTGCCGCGACCTTCAATGGCGAGTTTAAGGAAATGGCGACGCAGCCATATCGTTTTTATGAAGATGATATTGGTAATGCTGTGTCAGCCAATCAAACCACCTGGCAAAACCGTAGTTCATGGGCTTGCGTAGGTAAGATGGTTCAGCGTTTGGCAAATCAAACGCAGATGACCAGCGATGCGAATCAGAAGCGTGTTTATACATCTACTGTAGGTTTTGGTCCCTTATTCCAAAAGCATCCACGAGAAACCTGTCGTGATTATGACAATGACGGGCTATACGATCATTGTACATTTGATAGTAGCTATACAGGTTCTGGAAATGACATTTCCAATAGTATGAATGCTCAAGCATTAAAACAGTTGGGGAATGTGATTGGTAAAGGGGATACTTACGGGACTCGCCAAGAAATTGGGGGGTATACCCAAGCGACTTCTGGTGAAGATATTCAGAATGCATTGAATACCTTCTTGGTTGCCGTCTCTCATGGTAACTTTGAGGCTGCTAGTTTTGGTACTTATGTGGTGCCATTTGACCGTTTATCAACAAGTTCAGCATATCCTTATGTGTTCGCACCGCAGTTTCAACCACAGGTGAGCACAGCAAATTCGGTATTGGCTTCCACACATCAATTATGGTTAGGGAACTTAAAGAAATACAGTATTAACGCTCAAGCTGTGATGATTGATCGTGCGGGGAAAGAGGTACTTGATCGATCAGGTGCAATACGAACCAATACGCAGGATTTTTGGAACAATACTGGAATAGATGATGGTTTGAGTGCAATTCAAGGGGGCGTGTTCTCTCGGATTGCCACACCTTCACCACTAGCAGGTGTTACTGCTACAGACAAAATAAAAACGCGTCCGTTATTCACCAATGCAACGATTGCCACAACGGGTGATCAAGCAAAACGATTGGTAGGTTCTGAGAATGGACAACTGACGAAATTAACGACACAGAATGTGCTAGCCGCGACCTATATTGATTCAACCAAGTCGGGGTGGCGACAAAATGTATATCAACCCTATTTACTGTCGGCTTTGGGTTATCGACTTGATAAAAACTACTTAAGTAGCTTACCTGCTGGATACATTTGGAATGATCTAAATAAGGTTAAAGATCTTAAGGTGATGCAGCAAATGGGAGGCGTTGTTCACTCGGAACCATTGTTGGTGACGCTCGAAGCAAAATATAACGCGGGGTCTGGTACCATTTTAGCGAATACCCGTAATGCGACTCATCGAAAAGATTACGTGGTATTTGGGACGATGCAAGGATTATTGCATGTTGTGGATCAAGAAACTGGTGAAGAGGCATTTAGTTTCTTAGCTCATGAAATGGTTCAAGATCCAAGTCGACGAGACGCGTTACTTGAACAGTCCAATACATTATTGTCATCTGCGCATCCTATTTATGGCATGGATGGATCATGGACTTCAGATGTTCAATATAAGATTGATCAGAACAACAATAAGTTTATTGCTGCGAAAGCCAACATTTATGGTGGTATGCGCATGGGTGGGCGTAGTTATTATGCCTTGGATATGAAAAATCCGAACCAACCTGAATTACTTTTCCATGTTGATCCAAGTTCTGGAACGATAAAGAGTAAATCAACATCAGTGAGTGGCACAAATCAATCAGATGCCTTAAAAGCTATGGGATATAGTTGGTCTAAACCTACCATTGCTAAAATTCGTTTTGACGGCAAAGTTAAAACGGTCATGATTGTGGGTGGTGGCTATGATATGGCCTATGAAACGGATGGTTATCAGCCTCAATCTGCATTAACTGGTCAACGAGCTAATCAAGGGGCGGGCGTCTATATTTTTGATGCTGAAACGGGCGAATTATTGTGGAATGCACGCTATGGCAACCAATCGAATCAAACCAGTGTTGATGTTAAGCATGCTGAGATGAAATATAGTGTGGTCAGTCAAATTAAAGCATTTGACCGCAATACGGATGGTTTGATCGATCACCTATATTTTGGTGATTTAGGTGGGCAAGTGTGGCGCGTCGATCTCAATAATCGTCTTGGAACGAATACAACCGCGTTTGGACGAGTGACACGTCTTGCTGATTTTAGTACGTATCACCAACGTTTTTATGAAATGCCTGCTTTGACCATCCATGATCTGAATGGTGAGCGATTTGGTGCGGTGAGTATTGCGTCAGGAAATCGCAGCTTTCCATTAAATACCAGCAATATTTATGACAATCGAGTCTATGTGTTACATGATTATGACTTGGCACAACCGAATTTGTTTCAAGCGAATTTTGCTAAAACACAAAACCTTACCGAAGCTCATTTAACTGCATGGTCTAATTTATCAGGTACAACAGTGCCACATCTGATGAACCGTAATAAGCGTGGTTGGTTCTATGTGTTGCAACGAACAACGGCTAAAAACGAAACAGCGAATACTGGTACAGTTAAAGCATTAAATGGTTATATTGCGATCGCAAATAGTCCAAGTCATTCAGATTTATATGTGTCTTTATACAATCCAAATGATGCATCGTCACAACAACCGAACCAATGTACTGGGGGCATTAAAGGAGCAAGTCGTACCTTAAAGCTTTGCTTGCCGTATGGTGTTTGTGGAGATGCTGGATCAACGTTTAATCTTCAAAATAAAATTGTGGCAGAAATCTCAGACACTAAGTCTGATGGGATTAGTAAGCTAAACAGCGTACCTATTGTCCAGAATGGTAAAAAGAAAACGACTTTGCTGGGCGGTGGTTATACCAACTACATCACAACCAAAGTGCTGAAAGCTTATAACTGGTTTGAGCGTCAGTAGGTGGTTACCATGAATCAAAAAGGTTTTACGCTGATTGAGTTGATGGTTGTTGTAGTGATAATTGCCATATTGATGACAATCGCAGTGCCATCATACCAAAGTTATTTAAAACGTAATGCTGCTGCACAGGCTCAGCAAGAAGTATCCAAAATTATTGAACAACTTGAACGCTATAAAAGTCGCAGTTTTTCCTATCGAGGTTTTGATGCGAAGTATATTTACGATCAAGATACATCAATGACGAGTATTTCCCTGCCTGATGCGAAGAAACCAAAATATGTGATTAGTATTGCCGATATCAGTGAAAAAACACCTAAAACCTTATTAAGTTCAGATCAGGGCTTGGGACGGGCATGGGGGATTCGAGCTGTACCAACGCAGACAGACTATGATGCGTTTTTGGCGACGAGTCAGGGTATTCGTTGTAAAACAGAATATTTGGTGGAAAATGACTTAAAAGAAGTCAATGCATATACAGGATGTGGTGCAAATGCAAAACAATGGTAATTCAGGATTTACTTTAGTAGAGATCATGATTGCAGTGGTCATCATTGGAATTTTAGCCATGATTGCCTATCCGTCCTACCAAGAATATGTTCGTAAAACTAAACGTGTCGAAGTAAAAACCACATTGGCAGATATTGCAGCTCGACTTCAGCACTATCAGGTTGCGAATTACAGTTATATTAAATCGGATGGCAAAGCAGTCACGTTGGCTGAATTGGGATTTCAGACCAATGCGCAAAATCGAGTTGAAGTTCCGCATTATGATCCTGTCTATACGGTTGGTATATCAGATGTAACCAACAACAGCTGGGTGTTGAGTGCAGTGCCTGTGAGTGGAAAATTGATGCAAACAGATGGTCACTTTGTCATAAATGAAGCCAATGAAAAATGTTGGGTGAAAGCAGCTTCTTGTACACCTTCTTCAAGTACAAACTGGGATGGAAAATAAATTTAAATTCAAAAATGTGGATAAATAATTTTTGAGCTTTCAATCGGATCAAAGTTCACGTAAAATACTGCCCTCTATGAAAGGGGTTTGAAATGTATCGATGGTCGGTGCAGGGATAATCCGTAAAAACTATAAGGTTCTATCATGGTTGTTATTCGTCTTGCACGCGGTGGTGCTAAAAAACGTCCGTTCTATCAAATCATCGTGACTGATAGCCGTAATGCACGTGACGGTCGTTTTATCGAACGTATCGGTTTCTTCAACCCTACAGCTCAAGGTAAAGCAGAAAAACTTCGTTTAGATGCTGATCGTTTCGCTCACTGGGTTGCTCAAGGTGCTCAACCTTCTGAACGTGTTGCTTCATTAGCTGCTCAAGCTAAAAAAGCTGCAGCTGCTGTTTAATACGGTAGAAGCTAGCCCATGACACCAACACAGAATGTTCCCGAAGATCGTATTCAGATTGGACAGCTACGTTCAGCTTATGGATTAAATGGGTGGCTCTGGGTCTATTCCAATACAGAACCTATGAGCAACATATTTGACTATCTGCCTTGGTACATCGAGACCAAAGCAGGTTGGCAAATTGTAGATGTGAAACGTTGGAAGCCACATGGTAAAGGCTTAGTTGTTTCGCTGAAAGGTGTGAGTGATCGTACTGCAGCAGACAATTTAGTTGGCGCAAATATCTGGATTTCTAAATCGCAACTGCCTCAACCAGGCGTGGACGAGTATTATTGGTCTGATCTAAAGGGTCTAACAGTGTTAGGTCTTGATGATGAAGAGCAAGAAGTCAATCTTGGTCAAATCCACGAGTTGTTTGAAACAGGTGCTAACGATGTGATGGTAGTTCGCGCAACTGCTGACAGTGTCGATGGCGAAGAGCGAATGATTCCATGGCATAAAGATGTGGTGCAACGCGTTGATCTCGAAACTGGTCGTATCTATGTCAATTGGGGCATAGATTACTAATATTTTCGGAAATACGGGAGTCTGCGATGTTTTTTGCAGTCATTACGCTTTTTCCTGAAATGTTTGAAGCGATTACAAGTTTTGGTATTAGCGGTCGCGCAGCGAAACGCGATTTAATGCAAATTCATTGTATTAATCCTCGTGATTTTGCAACAGGGAACTACAAACGAGTGGATGAGCGTCCATTTGGTGGTGGTCCTGGTATGGTGATGATGGCTGAGCCATTGGCAAAAGCAATTCATCGTGCCAAAGAGCTTGCAACGCAAGCAGGTGCTGTTCATGTACCTGTGGTGTATATGTCGCCACAAGGTAAAACCTTAAATGAACCTTCAGTACAAGATTTCGTGCAATATGACGGATTAATTGTATTGTGTGGTCGTTATGAAGGTGTTGATGAGCGTTTGATCCAAAAATATGTTGATCAGGAATGGTCTATAGGGGATTACGTTTTATCTGGGGGAGAACTGCCTGCGATGGTTTTATTGGACAGTATTATTCGGAGACTTCCGGGTGCAATGTCTGATGAACAATCACACGTTCAAGACTCATTTGTAGATGGTTTACTCGACTGTCCGCAATATACAAAGCCTGATCATTTTGAAGGTTTGGATGTGCCTGAGGTACTAAAATCAGGTCATCATGCAAATATTGAAAAATGGCGTTTTTTGCAGCGCTATCAACGAACGCTTGAACGTCGACCTGAATTGGTTGAAAAAGTTGAGTTGACTAAGCAGCAAAAGAAATGGCTCAAAGATTCGCAAAAATAAATCTTTTAGATTTATTTAAGCAAATATGACCTCAAGCATATTGCTTGAAGTATTAAATAGGCTCTTTATGCATTGAAGCGGTCAAGCATAAAGGGAAAGTCAATCGGGTCTATGCGCCTTAGCCTCTAGCCCCAGTGGATATCAGACCTCTTCTGACCCACACATATTGGAGATACCCCATGAGCGGTAAGCATCCTTTAGTACAAGCTGTAGAAAATGCTCAGCTTAAACAAGACATCCCAGCTTTTGCACCAGGTGACACAGTAGTTGTCCAAGTAAAAGTAAAAGAAGGCGACCGTGAGCGTTTACAAGCGTTCGAAGGCGTTGTAATCGCTAAGAAAAACCGTGGTTTGAACTCTGCGTTCACAGTACGTAAAATTTCTAGCGGTGTTGGTGTTGAGCGTGTTTTCCAAACTCATTCACCAATCGTAGCTAAAATCGAAGTTAAACGTCGTGGTGACGTTCGTCGTGCTAAACTTTATTACCTACGTGAACTTTCTGGTAAAGCTGCACGTATTCGTGAAAAGTTACCAGCTCGTAAACAAGGTTAATTTTAGCCTTGCTTCGAAGCAAAAAAATGCGCCTTTTGGCGCATTTTTTATGATCAAAACTTACAAACCTTGAATCTTCAAACGATTGGCATGTTGTCTAAAGATTGATACTGGATCAGGAGCAAAGAAGCCTTTAAGCCCAAGTATTTGATTGACTTCATCAAAATGATTTAAGTTGTAATTATCACGAATTACTTTGCCGTATTTAGCACTACAAATAGGCACGAGACCATCGTGATTGCGTTCATTAGGCATAATCGCTGTCCCTAAGACAACAATTGCGGTATCTAAAATATCGAGAACATTGGTCACCTTTGAAGAACCAATCCAAGAATAATGATATACGCCGTTAGCCGTTTGTGATGAACCGTTAGAATTACAGTCTTTCGGGAGCGCAGCAGAAGGGAACTTTTGATTAAATTCTAAAGAACCTTTTACAGAAAGATCATACATGGATTGTTCGTAATTAACGCTAAGACTTGGATTACCTTCCATAATTGAAATTGCAGGTGCCAAAATATCACCAATAACTAATTTTGCTACACTATTAAGCACTTTACTATTTACGAAAGTATCTCCTAGGGGAGAGCCCTTAATACTGCCTGCAACAGCAGTTAGAGAAGCAACTTTCTCAGGAGCAATGGCTTCAACGTAACGTACAGTAGGTCCTCCATGACTATGGCCGATCAAATTGACCTTGTCTTTACCCGTAATAGCTAAAGCTGTTTCTACTTGTTGTAACAGTTGCTCACCACGAACCACAGTTGATTCGACAGGAGACATTTGAGCGACAAAAACACGTGCACCATTTCGTGCGAGGTCAGGGGTAATTTGATAGAACTGATCTAAACCGAAATGTTCTGTACCAATGCGGCTAAAACTTAATGCAAAGCCATGGGCCATTACAATAGGGTACTTAGTTTGCGCATAATTGGTATTTACGTATTTAGCTTCGACATCGATCAGGCCGGAAGCATATGTAAGTTGAGATAATCCTACCAGACTTAGCAGAAGTGCTGGGATCATTTTTTTGTTTTCATTTTTTCTTCCTTAAAAAGACAATATTTATTGTCAAAAAATATTGTAAAGAAAAACTAAACAAAAATAAGATAAATCCGACTAAAATTTGATCATTATTAACCTAAACACAAAGGGTGAAAAATTCACCCTTTGTGTTTAGGTTTTATAGCCCTTGGAGTTTAAGTCGATTTGCATGCTGACGATAAACATCTACAGCACTTGGTGCAAAAATGCTTTTTAAACCAAGTAGATGGTTAATTTCATCTAAATGATTCCATTTATAATTATCACGAATGACCTTGCCAAATCGAGCAGAGCAACGCCCTACAATTCCATCTCCATCTTTTTCAGCCAAAAGAGAAGAAGTTAACATGCCATAATCAGATGGATCTAAAGCGGTATTAAATGGAGAGTTACCCATAAATGAATAATAATGAGTATTGTTGACACGATAAGTCCCTTCACCACATTGGGTTGTAGGTACACCATTTGGAAAATTCTGACTAAATTTGAGTGATTCTTTCGTTCCTAAACTTTGTAGGGCTGCTTTAGCATCATAAGGAAAGACTTTTGGATCAAGACCAGATGCGAATGTAATCACTGGCGATACCAGATTGTCAAAAATCGCGCGAGCAGGTGCTTCTAAAATATTACCTACCAGAACACCTTCTAGTATATCAGCCATTCTTGCTCCTTGATTTCCAGAAGCAATTGTCGTAACAGATGCGACATGATCAGGTATAACACCTGCAATATATCGAACAGTCTGACCACCATGACTATGTCCGATTAAATTCACTTTTTGCTTGCCGGTAATGGCAAGTATCTCTTCAACTTGACTCAGTGCTTGTTCACCTCGCACTTCACTTGAGTTCATCGTTGAAACACGTGTTTGCCAGATGTTTGCACCATTTCGAGCAAGATCAGGAGTGATCTGATAAAAGTAGTCAACACCGACCATGCTACCAAAGCCAAATAAGCCATGGGCAAGCACAATAGGGTATTGGGTTTGTGCATAATTTGATTTAGGTGTTTTGACGGTATGGTTAACGGCTAAATCTTTAATTTGCGTTGAGGCTTGTGCAACAGGAAGAAAACATGAACCTATGCATAGGCTCATGACTATTTTTTTTAGTTTCATTTTCGATACTCATTCAGTGATTCGTTTATTTTTATGATTCAGGCGATATCCATCGCCATAATTTAAGATACTAAAATTGTGACTTAAGTCTATAAAAAAGAGATAAAGTGCAAATTTATTGATATAAATTGGATGGGTGACTCATTTATAGGATAGATATGTCATGCTAATGAGGGCTATTTAAACAGTCTGGACCCATCTAGAGATGAGTGCAGACAAAAAAATATATTAGAGACCTTGTTGTTTAAGCCGATTTGCATGTTGACGATACATCGAGACTGGATCTGGCGCAAAGACACTTTTTAAACCAAGCACTTGATTGACTTCATCTAGATGATTCCAATTGAGATCATCACGGATGGTTTTACCGAATTTTGCACTACAACGTGAAACGAGGCCATCATTCTCTTGACCACCATCAATTAATAGACTGGTAATTTTTAAAGCTGAGTCTACATCAAGTGGGTTTGTGACCGTTCCGATACCCGTAAAGGAATAATTATATATTCCTTGTTCACGATATAAACCTTCAGAGCATGAGTTTTGAGGAACGCCTATAGGATATTTTTGATTAAATATTGCTGATCCTGCTAAGCTCAAACTATTGGCTCCCGCAAGTGAGTCGTGAGGGAAGGATGCTGGATCAAGTCCCTGTGCCCAAATAATAGCTTTAGACAGTAGATTGACTACAGCCACAATTGGTGTTTCAAGGATTGGTGCTGTATCACGAATTTTTAATATAAAATCAGACACTGGTGAGCCTTGATGTGGCGCCCCAATCGCTGTCATTGATGCGACTAATTCAGGTCTTACACCTGCGACATATCGAATTGTGGGCCCGCCGTGAGAATGACCGATTAGATTGACCTTAGGCGATCCAGTGAGTGCAATGACTTCTTCAACTTGATGTAAAAGTTGCTCACCCCGAATTTCTGATGAGTTAAATGGCGATACACGGGAAGCCCATACATTTGCACCGTTACGGGCGAGATCAGGTAAAATTTGATACCAATAATCTACACCGAGTGGATCAGTGCCAATACGGATAAAACCAGACATTCCGTGACTAAATACGATTGGATACTGGGTTTTTGCATAGGTAGTTTGAAATTTTGAAGTCACTTGTTCAGGTGCTGTAGCAGCGTAACTCGTGCCAATTAAACATGCGAAAGAGAGGCATGTCCCCAAAATAAATTTTCTCATCTCTATTCCTTAGATGGATTGAAATACTCGACAATTTCCGTTGTCACAATAAGAGTATAGCGAAGCAAAAGGAAAGAAAAGTGGATTTAAACTTTAGGGAACAATTTTTAAGATAAGCCTCCATAATTTCGTGATGAGCGTATGGAGGCTTGAGAAGATTATAGTCCTTGAAGTTTCAAACGATTTGCGTGTTGTCGATAAACCGATACTGGATCTGCTGCAAAAATGCTAGTCATCCCCATCATTTGATTGACCTCATCTAAATGATTCCAACGGTAATCATCCCGAATCGTTTGTCCGAAGCGAGCACTGCAAACTGGGACTAAACCATCATTTGCACCTTCCTTAGATACAATGAAAGATGCCGCTTGCATTGCATAATCTGATGGATCAAGGGCATTGGTAAACGGTGTATTACCAGTAAATGAATACATACGCATGCCATTGACTTGATATGCACCCTCACCACATTTTGTGGTTGGTACACCCGCAGGGAAACGTTCTGTAAATGCTAATGAGCCTGCTGTAGATAAACTTTTAGCCGAGGCAAGCGAATCATGTGGCAGGCTTTTCGCATTTAATCCTTGTGCCCAAACAATTGCTCCCGAGACAAAATTCATCGCTGTCGCAAGCACAGTATCAAGTCCTGTTCCTTCTGAACGCAAGATAAAGTCTGCCATAGGTGATCCTTTATTCACACCAGCGACAGTGGTCATGGATGCCACATGTTCAGGAATTGTTCCACCAATATAACGTATTGATGGTCCACCTTGACTATGCCCAATTAAGTTCACTTTTTGTGCACCAGTAATGGCTAAAATATCTTCAACTTGTTGAAGCAATTGCTCTCCACGAATTTCGTTGGAGTTGAATGGAGATACTCGTGTAGGCCAGACATTAGCACCATTACGCGCTAGATCTGGCAGGATTTGGTGCCAATAATCTAAACCAAAGCTCTCTGTACCAAGACGGACAAATCCTGTTAGTCCGTGTGCAAATACGATTGGGTATTTAGTTTTTGCGTAGGTATTGTATTTGCCAAGTGTCGAGGTTACAGGTTTCACTTCTAATGCAGAAGCATTAGATAATTGAGTCGTTAAGCAAGCTGCAGACGTAAGTAGGCACGCCATAATTTTGTTGTATTTCATCATCATCCTCAACTTTTTATTATCAAACCCTAATCCTAGAGTTAAATTGATTATAGTGATGTAAATCACATTTTAAATATCGAATAGATGAATGGTAAATTTTTAAGGTTAAAAAAGAGAGGTAGATTTGATCAATGAACTATCTTGATGAAGATTTGAATCTGCTTTCAAATCCAGCCTAATGAATTTGAAAGCAATTACTCAATTAAAGAGCTAGAGATTTAAAGTCCTTGTAATTTAAGGCGGTTGGCGTGCTGTCTATAAACTGCAACTGGGTCAGGAGCAAAAAATCCTTTAATTCCGAACAGCAAGTTCACCTCATCTAAATGATTCCACGGAAAGTCATCACGAATAGTTTTACCAAAATGGGCACTACAAACTGGAACGATGCCATCATTTTTTCCTGCTTTATGAACCGACAAACGGTCAAGTAGAACCATGACAGGGTCACCTAGATCCAAGGCATTCGTAAAAGGCTTGTTTCCTGTCATTGAATATAAATGAATTCCTTTTTCTTGATAAGCACCTTCGCCACAGTGGGTTAATGGTAAACCGAGAGGGAATTTTTGATTAAACAAGGCAGTTCCTTCAACAGATGTACTCACACCAGCGGCCATCGCATCATGTGGGAACGTATCAGCAGGAAGACCTTGTGCCCACATAATGACTTTACCAAAAGTGCTGATGAGAACATTCAGTAGCTCTGATGTTCCTGTTTTATCTGCGATTTTTAATACATCTGACGCGATGATTGTACCTTTGTTGGCACCGGCTACAGTCATCACTGATGCAACATGTTCAGGCATTACACCTGCGGCATAACGAACAGAGTTTGCACCATGACTATGACCAATCAGATTGAGTTTGTCAGCACCAGTAATCGCCATGACTTCTTCAAGTTGTTGAACATATTGTTCACCTCGGACTTCAGAAGAATTGAAAGGAGACATTCTAGCCGCCCATGTGTTTGCACCGTTTCTCGCTAGATCAGGTAAAATTTGATACCAGTAATCCATGCCTAGACTTTCAGTGCCCAAACGTATAAATCCAACCATTCCATGAGCGAATACAATAGGATATTTCGTTTTGGCATAGTCAGATTTGACACTTGAAACTTTGATCTGTTGAGCTTGAGTAGCATAAGTTGTCGTAGATGTTAGACATAACGCTGTCACCAGCGAGCCTAGAATGTGTTTTATTTTCATTATTATTCCTAGTTTTTAGTGAATCTATGATGTTCTTCCAGATGAACATACAGAAGACCTTAAAAGATGTTATTGAATGCAACAAGATACAAAAAATGCCAATTTAGCTTGCCGAATTAACATATAAAAAGCAAAAAAGAATCAAAAGTTGAAATAATTAAAGGATTTAATCATTAGCAAATGTGTTCAAAAAGCATTATTTAAATTTTGTCGAGAGTCGCTGATGGTCGGAAAAGCTATTCTGATGAATAGCTTTCCATTTGACTGCGCTATTTTGTGCGTCTAGAGTCCTGTCAGTTTCAAACGATTGGCATGTTGGCGATAAAGTGAAATAGGATCTGGGGCAAATAAACCTCTGAGACCGAACATCATATTAGCTAAATCGGTATGATTTAGTTTGTAATCATCACGAATCACACGTCCAATATGCGTGCTACAGCGCCCAACCATCCCATCATTATCTTTATTGCCATACGCTAAAGGCCCGAGCTGCATTAAAATGGTATCGATATCTAAGAGGTTGGTGGTTTGTGCAACACCAGTCCAAGAATAATAAAAGATTCCGTTGTCTATTGGGCTGCCTAAACGAGTACAACTTGACGCGAGAGCTTTTGTTGGAAAACGTTCATTAAATGCAGCAGAGCCTGTTTCAGTTAATGATTTCATCGAAGCATCAAAGCTGATCGGCATATCAGGACGACCTTGTGCATAAGCAATTAATGGGGGAATGATGTAATCCCCTAAAATATTAAATATTGTTCGAGTTGCTTCATTATTTTGAATTTTATCTGCGACCATAGAACCTCTGAAAGTCCCTCCTACACCAGTAACAGAAGCAACATAGTCGGGTTTTACTGCTGCAACATAACGTACAGTCGGTCCGCCGTGCGAATGACCAATCAGATTGACCTTTTTCTGCCCAGTGATCGCAATTACTTCTTCAACCTGAGAAATTAATTGTTCTCCTCGAAATTCAGTCGTATGAGCAGGTGAGAGTTGTGCTGCAAAAACGCGTGCACCATTGCGCGATAGATCAGGTAAGATTTGATACCAATAGTCAATATTGAATGTTTCATTGCCTATGCGAGACCAGCCTAACCAACCGTGTGTCATCACAATAGGATATTTGGTTTTTGCGTAACTACCGATCTTTGTCTCATTTACTTCGAGTAATCCCGGACCTGCGTGGGCAGTGAATGAGCTTGATAAGCATAGCGTTATGACGAATGCTAACGTCGTAGGTATCAATTTAAGTTTTAAGTTTTTCATCGTTCTTCCCTGTGAATGAATGTGTTCCTTGAAAAGATTAATCGGCAAAAGGAAGTTGACCGCCTTGATCATGAACTTGCTCGAATGTTTCTACCCGAAGTTGCTCTTGTGAATTATTAAAATGTTGAGAACGGAGGCGTTGTACAGCTTCCTGCTTTGCACTAGAGCTCATATTACTTTTTACAATGCTGTCACGTTCAGATAAATATTGATTGACCTTGCTTTTCCAATTTGAGCGCTGTCCATCAAGATTTTCTAGACGTTGTGTTGCTTCAGGACCGACTAAACTGAGACGCATTTGACGAATTTCTTCTGCACTACCACCACGAGCTTTAATTTCTGCAGTTAATTGACGAAGATCTTCGAGTTGAGAAAGTTGTTTTAAATTTTCTTTCCAATCTTCAGGTAGATCATTGAACAGTTCTTTTAATTTATCGGCTTTTTGTTTTTCAGATAAATTTTTATCTTCCATGACACTCATGCGAGCCAAGGTATAAGCATGATATTCATCTTCGATACCAAATAAACCTTCAATTTCATAGTCTGAAAAAAATTGTTTACGTAATGATTTCATCTGATTAAAAATAGCTTTGTAATACTGCGCACTTTCTTTGTCATGGTTTGGTGGTGTTAGGTCTCCCATTTTTTCACGATATTGAACATAACGTGACCATAAATCTGTCAGTTGACCTAGTAATGGTTCTTGATAGGTGCTTTGAGCAAATTTAATAAAATCAGCCTTGATTTGCGGAATCTCTTTTTCACCGTATTGGGTAATAAAAAACTCAAAACAGTTCTTAGTATTTTCATTCACAATCAAACGGTTGGCATTATCGGTTTGGATTTGACAATTGATTTGAATATCTTGCTGACTTTTACTTGCAAAGCTAGAACCATTCACGGTTGTACTTTGTTGTAGCGCCATATTTTCTGATTGAATTTCGGCATCTTGTGCTGCTCGTTGTGAGTTTTCAACAGATTCAGCTGAGTCAGGTTTCAACCATTGAAAGAGAAGAAATAAAACGACCAGACAGGCCACAATCAGCAGAGTAATTTTCAATTTAGCTTTTGAATTCATTTCACATCCTATGAAATCATTTAGTTATTATTAATGGTGTAGAATAATTTGCCACAAATGTCACATTTTATGCATAAAAATTTAATCAATATTCGATAAATGGATTTGATAAAATAGCAGTATTTTACTGATCTGAATATTATCTAATGTCTGCTAAATCTCCAAAAATTACTCGACGTCATATAAGTGGTGTATTTCTACTCAACAAACCTTTGGGGATTAGCTCAAATGCAGCATTGCAAAAAGTGCGTTGGCTCTATCGTGCTGAAAAAGGTGGTCATACTGGCGCTTTAGATCCATTAGCATCAGGCTTACTCCCGATTTGCTTAGGTGAAGCGACCAAGTTTTCACACTTTTTACTGGAATCTACTAAACGTTATCAAACGACGATTCAATTGGGAAATAGTACAACTACAGGTGATGTCGAGGGTGAAGTTTTGCTCGAGGCACAACCGATTGAACTTAACGAAGATAAAATTCAAGGCGTGATTCAGCAATTCGTTGGAGACATTCAACAAGTTCCTCCAATGTATTCTGCTTTAAAGAAAGAAGGTCGTCCTTTGTACGAGCTGGCACGTAAAGGAATTGAAATCGAACGTGAGGCTCGTCCAATTCATATTTTCGCGATTGAACTAATGTCTTTCACTCAAGATTCAATTACTTTGGATGTGACATGCTCAAAAGGAACGTATATCCGAGTATTGGGAGAGGATATTGCTCAAGCTTTAGGAAGTTATGGGCACTTAACATATTTACATCGTATTCAAACTGGACATTTTGGTATTGTGCCAGAGTACACCATTGAATACTTAGAAAGTCTAACTGAACAACAACGTGAAGCATTGTTGTTACCTGCTTATGCGCCTGTCGATCATTTTCCAAAGGTTCAAGTACCAGAAGGTCGTGCAGAATATTTCTGTCGTGGGATGGAAAGTAATATTGATCATCCTGCCGAATCTCAAGTCCTCGTATTTGATGAAAAAAAGTGTTTAGGTTTAGCTGAAATTACTGATAAAAAACGTCTAGTTCCTAAACGTGTATTAAATTTATAAGCGAACTCAATTATGGAATTAGACATCATCCTCAGCCTGATTTTTTTTGCATTTTGCGCAGGCGCGATTGATGCAGCAGTCGGTGGTGGTGGTCTCATTCAGATTCCAGCATTGATGAGTGCTTTTCCTCATATGGCGCCAGCAACATTATTTGGCACCAATAAGCTAGCTGCGGTTGTTGGAACAGCAACATCCGCGTGGACTTTCGCTAAAAAAGTTAAGTTTGAATGGAAGTTATTACTGGTGGTGGCGATATGTGCTGCCATCAGTTCTTTTGCGGGAGCTGCCAGTGTTTCCATGATTCCGAAATCAATCTTGCAGCCCTTTGTCTTGGTGATGCTGATTGTGATGGCAATTTACACATTGTCAAAGAAGGAGTTTGGACAGGTTCATATTGCACAAACGGTAAACACTAAAATTCTGATCTTGGCTGGAATAGGAAGTTTGGCGATTGGGTTTTATGACGGATTATTCGGTCCGGGAACAGGAAGTTTTTTTATTTTTTATTTTATTCGATATTTACAAGTCGATTTTTTGCATGCAGCAGCTTTGGCCAAGATTGGTAATGTGATGACCAATTTAGCCGCTCTTACATTCTTTATTCCTGCAGGCCACATTTTATTTGCAGTGGGTGCCATGATGGCTGTTGCTAATATGATTGGTTCGATTGTGGGGGTGAAATTGGCGCTTAAATACGGTAGCGGTTTTATTCGTATTCTGTTTTTAATTCTGGTATCTATTTTAATTGTTCGATTAAGTTATCAGATGTTCTTAATGTAAACCATTCTCAACATTAAACTTTTTTATACAAATCGCTTCTTAAACCTATCTCGAAGTTATCGCCTAAGCTCTTATAGTAAGTTGAGTGTTTTGAAGATCATTCAAGTTTTTCTTTTTTCAAATCATATTTATAAGACAGGATAACAAGATGAATATTTTTGAAGCTTTACGTGAAAGTCATGATGTTCAACGTGAACTTGCTGAGAAGCTGGTTCAAACTTCAGGGGATACGCCAGAACGCCGAACATTATTTGAGCAGCTAAAAAATGAATTGTTTGCTCATGCAGTGGCAGAAGACCGATACTTCTATATTCCACTGATGATGACCGATTCAGGTTTGAATATTACGCGTCATGCATTAGCTGAACATCATGAAATGGACGAATTACTTGAGCAACTCACCGAAACTGAATTCAGTAATCCAGGATGGTTAGCCATCGCGAAAAAATTGTCAGAAACCGTTCATCATCATCTTGAAGAAGAAGAGCATGGTTTTTTTCAGCAAGCAGGAAAAATTCTAGAGGATAAACAAAAAGAGAGTTTGGCTAAAAAATATCAAACTGAATATAAGAAATATAAGAAATTAGATAAAGACAGCTTGGTTTAATCCCATGATAAAAAAGATGGCATGTGCCATCTTTTTTATGTTTCTATACCATGTGATTTCATTCTAGCAGCGCGATAAGTAACACCAATTGATGCAATCATAATACAACCCAAAGCAACGGCTTGTAATAAGGTAATGTGTTCATTCAACAGTAACCAACCTGTCAATGCACCTAATGCTGGTGACAAACTTGATAGCGTTCCATAAGACATTTTACTTAAATTCTTTAATGCCAATAAATCCAATGCATAGGGAATGGCTGTAGCCAAAAGCGCAATGACGATGGCTTGTGACCAATATTCAAATTGAACTAATGCGGATGGATTATGAACCATACTGATCGGTAATAATGTCAACGCTGAGAGGACGATTGCAATGCTGAGAGCATGCATGCCGATATTCTGCCGAACGACTTTCTGTCCAAAATAAATATAGAATGCCCAACAAATGCCTGCACCAATGGCCATAGCAGCACCAAGATATGAAAAGTTAGTCGCATTGGCATCTTGCCAAGGCACCATCAGTGCTACACCGAAAATTGCCAGGATGACCCAAATGTAATCACTTCGTTGTTGAATTGATAGTAAAGCCAAGGTGAGTGGTCCTAAGAACTCAAGTCCTACTGCAATCCCTTGCGGTAGTTTTCCTAATGATGCATAAAACAAGACATTCATCAAAGCGACTGAACCACTATAAAAGAGAAGATCTTTCCATTTTAAGTAAGGAAGGCGACGAAGAATTTTCCATGAACGGAACATTAATACAACCATAATTGATGCAAAGCATAGACGTAAAGTGACCACAGTAAATGGATCTAAAACTTCAAAAAGCTGCTTTGCGAAGGATGCACTAATTTGATAGGCGATCATGGATAAGACCATGAACAGCACGGCAGTGAGTTGAGCATTTGGCATTGGGAAAACGAAGCCGAATTAAAAAGAGTGAGACTGCTCAAATTTTAACAT
The DNA here is from genome assembly GCF_900109815.1 of Acinetobacter sp. DSM 11652. Classification (NCBI taxonomy): domain Bacteria; kingdom Pseudomonadati; phylum Pseudomonadota; class Gammaproteobacteria; order Moraxellales; family Moraxellaceae; genus Acinetobacter; species Acinetobacter sp. DSM 11652. Next base: position 95,422 of record NZ_FOBK01000004.1, read on the forward strand.
TATTATGATGACCACAGTGCTTCAATCCATCATGGAAAATGTAGTTTAAATTAAGTATGAGATCATTTTTGTTTGGCGTGTTGAGTGGTATAGGTACAGCCAATTGAGGCACAAATGATGGTAAACAATGCTAGCCATTGATTCCATAACAATTGCTCACCCAAAAATACAAAACCAGATAATGCGGCAACAGCTGGTTCAATACTCATCAGGGTACCGAAACTTAATGCTGTTAGATTTCGTAGTGCAATCATTTCTAAAGTAAAGGGTAAAGCACTGGCGAGTATCGCTAAAGTGATGAATAAAATTAGATGATTAATTTCAAATACGCTTGCTGGCAAGCCGATACTGAGGGCGATCGGCATAAGAATGATACTTCCAACAAACATGCCTAAACATACGGTGTGATTACCTGAAACTCCCGAAGGCCGCTGACCAGCAATAATATAAAGTGCCCAACATGCGCCAGCTGCCAACGCAAAAAATACACCAAGTAAATCCAAAGGTTGTTTGGCTTGGTCAAAGGGAAATAAAAGGATCAGTCCAATAATGGCCAAACTAACCCAAATAAAATCAAACTTTTGACGCGCATAATATAAGGCCACACTGAGTGGACCAATAAATTCAAATGAAACTGCTAAACCGAGTGGAAGACGATCAATGGCAAGATAGAACAACATATTCATGCCAGCTAATGCGACACCATAACTGACAATGGCTGTCCATTTAATTTGTTTAAATTGAATTTTCCAAACTTGAAAAATAAGCGCCAAAATCACAGCACTAAATGTCAGACGTAGAGCTGACACAGTAATGATCGGGAATTGTTCAAATAAAACTTTTGCTAATGAACCACTACTTTGTAGACTGATCATGGCAATCAATAACAAACCGAGTGCTTGTAACTGCGGGTTTATTTTTAACAAAGACATGGTTTTAAATGTATGGTGGTTAGATTAGAAAGGGATATCTTTCATCTAAGTTGGCGGAGCCAACGTCAACTCAGATGAGACACCATAAAAAAACCACAGCTCGAAAAAGCTGTGGTTTTCCAAATGTATTAGAGATTAGAACAATACGCGAGCGCGGATTGTACCTTCTACGTTATGAAGTGTATCAAGTGCTTCAGCAGAAGCTGTAGCATCAACGTCCATGACTAAATAACCCACATCACCTTTGGTCATAAGAGACTGACCAGAGATGTTAATCCCGTGTTCAGCAAACAGGTTGTTAATTTTAGACAACACGCCTGGAATGTTTTTGTGAATGTGAAGTAAACGGTGTTTACCTTCAGTCAATGGAAGCGCAATTTCAGGGAAGTTAACTGCTGACAATGTCATACCTTTGTCAGAGTAAGCAACGAATTTCTCTGCAACTTCTAGACCGATGTTTGCTTGAGCTTCCATCGTAGAACCACCCACGTGCGGTGTTAAAATCACGTTCGGGATATTACGTAGTGGAGAGATAAACTCTTCACCGTTCGCTTTAGGCTCTTTCGGGAATACGTCAACAGCAGCACCAGCCAAATGACCTGATTTCAGAGCATCAGCTAAATCTTCAATTACTACACATGTGCCACGTGCAGCATTGATGAAGATTGAACCTTGTTTCATCTGAGCAAATTGCTCTTTGGTCATGAAATTACGTGTAGAAGGGACATCTGGCACGTGTAGTGATACAACATCAGCATTGGCAAGAAGTTCGCCCATTGAGCCAACTTGGCGAGCATTACCTAAAGGTAATTTTGTTACTGTATCAAAGTAAATCACTTTCATACCCATGCTTTCAGCAAGTACAGAAAGTTGTGAACCAATTGAACCGTAACCCACAATACCTAAAGTTTTACCACGTGTTTCAAATGAACCTACTGCAGATTTGTTCCAACCACCTGCATGTGTATCTGTAGATTTTTCAGGTACACGACGAAGGAGAAGAATAGCTTCAGCTAATACAAGTTCAGCAACAGAACGAGTATTTGAGTATGGTGCGTTGAACACTGGAATACCACGGCTCATCGCAGCATTCAAGTTCACTTGGTTTGTACCAATACAGAAACAACCGACCGCGATCAATTTATTCGCAGCTTCAAAAACTTCTTCAGTTAATTGTGTGCGCGAACGAATACCGATGAAGTGAGCATCTTTAATCGCTTCTTTCAGCGCTTCACCTTCAAGCGCAGTTTTACGATAGTCGATGTTGGTGTATCCAGCAGCATTCAAAGTGTCGATTGCGTTTTGGTGAACGCCTTCTAACAATAGGAAACGAATTTTATCTTTAGGCAAAGAGAGATGTTGGCTCATTACGGCTCCGCTACAAAGGCCAAATTTAGTGGCAGTATGATAGCATACGTGAGCGTGCTATATACATTTCCTTTATGACTTGAGCTATGGATATTTTTGCAAGATATAGTCCTTATCAGACAAACTGCGGTTGAATTAACTGCATCATATCTAAGTAACATTCGCAAAATGTCTGATTTTATCGGGGTTTCATGGGAAAATGCTTTATAATGCACAATCGTGAAATTGACTCATCCAGTCGTGGTGATATTTTCTTCACATTCGCTTAACAAATACGCTTTTAAAATCTTGATTAAAGGTTTGTTTTTTAAGCAATCTACAACTTGTATCTTTCTTGCTAGGTCTGCAAACGATGAATGCTCCAGTTGCTTTAACCCCAGAGTTATTGACTCAATTAACGTCAATTGTTGGTGAAAACCGTATCAAAACTGATACGGACAGCCTACAAAATTGGGGACGCGATCACACTAAACATTTTGATCCAAATCCATCAGTCATCGTTTTTCCTTCGACGACTGAACAAGTTCAGGCAATTGTGAAACTAGCAAACCAATTTAATGTTGCTGTGACACCATCAGGTGGTCGTACTGGTCTTTCTGCAGGTGCTGTCGCTGCTAACGGTGAAATCGTAGTCAGCATGGACAAGATGAACCAAATTTTGGAATTCTTCCCAGCAGACCGTATGGTGCGTGTACAAGCAGGTGTGGTGACTGAGCAACTTCAGAATTATGCTGAAGAGCAAGGTATGTATTATCCAGTTGATTTCGCTTCAGCTGGTTCATCACAAATTGGCGGTAACATCGGTACTAATGCTGGCGGTATTAAAGTCATTAAATACGGTATGACACGTAACTGGGTACTCGGTCTGACTGTAGTCACTGGTAAAGGTGATGTGCTGCGTTTAAACAAAGGCATGATCAAGAATGCTACAGGTTATGCGTTGCAACACCTATTTATTGGTGGTGAAGGTACTTTAGGTTTAGTGACTGAAGCGGAAATTAAACTTGAGCGTCAACCACAAGATCTGCAAGTAATGGTGCTCGGTGTACCTGACTTTGATGCAGTGATGCCAGTTCTTCACGCGTTCCAAGCGAAAATTGATTTAACTGCGTTCGAGTTCTTCGGTGAACTTGCGATGCAAAAAGTATTGGCAAATGGTCACGTGCAACGTCCATTTGAAACCGAATGCCCATTTTATGTATTGCTTGAGTTTGAGGCGCCATTTGAACCAATTATGGACAAGGCAATGGAAATCTTTGAGCATTGTATGGAACAAGGTTGGGTACTTGATGGCGTGCTTAGTCAAAGCTTAGACCAAGTAGAAAGCTTGTGGCGTCTGCGTGAAGATATTTCTGAGTCAATCGCACCATTTATCCCATACAAAAATGATATTTCAGTGCTCATCACACACGTACCTGCATTCATTAAAGAAATTGATGCAATTGTTGCTGACAATTATCCTGACTTTGAAATCTGCTGGTTTGGTCATATTGGCGATGGTAACTTGCACTTAAATATCTTAAAGCCTGAAAATTTAACCAAAGATGAATTCTTTGCGAAATGTCAGGTGGTGAACAAGTATGTATTTGATACTGTGAAAAAGTATGATGGTTCAATTTCTGCGGAACATGGTGTAGGTATGACGAAGAAGCCATATCTTGAGTACACACGTTCAGCTGAAGAAATTGAATATATGAAAGCACTCAAACAAGTATTTGATCCAAATGGGATTATGAATCCAGGTAAATTATTTGATTTGTGAAACAAAATCTATCTATAAATAAGGTCTAAAAAACAGCATGCTTGTCATGCTGTTTTTTTATTTCATGAGAAATTTTAATGTTAAAAAGAATAATTTTTCTAAGTGCAATTGCACTTTCACTTAATGCATGTATAGGTCAAAAACAGTCGAATGAGATCAATACTAAAAATCATAATTCTGTAACTGGTCAAGTAGAAACGTCGAAACAAAATGCCAATTCTGTTCAAAACTCTCCTTTAGATCAAGTGTATCGGAAAATTCAAAGCTTTGAAGATATGAGAACAGTAGATTTACAACAGGAATTCGATACACCTGAATCTGGAAAATCTCATGCAAAAGTAACTGTCACCTATGGTGGACTAGCGGATGACTCTGTTTCTGCACAACGTGAAACTTACCAATTTGAATACATTAATAGTGAGTGGAAAGAAATATCAAAAGATGAAACTTGGAAATGTGGTCGTGGACCAGATACTACAAACTTTCATAATAAATTATGCCCTTAAAAATTTACTTTCGAAATTTTCCATAAAATTGTTACGAGCGTCATTTGAACTGTTTAAATTCAAAAATGTAGCATCAATATGCTGCATTTTTTATTCGTATTTCTCGTTCTATTAATCATTTTTAATGAGCTTTAGAAAAAATAACATACATATCTGTTCTTTTTTGTCACAACAGTTCAGAACATCATATGTAAAAGATCAATGGCGAACTGAGTAAAACAATGATGATGAAAATAATGACCACAGTTGGTCTAGTTAGTATGATGCTCACGGGGTGTGCTACTACGAAAAATGTTATTTCTAAAGTACATGGGAATGACACTCCTTTAGAGCAAGTCTTGAAGCTACATCCTGAATTACGCAATGAGCTTGCGACTGTTGAATTACGTCAGTATTTTAATCGTGCCGAAGCACCGACCGTAGCCGAAGTCAAAGTGACACAAACAGGCTTGATGGATGACTCAATTGCTGCCGAGCGCTTTATCTATAGTTTTAAATTGAACGATGGTAAATGGCAGCAAGTTAATAAGAAAACTGAATACAAATGTGGGCGTGGAAAAAATACAAAATCTTTCCAAACTGCGCTTTGTCCATGACATCAGACCAGAAATTCGGTTTAAAAAGGCATAGTGAGTTATGCCTTTTTTATTGCGTGCATTATTGAGTCGAATAAGGATGAGCAGATGAGAAGCGCCACTCACGATAGCAAATATAGCCCATCGCTAAAATGGGAAAAATCATACATAAGAAGCCAAAGAACATATAAGTAATCGCACCTAATATTGCACCTGAACTGAAGGATAAAATAGTCGGTAAGATTTTTAGAATATTTTGTTTGGCAACTTGTTTGCGTTCTTCTGATACATGAGGCGCCCCATAAGCAATAGTACAATCAATGGTCAGTTGAGCAAGATTGCCCGTCATTAAGGTTGAGGTAGCCATTGTAGATAGTAATGTTCGGATAATGGCATTTCGAATTCCCATTGCAGCAATGCCCAATGTTGCGGTAAGTATTGCGCCAAATTCAGCCAAAGTATAAAACGGGCTGAAATTAAGTCCCGCCAGCATGAAGAGCGTTAACAGTATTGTCTCTGCAATAAAGAACCCAAGTAAGATGTTCGGATATTTGTCTTTCCAACGTTGTTCACACCATGCGGTAATACCAATCGTAAATACGAAAATGCCAATAAAAAGAGCCCACAGTCCTAATCCTCCCAGGATCGTTTCTTTGCCTGCAGTCACGATATAGCCAGTAACATGATTGGTATAAATGCCAAATAATGAAATAAATCCAACGGTATTTAGCCAACCACCGACGAGAGATAGAATCGAAGCTTCATGATGATGTCGCCAGCGATTTTTAATTGGTATGTAGCATTTTGACATAGTTCTAAAAGCTCAAGGTGCACTGAGAGATTACATCGACAAAACAAGTGTTTTATCGAGTCTGCAGATCCTTTGCTTTGTGGAATTAATCCACATGAACATTAAGTAATTAAAAGTTTCATATTGATCAGTGGTGAATGTTCAGATTAGATGATTTCTAACATTTTATATGTTTCAAATTGCATCAAATTTTGATGACAAAAATATTTCAATTGATAAAACACAACTGAAAGCATCATAAAATTAACGTAGAGGGAAATCTAAAACCCCATTAAACTAAAGTTATTCAATAAATAAGATAAAAAATGAAAACACTCGCTTTTATCCATCGTAACGACAGTCATTTTTCAGTTGGAGACTTTAATCCGGTCGTGTCTGTTTTTTCACACTATGAACTCGGAAATACAGTATCCCCATTTTTACTTCTCGATCATATTGGTCCCGGTATGTTGAAACCCTCTCAACTGCGTAAAGGTGTTGAAGAGCATCCGCACCGTGGTTTTGAGACAGTCACTTTTGTGTATGAAGGTGAGTTAGAGCATTGGGATTCGCAAGGTGGTGGAGGTGTTATTCAGAAAGGTGATGTACAGTGGATGACTGCTGCATCAGGCATTATTCATAAAGAAAAATTTAGTGAGTCATTTTCCCGAGAGGGTGGACGATTTGAAATGATTCAGCTGTGGGTGAATTTGCCAGCAACTGCAAAAAAATCGAATCCGCGTTATCAAAGCTTACTTAAATCTAACATCCCAGTTGTAGATTTAGCTCATGATGCGGGTACTGCGCGTGTCATTGCTGGTGCCTTTATGCAAGTGCAAGGACCAGCATTAGTCCACAGTCCTTTGCTGGTTTTGGATTTGGATTTAAAAGCAGGTCACACACTCACATTACCAGCAGGACATTTGGATACCACACTGATGTATATGCGCCGTGGTAAAGTTGAATTTGGTACAGATGATGAATTACTGACTGATCAGGGAATGGCAGTATTTTCAAGTCATGGTGAAAACGTTGAATTCACCACATTGTCTGATAGCAAAATTTTATATCTCATGGGACAGCCACTAAATGAACCTTTAGTCGGGCGTGGTTTTTATGTCATGAATACGCAAGATGAGATTGTTGAAGCGATTGAGGAAATGAAGCATGGTACTTTTTTGAAAAGCCATGCAATTGATGCCAAATGATGTCAATGTTTGGGTGAGAAATTGATTTAAAATAAAGGCTAAATTTTCGTTTAATTTTCAGACTTTCTTTCTCAATTCAGGGTTACAAAAACGCAAAACTTTGTCATGGCATTGTGATGCATTTTACGTAAACTACGCTTCCAAAAAATATTCAAACATGTGAAAAAAAACATGCAAAAGGTGAGTAAAGCAACCTTAAGTCGGGCAACAATTATGTTTCCTTTGGCATTGGTGCTCTTCGAATTTTCAGTCTATATCTGTAATGATCTTGTACAACCTGCGATGCTTACGATTACACGTGAGTTTGGTGTAGGCAGTGAGTGGGCGCCATCATCCATGTCTTTCTTTTTATTGGGTGGAGCATGTTTGGCGTGGTTTTTAGGTCCGTTATCAGATCGCTTAGGTCGTAAAAAAGTACTCCTTGGAGGTGTTTTCTTTTTTGTGGTCTGTTGTTTGCTCATTTTATTCACCCAGTCTATAGAGCAATTTCTTGTATTTCGTTTTTTACAAGGGATTGGGCTGACCATTATTTCAGCTGTGGGTTATGCTGCCATCCAAGAAATTTTTGAGGAAAGAGATGCGATTAAAGTCATGGCTTTAATGGCGAATATTTCATTGATCGCACCATTACTTGGTCCTGTGCTAGGCGCATTTATGATAGACCATGTGTCTTGGCATTGGGGTTTCATTGGGATTGCCTTTTTAGCAGCCTTAAGTTGGTTTGGTCTTAAAGCAAAAATGCCTGAGCAGCATTTGAGTATTCCTAAGCAACCATTAAGCTATGTATGGGATGACTTCAAATCCATTTTTAAAAATAAAAAATTTATGGGCTTGGCTTTGTCAGTACCCATGGTCTCAATTCCACTGATTTTGTGGATCGCTATGTCACCTGTAATTTTGGTCGAACAGCTCGGTCTGACCAATATGCAATATGGCTATGCACAGGTGCCTGTATTGGGTGGTTTAATTATTGGAAATATAGTCTTGATTCGTGTCATTGATCGCTATGCGGTAGGAAAGACCGTGCTAGTTGCATTGCCGTTGATGTTGGTTGGAACGCTTATTGTTTTGGCAGGTGCGATTTGGCAGGATTATTTGTTATGGTGCTTAATTATCGGTATGACCTTAATCAGTTTTGGTGAGGGCTGCAGTTTTTCTGTGCTTTATCGTTTCAGTTTAGATGCATCTGAGGTATCTAAAGGAACTGTTGCTGCCGCAGTAGGCATGATTATGATGATTGCATTCTTTGTTGTGATCGAAATTGTACGCATTATGTATGAATCTTACGGCACGATGGTATATGCATTGGCTTGTTTTATCCTTATTGCACTGTGGTTTAGTGCTCCAAGAAAAATTGTTCATCAGATCATGCAAGAAAGAGCCACTTCAGCATAAAAAAATCCTCCTTGTGGAGGATTTTTTAATCATTGTATTTGTTCGAGATGTTTGAGTTTACGATCAAAAATAAAAGGGGCAAAGGGTAGAACGGAAGCTATCAGCCCAAGAATAAATACATTGATAGACCACTTTTGCTTCTCGCATACCACAAATAATACGACTAAAAACAACACAAATAGAACGCCATGTCCCATGCCAATATATTTCACATAAATAGACTGATCTAACATATATTTCATTGGCATGGCAAAAAAAAGCAGTAGTAGGAATGAAATCCCTTCAAGTAAACCAATAATACGTAAGGACTTAATATTCATTCTCAAACCCCACAAAAGAAGACATCCTATTTTACCTAATCGTTGTTGTAGCAAAGTTAGAATCTATGTGGACTAGATCGCATTGTTTAAGGGAAATATAATTTATAATAATCGTTTTTTATGATAGTAGATTTAAAAATAAGCTAATATGTCAATCATGTCTATAAAGATGGATATGAAGTGATACTCACAACATTTTATAGATCATCAGCGAAATAAAAAAGGACTAAGCTAGAGCTTAATCCTTTGATGAGTCTTGGGTGTAGCTTAGCGTATAACACCACATGCTACACGATCACCCCCACCACCTAGTGGTTTAGGTTGGTCTGAATAATTGTCACCACCTGCATGTACCATGATGGATAGACCTTGAATATCTGCAAGTGTAAGACGTGGTGCAATCACTTGTGTTTTTGCATTGCCTGACGCGTCAACGTTCAATACAGGTAAGTCACCTAGATGACCATCGTTTGGCGTACCATGCCCAGGCGCTTGATTTGGATTGTAATGTCCACCAGCGGCAAGCGCAGCACCCATTTTGCCATCTTTTTCAGCAGGTTCACATGAGCCTTTTTCATGGATATGGAACCCGTGATATCCAGGTGATAATTTAGTTAAGTCCGTTGTGATCACAAGACCTTTGTCACTATCTTGGAAGCTAATCGTTCCAATTTGATCATGAACTCCTTGAGCACTCACCGCATTTACAGGAATGGTTTGGATTTTAGAGTTGGATTCTTTGGATGCAGATGTATTTTGCGTTGCTGCACATCCCATAAAGCCTAAACTCAGCAATGCACTGAGCATAGAAACTTTTAATGCTGAAACTTTCGATTGCATTTGCATGCTGTTCTATCCTTGTTCCATGTAAGTGATAACGCATTGAAACAAATTTGGCATTTAGCAACAAGAACGATTTAAGTATTTGATTGTATAGATTTCTTATCAGTAAAAATAAAACACCACTTATGAGAGTGGTGTTTCATTGTCTTGATCGTAGGCCATCGTAGCTTTAGGCACGGGTTCTGGTTCCAGTGTTTCATGTAACCATTCACGCCAAATGGCTAAAAGAATGGCGAGAATTACAGGACCAATAAAGAGTCCAACTAAACCAAAGCTCGCTAAACCACCCAATACACCAAACATGATCAATAAGAACGGAATTTGAGTAGCACCTGAAATGACCAAAGGACGAATGACATTGTCGGCTGTACTCACCACACAAACGCCCCAAGCCATTACACCAATTGCCTCAACGGTCTGACCTTGTGAAAATAACCACAGTGAAACAGCACCATATGCCACTGGAGGGCCAAAAGGAATCAGCGCCATGATAAAGGTCATAATGGTTAAAAGCATTGGATTTGGAACACCAGCAACGTAATAACTGATTCCTGCCAATATCGACTGTGCAACGGCAGTCAAACCAACACCATATACTACTGCACGCGTTGTTTCAGAGATCGTGTCGATATAATGTTGGATACGTGGACCAATGACTTTCTCCATCGCTTTACTGACCTGTTGAACAATCGTTTGTCCATCACGGTAAAAGAAAAATAGAGAGAGCATGGCAAAACCAAGTTTGACTAAATTTTTGGTAATTTCGCTAATCACGAATTTACCGTAATTTAGATGTCCTTGAATCCATACACTAATATTACTGAAAAGTGCATTTGGGTCGGCATTGATGTCACGTACAATTCGAGAAACTTCTTTACCTACAATGGGTAACTCACGTATCACGTCAGGAACGGTGATATGACCAGAAGCCAGTTGGCGCTGTAAATCAAAGAATAAGTTTCGGCCTTCATGTTGAAGTAAGAAGATAGCAAAGGTGAACGGTAAACCGACAACGAGTGCCAATAAGAACGTCATAACAGACGCACCCAATGTAGGTCGATTACCACACCAAGCGAGAATACGTTTGTATAAAGGCCAAGTCATATAGGCGATAATACAAGCCCATAACACAGGTACGATAAAGTATTTGACAATGTCATATCCCAAATAAAGCAGAATAAAAAACAAGCCAAATAAAAGTACACGCTGTAAAGTTGGATTAAAATCTTGCACTAAAGTCTCTGATCTATATTCTTGATTTTCAAACTTATCTGCCGCACATCTGATTCATTTCGAGTATGCATTTAACATCATATATGAAAATGAAAAAAAAGTGCGATGACAATCTGTATTCTTTATTTAGAACCAATCACTTGGATCATCAATTAAAACATCTAACAAGGGTTGCCATTGTTGTTGTATTGATAAATAAGTTTTTTGATTTTTATCAAAAATGTTGAGACCCTGCATCGCCAATTGACCATAAGCTGTTCGTTCAGAAATCCAAGCAACAGGTTGTTGATCAATCTTGGCAAAGAACTGTTGAATCTCTTTAGCACTCTGACTATTTGGTTTGACACGATTTGCCACCAAATGAACTTGAACTTTACCTTTCCGAATACGTTTAATGTCATGGATGTGTTTTAAGAAGCGACGCGTGCTGTCGATATCAAAAAAAGAAGGTTGCAGAGGTGTGACCACTGCATGACATTCTGCAATTAATTGTTCAGCGTGTTCACCTGTTAATGCGCCTGGAGCATCAATAATCAGATAATCAAGATTCTTCGGTGCATCACCAATCGATTTTTCATGGCGCCAATCTAAACTTTGAATGTGCGTTGCTGATTCTGGGCGCTGTTTTAACCATTGCAATGCAGATTTTTGATTGTCCGCATCCGCCAATGCGACTTTATAACCTTTCTGTGCGAGTGCTGTCGCCAGCGTAATCGCAGAAATTGTTTTTCCACAGCCACCTTTTTGGTTGGCAATCAGTATCGTTTTCATGAGTTTAAAATTATACATGCTTCAAATAAGGTCTAATCTTAGCTTAGCATTAAAATCAGCCAAAACGCGCATACATGACAAAAGTTTAGTTCTTGTTTAAATTGTCCGCATAACAAGTCATAGAGAACGTCAATGTCCATTTGGATGGCAATATTAATAGGCGCCTGTATTGGCGTGGTAATCACCACAATGATGTTGAGCTCAACCCGCAATGGCCGTATCAAAGCAGAATATGAACAATATATTGCAGAGCTTGAACTTGAGCATCAACACGCATTAGCTGCTGCTCAAAAACGCAGTGTAAATACCAGTCGTGCGGTGTTGAAAGGTAAAATGGCTGAACAATTAGCACCGATTATGCCAGAATTTCAATATTTACCCAGTGATGCTAAATTCTTAGGTGATCCTGTCGACTATGTGGTATTTGATGGATATACAGATTTCCGTGATGGTGATGGCGCAGCAGAAGATATTGAAGTTGTATTGATTGATATTAAAAGTGGTGGAGCACGGCTCACCAAAGGTCAGATGGCAATTGCGAATGCAATTGCCGAAGGGCGTGTGCGTTTTGAGACGATCCGTATCGACTTTCAAGACTAGCTTGGATCAATAATCCACTACTTAGAAGTGATCAGTTGGTTTTAGTCGCTCGAGCAAGCATCATGCGACGGCCTACTTTGGGCACTTCTTCTGCTTCGAAATAATCGAGTTCAGAAATCTCAAAGCCAGCATCAAGCAGTGCTTGCTCGATATTTCTGTTCAAATGACAACCATCAGCAATCACTTTCTGTACTGGCGTTAAAAGATCTTGAAGACGCTTTAAACTCTTTTGCTGTTGTGCATCGTAAGCGACATGTTCAACCAAATGCAAAGTGCCACCGATGCGTAATACACGTTTAATTTCATGTAGAACTTGTTGAACATGACTCACACTACACAATGTCCATGTACTGACGACATGTTGAATAGATTGATCTTCAAAAGGTAAATTTTCCGCTTTAGCATGAACATGTTCCACATGGAACGGTGCATCTTGAATACGCTGTTCAGCTAATTTGTATACATCTAAACTCGGTTCAAGCGCATAGAGACTGTCCACAGCTTGATAAAATGGCAGGTTAATTCCTGTACCAAAACCAATTTCTAATACCTCACCTTGAATCGGAAGCAGAAGACGGCGTCTGCTATCCATCATACTTGGTAACTGCATGACTTGATTCAGAATATGAGGGAATACTCGTTGCTGATAAAATTTGTAGATCATTTTTGTTCTTAACATCTTCCATTATTTGATTATTTTACACGTTGAATACACTTTTAACAGTAGACAAAATTGTGACTAAATCACGATAGATTGTTACTGTTCATCAATTTCCTTTTCAGAATGAAGTTCTAAGATAGATCATATAGATGTAGGTTAAATACAATTCAGTCGGATGTTGTCCATAGTAGATGTATGTGCTGCGGTTGGGTTGTTTTTGATACTTAGCAAGAAGGATGGATGTCTGTTGAAAAAGTTAGTTCTCGCATTATGTATCGCCCTTGGTGGTGTTTCGGCTTATAGCTCTGCCAGTGTGAAGTCGAGCGACTTTAATATTGCCAATGGTTTGCCCCCAGCTTCGGCAGATCAAAAAATTTCGGTACTGGAACCTTTTGAAGGGGAATTTCGTATTCTTGGTTCAAAAGAATATACCGATGATCCGCAAGCCCAATTTTCACCCATCGACTATGCCGTGACCCGCGGTATTTTCACAGAACCTGAAATTGCACGACAAATTTCGATTAATCAGTATGACCGCTACTTAAATTGGAAAATGGCAAAACCACCGATTCACCCACGCTTAGCAACACAGTTGGTGAGTAACATGCACATTATCCCGGCTAATCCAGAAATTGCGAAAGAGATTAAGAAAGTTCAACGCGGTGATCTGGTGCGCTTAGAAGGGGAATTGGTGCAAATTAATGCCAAAGATTTGGTGTGGAAGTCAGCTTTGGATTGGAATGGTATCGGCGATGGTGCATGCAAATTAATTCGCGTCGAATCAATTGAATGGTTAGAAAAGCGCAATATTTAAACAGGATTTGAGATTGATGAGTTTGAAATGACTTTCAGCTCAAAGTCTTCATCATTAGAGAAATGAGAGAGTGTGGATCATGAGCGTTGGCAAGACATCCTTTTGGATAAGTTTATGTATTGGCGTACTCGGGAGTAGTCTTGCCTCATGTCAAAATCCAGTCTCTGAAGTGCAAGCGGAGTCCCATCACTATACTGATCAGCAAAATTGTCCTGCACTATTGGTGATGAAAGTGGGTGAAACCTTAGAATTTAATGCAGCAGAAAATCCAAGTACGGGTTATCAATGGCAAATTATGCAACCGCTTCATCTCTTTAAAGTTGAAGAACAATATTTGGCGACTGAAAAATCAAAAGCGATGGTAGGCGTTGGAGGTGAAAAGACAGTGAAGCTGACTGCGCTAAAGCCTGGTCAGGAACTCATTGAATTGGCGTATGTGCGACCTTGGGAAGTTGCTCAAGACCGTACTCAAACAGATGCCCCAACATCGTGGCAATGTCGAGTACGTATTTCTTAAGCAGGCAGAAGACTGTTTCTAAAATTGTGCTGTACTTTTACTATGTACGCTATTGTTCTTTCGTGACACTAGTATTTTGACTCCAATGTTGGAGTTGGGCTTTCGCAGTATAATAATCACTCATATTTCGAATTGCATCTTTAGGATTTCGAAGCTCATCTTCGGGAGACTGTTCGAGCTCTTGATAGACCTCAATCTGATTTTCCCAGTATTGATAAAATAAGCCTTGAATATATCTACCTTGTTCCGTCTTAAGATCTAATTCTTTCAACATATTGAGGGAGGACTGAATGAGATCTCGTTTACGCTGAAACTCCATATCCGCATTTAAATTGCCATCTGCTTTTAATTGCTGAAGTTCTGCGTCTAGCTCATCACTTAATTGCTCAAAACTTTGCTCATATTGATTCAGCAAAGCAACGTCATGTGCGTCATTTGGAGTAGATTCAAACGATTTGATCGGCTGAGCTTCGATCTGTGTTTTCAATTCAACGGATGGATCAACGGATTCTTTTTGTTCGGTCTGAGGGTTTTGTTCTGTTTTTTGGCATCCAATGAGCATGAAAGGTATATTCAGGCAGAGTGCAAATATCGAAAGTCGAATAGGGTGAAGATTTGCCGTCATGAGAGTCAATCCTCTGTTGGTTTTTTTAATGAATGATCGAGATTAAGTTTAGTTTATCGCGCACGATAGTGATAGGCATAAGTGATATAAGGAAAGGAAACCTCATCATGGGGCATGAGTCCCGTATGTTCAAATACGATCGATTCAAATGCTGTCTTCATTTTTGCTTGGTCTGCCGCTGACATTGCCGCAATAAAACTGGTAGATAAGAGTCGTTTGCTGATGACCTGTTCAACACTGCCGACTTGATGCTGAGTGAAGGTGCTTAAACTTTGGAATTCAAATAATTCTTGCTGCTGAAATACATTTTGCCATTGGTTGCTATGAAAGCGTGGCGTATCGGACTCAAAAGGTGCGATGTAATCTGCCAATGCTTTGACCCAATCCACTGAGATATCTCGTTGGTTCCAGACTAGACCTAAATGTCCTTGAGGTTTAAGAAGGCGATGCATTTCTTGCAATGTTTGGCGTTCAGCAAACCAATGAAATGACTGTGCGCATAAAATAGCATCAACACTATGCGTTGATTGCGCAATTTGATGGCTTGATGCTTGTAGTGTCTTCACCTCAGGATGTACTATTTTCAATTGTTCGAGCATTGCTGGAATCGGTTCAACGGCGATTATGTTCGAGGTGACTTGTTTTAGATAGTGCAGGAATTTTCCTGTCCCTGAACCTAAGTCAATCGCAACTGCATCAGGATGAAGATTCAATTCATCTTTCAACCACGTGACGATAGCCTGTGGATAATTTGGTCGGACTTGTTGATAAAGTTCAGCCGCAGAACTAAACCCATTTTCAGCAGCAGGATGAAGTGAATGTGTCATATTTTGCGCTTTTTAATCTGAACAGTATCTATAAAATATGACACCGACAATGTGATGTAAGCAAGTGAACGATTGATTCATTTTGCAAACCAGATGATGAGAACCCTTTTTTGGAATTGCAATGGATAAGCAAATAGTATTTGAAGACGAACACATCAGAGCAATTTATTTAAAAGGAACAACAGAAACATTGGTTCTCTCTTTTGGTGACTTGATCAGTCGTGCCAAAGGCAATGCCATTAATGCTGAAAAATCCTTAGCCAAATATGACTACAATGTCATAGGTATCATGCCAAAACAAAAGTCATGGTTCCCATCACAGAGCATGCACGCTTTAATCGAGCAAATATCACCTTTGTTGAATCAATTTCAGCGTGTCGTGGCTTATGGTGGTTCTATGGGCGGCTACGCAGCGATTAAGTACAGTAAGCGATTAGGCGCAGCACGTGTGGTCTCTATGGTGCCACAATATTCAATTAATCCTGCTGAAATCGAAGACCGCCGTTATACTGATTTTTACGATCCTAACGTCAATGCTGACATGCAAATTGACGCGACAGATATTGCGTCCGATGCAGAATATATCGTGGTTTATGATCCTTACTTTGATCTGGATCGCGAGCACTATGAAAAGATTAAGCCACTTATTCCTCAACTCAATACACTACATTTACCTTATACAGGCCATGATGCGGTTGCTGTATTAGCAAATTCTGCGTTATTGCATGATTTTATTGAACATGAATTTGATGCAACCTACTTTTATCGCCAGATTCGAGCAGTTAAAAAGAACAGTAAATTTTACTATCGAAGCGTGATCGCACATCTGCTTGGCACCCACAATGAAGCATTAGGTAATATTTTAAAAACCATCGATCTACAACTAGACAGTAGCTTTTTTGATGCCAGTCTTAAACAGACGATTACCCGTATTTTGCTGACCAATAAACGAGTTGATGAGCAAGATCTACAAAAGCTCGGTATTTCGATTCATTTGCCGTTTGAAAATAAAACACAACTTCATGACAGCTTTGGCAAAGTGTTGGTCTTTAACGTGATCACCCAAAAACTAGAAAGCTATGAACAACATGTGATTGATATTAATGGTAAATATATTATTCCATTACATGTAGAAAGTACTGGATTGGCCCAGATTGAAATTAAAAAACAGCACTATCTCATTTGTATGAATGATCGCCGTGTCACCAAATTGATCAAAATGGATGATGCGCTCAGTGCGGATATGAGCCCTTTGATTGTGAAAAAGGGCGAAGGTTTCTTTAGCATCAGTTATAAGCATCTCTATATGCACTGCGATGAGTTAGGAAACTGTATTTTTGAATCAGATACTGTTGGTGAAGCAGAAAAATTTTCAGTGGAGTAAGGCTGAATTTTTCATAGTTATTGATCAAAGCGCTTCGGCGCTTTTTTTATCTTTAAGTAAAAAAGATAGAGTGTGTGATAGGTCTCAATCTGTCATAAAAAGTGATATTGTTTAAAATTTACCCGTGTTTATTTTGTAACGAAAGCGACGGAATGACTCTGTTTCGTTGCTAAGATCAGGCAATATATAACGAATTTGAATGATTCAAATGATGATGTATTCATGAATATCGGAATATTCATGCATCTTTCACGTGTCTACTTGAGCACAAAAAAACCCATATAAATGGAATTTAGGTGGGACAAATGAATAAAAAGAAAATTGCAAAAACTGAAACAGGAATGAATCCTCCAAAACAATCGCGTACACATCGTCGTGTTATGCAGGTGATTCAAACCGCTGAAAAACTTTTAGTTAAAATGGGCTTAGAGTCAATTTCAATTCCTGAAATTGCCAATGCTTCAAACATTCCAAGAGCGAGTATTTATCAGTTCTTTCCGACAAAATATGATCTGTTGCATCATATGGCACAGTTGCATTTGCAGAAACTAGTAAGCTTGCTCAAGGAAGCTGGTTTAAACGTCATACGCGAACATCCGCACGAAAGTATGGCGGCTTATGGTCGAATGGTGGCTGCAGCTGTGATTGAAACCACTGCCAAGTTTTATAATGAATCTGCTGTGGCACGATTATTAATATTGTCAGGTCCACTGAACCGACAAGTGTATTTACGTCATCAAATGGAACTCAAACAGTTCAGTCAAGATTTAAGAGATGCACTTAAAGCAATTCGGGTAGATGATTATTTACCGCAACAACCTGACAGTATGTTGATCATTATTGAAATGATCTTTACTTGTATGAAACATGGTTATTACACAGAAGATCGGATTTCTGAACGTATTTGTGAGGAGGCGTATCGTTTGGCAACGGCATATTTAAATGCGCTGAAAGAAGATCAATTTTCCCTAAAAGCACAGCGTGCAGCAACGACGCAATCTGAGACAAAAAACCAGTCAAATCAACTATTGTTGACTTACAATTAAGCTTACAATCAGTTGAATTATCATGAAAATCTTGCAGTCGAAATGCAGATAAATATTGCTGAGGTTCAACGTGAAAGCTGTTTTTTTGGATCAATTCTCTCTCGATCAGAATGATTTAGATTTTTCGGGGTGGTATCAAGTCTTTGATGAGGTAACATTCTTTGAGCGCACTGATCCAGATCAAGTGCTTGAACGCATTGCGGATGTAGATGTGGTGGTGACCAATAAAGTGGTGATTACGGCAGACATGATGCAAAAACGACCGCAGCTTAAATTAATTTTAATTTCGGCCACAGGCACCAATAATGTCGATTTAATCCAAGCAAAAGCTCAAAACATTGTGGTATGTAACTGTCAGGCATATGGTACTGCCGCTGTAGCTCAACATACCATGATGTTGATGCTCAACTTGGCAACGTCTTTTATTCAATATGATCGTGCAGTTCGTGCGGGTGAATGGAATAAAGCATCACAATTCTGTTTATTAGATTTCCCCATTGCTGAATTGAATGGTAAGACCTTAGGGATTTTGGGCTATGGTGAACTTGGTCAAGCAGTAGCGAAATTGGCTGAAGCCTTTGGTATGAAGGTGATTGTGGCTCATTTACCAGGACGACCTGCAGCCGCTGATCGTGTCAGTTTAGAAAGCTTGCTGCGTCAATCAGACTTTATTAGCTTACATTGTCCATTAACTGAAACAACACGCGACTTAATTGATGCAGAAGCATTCAGTCTAATGAAAGAAAGTGCATATTTAATTAATTGTGCCCGTGGTGGCATTGTGAATGAACAAGCATTGGCGGAAGCACTAATAAATCGGAGAATCGCAGGGGCAGCGACTGATGTATTGAGTATAGAACCGCCTCAGCAAGGCAATGTGTTATTGAATTCGGATATCCCTAATCTCATTATTACACCACACAGCGCATGGGGAAGCGTTGAAGCACGTCAACGCATTGTGCAACAAGTACAGGAAAACGCAGCTGCATTTAAAGCGGGTCAGCCGATCCGTCAAGTCAACTGAAGTTAAGCGATAAAAAAAGGTACTGTGAGAAGCACCTTTTTTCTTGAAGAGATATAAATAAACTCAACCTAATAAATAAACTCCACTTAGGTTTGAATAAAACGACATGGTTTAACGTGGGACACCTGCATCATTGTCATCTACAGCTGGACTAGAGGTGGTAGCTCCACTATTAGGTAAAGCAACACTTTGACGCTGAATGGTCGGTTCTGCTTCAGGTGCTTGATTTTGACTTGCTAGCGTAGTGTTGGCTGATTGCGCAGTTTCAAGGTTAACTGAATTTTCTTGAACGGGTAAAGCGACCGATGCAGTAGTTGGAGCCGGGGAGGCTGTGACAGCAGGTGCTGTCGTTGGGTTGGGTTGACTCAAACTGCCTCTTTCGATGGGAACACCACCTGCACCGACGAGGTTCTGTTTAGCATGCTGCACAGATTTAACAGCTGTATCTACGCCTTGACGAGCACCGTCACGTAATGCAACCGCTTTTTCATTGGTGAATTCTTTGGTGTTTTGCCAAGCTGAATCGACGGATGGTTTGATTTTAGCAATACCACGCTTGGTCGCATCATCAACGGTGTTGGCTGTATTTTGCAAAGTCTCTTGTGCTTTGACTGCAAGTACTTTGGCTAAATTTGGATTGTCACCGTAAGCAGGATTGTTGCCCGTTAAAGTAGAGTCTTGAGCAAATGTAGTTGCTGAGTATAGCGTAATACAACTTACCAGCATCGTTTTCATTATGTTCATGAAGGATCCTCTTCTCGGTTCTGTATGGGTGGCGCTGTGACTCAATCGCCTCATCTGTACAAAACTTTTGAATTTTTTATCAGTTTCCAAGCAAACTACATGAGCGATGGGGCTGTTTCAATGTTGAAATGTATCTGTAACGTTGTGCTTCGGCAGTTTTAATGATTAAAGCTACAATTTTTATTCATCTTGCATCGCTTAAAGGCTTTTAGGATACAACACTACATTGTGTGCATTGGATCGTGGACAACAAAATTAAAAGTAAAGTTTATCCTCCGATTCTAAGACAGGTGTTGATCAAACCAATATATTCAACATAAAAAAAGTCTGAGCATGGATTCATGCTCAGACGCTGTTTATAAGAAATCTAAAAATTAATGCTTCAGATATTGAGTCGGGACTTTTGGTAAAACCACGCTTGATGGGTATTGTGAATTCGAATAGATCGAAATCGATCCCAAAAGCGATGAAGTTAAACTTGGTAATGGGGCAACGCCTTTCCATACATCACTGGAAACCACCGAAATTTGAATACGATGTCCTTTAGGAATAAGCGCAGCAGTTGCTGGAATCTCAACATTGACCAAGACTGGCTTGTTTTTGTCTAAAGGCTGAATATCCGATGCTTTAAATGTATGCCAAGGTTGAATCATTTGTCCTTTGATATAACGAGAACGTGATTCGTCAACTTTACGCATGGACGCTGTGATAATACCCGTGCTTAATGTTTTAGCATTGCCCGTTCTTGGGTCCACATCGGATACACGTACGACTAAACCACTGTCTTTAGAGCTGGATGAAATCCACAAGTCAGCTTGTATCGGTCCATTTAAATAATAGTCTTCAGTTAAAGGTACTGAGTTAAAGACCGACGCAGGAATATTTGCCAAGTTGCTATTTTCCAGACATGGGAACGGTAGGATAGACGTTGCACCAATGAGAACTTGTTCAACAGTACTTGAGCATAAACCGAAAGTTGGCGCTTGTAATAAGTAGTTTTCACCAGAGCTTGACGTTGGTCGATCTTTTGCAAGATTTCCACGTGTATTTAAGAATAAACGATCAGGTTCTAATGCTACATGCGGCCAATCTGTACTGACGACATAATCTTCATAACCGTGCACCCATTGTGTGACATTAGGTAGAGTTTCAGCGCCAGTGTTGATGCCTTTTAAATATTGATCAAACCATTGAAGTTGTATTTTGTCTAAACGCGGTACATTACCTTTAGGCAAACTTGGGAAAAGTTGTGCGGCTTGAATGTGTGCCCAAGGTCCAATAAAGGTTTTTACTGTGGTATGACCTTTTAATGCTTCATGCCAAAGCGGTTCACTGCGTTGGAACAAATCACGTGTTCCCCCGACAATAAAAGTCGGAACTTTAATATTATTGGCTTGTTCTAACAGCGATCTTTCTTGCCAAAAGTCATTATCAAATGCATCAGCTTTGCCTTTTAGAGCATTGGCAAAAAGCGGTATTTGGAACTCTGTACTGTTAATAATTTTATCGAGTGCGGTAAGTTTTCCAGTAATCGGGTCTTGAACCAAGGTATCAATCGGTAAAGTACTCAACAGTGTAATCAAACTCATCCAAAGTGGAATGAAGTTAGTATTTAGCTGTCCACCATTGAAAAGAATATCACGGTACGCATCACCCATAGGTACGATTGGGAACGCTGCCTTGATTGCTGGATGTTGTGTCGCTGCACCCAGCATCGCCGTGATTCCTAAATAAGAAACGCCATATAAGCCGACATTTCCATCAGAGAAGCTTTGTTTACTTGACCAGTCAATAATTTCATAAGCATCTTGTTGTTCGACTTTGCCAAAAGCTTCCCACTTGCCCGTAGAGTTACCTGTTCCACGAACATCTGCAACGACTGTTGCGTAGCCACGTTTCACCATTTCAGGGTCTGCACCACCTGCTATTGCTGAAACCTTACCTGCAACCCCTGCGCTATAGGCAGTTTGAATAACAATCACAGGGAATTTTGCATTGATAGGACGACCTGACTCATCCGCAGGGAGCGTGACATAAGTGGCGATTCGCGTTCCATCACGCATGGTAATCCACTGTGCTGGTAAGGTCACCGACTTAGGATATTCAGCAGGTCGATCATACAATTGCCATTGAGCATTGGCATTGGAAAGTAATGGGACTTGAGGTTGACTCGGAGATTGTCTAGTTCCGAGTCGGGTGTTTTTTAATGCAACGGGAGTACCTGGGAGTGTGACATCTGGGGAGGTCACCGGGTCGGGTTGAGGAATTAAATAGCTTAAGTCTGGTGTCACATTTGGAGTTGGATTAATTGTTTTATTTGCTATGCCAATGGTGGTCGCAAGTATCGTGACACCGATGCCAACAGCAGCATAGAAAGAATTTAGCAACTTCATTACATAATTCCTTTTTGTTTTTCATTTTTTTAGTAGTGCTTGAGTGAAGAATGAAATATGCATAAAGCAAAATCGTTCCATTCATTTTATTTTTATGTCTCCTAATCTGATCAAAAAAGATAATTCAGATCAGGCTTTGATGTTGTATCACTGTTTAGTTTAACTAACAAGTTGGGGCCTTGCTGTTTGTCGGATTGGCAATGATGTTTTGATTAAGTATTTTATTTTTAATATAAAAAAATATTGATTGGGTCAGTTTAAAAAATACAACTGTATATAAATTAATCATAATTTAGAAGATATTTCTTTTATCTGATTTCTAAAGAAAATTATAAATTATGAGCATTTATGCCAATTAGGTACTGTGATTAAGAAATCATGAAGTAGCTTCATTCCAATTAAAAAAGCACAGTCGGTTTTAGCCAATTGTGCTGTTGTAGTTTACGAATGATCAGATGAATGGTGTTTTAGAGCCTTAGAAATGTTCACATTGTTGAAGGTTTTGCGCTTTAAAGTGGTTTTTCAGCGCGTTGAAATTGGCTTGTTTCACCGAATCTTGAATATCAAATACGGTTTGTTTGTTCTCCACATCGGCATCTAAATTTGAATGGGCTGAAATCAGTTGCTCCCCTTGGAAGAACCAGTATTCAGTGGCTTTACCTGTTTCAAAGTTGCCTGTAAATTCGATGAGGCAGTTATTGCTTTGCTTAATAAGGCGTGCTGAGTTGCGCTTGGTTTTAGGCTCTACAGCAATGTTTTTATGTTGTTCTAAAACGATAGGGGCGTTTGGATTTGATGGAGCAGTTGAGCAAGCGCTAAGTAGTATTATGAAAACAGGGCACGAAATAATTTTGTTCATAGATCTGATTTATATCTAAAAGTATTAATAGCGATTTTAATATTGTTGAAGCTATGTTACAAAATAATAAATGTAAATAAATCATGGGTTTTAGAGAAAAATGTATTTAAAAAATCTCCATATTAGAAACATAGGGCCACTAGAGAAATTGGATATTGAGTTTGATGTTCAAGAAAATTTAAACCCAAAACCGGTAATATTGGTAGGAAAAAATGGTTCTGGAAAAACTTATACTCTCTCCTATATCGCAGATGCATTTTTTGAAATAGCTAAACAAGAATTTAGCGATATTGTTGCTAATACAGAAAGTACGAGTACCCCCTATTTTAGAGTAATTTCAGGTTTAGACATCAATACTAAAGCAAATAGTCAAAGTGCAGCGGCATATCTCAGATTTATTAATAGTAAAGACAATAAGGAAATACATTACTGTGAGAAAGTAGGAACAATTGAAGAAGTACAAAATCTTTTAAATTTATATGGCAATAAAATTAATGGGATTAAAGGCGGGATTGCGAGTGATAAAAAGCTTCTAGCTTCAAAGGAAGATTGCAATAATTTATTTTCAAATACCATTGCTTTTTTTCCAAGCTTTCGCAAGATTATTCCACATTGGTTGAATTTAAGGGCACAAACTCAAGAAATTTTTAATATTGAAGGTAAATATGGGGGACGATTGCATAAAGAAATAATGTGTATAGATACTTTTCAGAAAAATATTCAATGGATGCTTGATGTCATTTTAGACTCGGCAATTTTACCTGCTGAATTAGATCATATTATTGATGTAAATGAAAAAAATTTACTAATACAAAATAAGCATGCTATAAATAATTCATATAGAAATATGAATCGAATCTTTCAAATAATTTTAGATAATGATGAGTTGTATTTAAAGACAGGTTTTAGAAATGAGTCTCAGTCTAGATTGTCGTTACATAATAAAAATGGACTACTAATTCCCACACTAGAGCAATTATCTACAGGTCAATTAATTTTACTTAATTTATTTATTACTATTGTTCGGCATGCGGATAGGAAAGATTTGAATAATAGTATCAGAATAGAACAGGTTGAGGGGATAGTAGTGGTCGATGAAGTTGACGCTCATTTGCACACTAAACATCAGAGTGAAATTTTACCTAAGTTAATAAAATTATTTCCTAAAGTTCAATTTATTATGACTTCACACTCTCCTCTTTTTGTTCTAGGAATGGAGAAAGAGTTTGGAGCTGAAAATATTCAGTTAGTAGATCTACCATCAGGAATGAATATTACATCTGAAAGATTTGGTGAGTTTGATGAGTCATTTAAGTTTTATAAAGAAACAGCAAAATTTGAGGAAACTTTACATCAAAAAATTCAAGAAACACAAAAACCTTTAATTTTGGTTGAAGGGAAAACAGATATTAAATTTCTTAAGAAAGCATTTGAATTAAAAGGTAAATCTGAGTGGTTAGAAAATATAGAGGTTGATGAAATTGGTGTTACCCAAAATGATGGGCAAGTTAAATTTGGTGGGGACAGTAGCTTAGATAAAGGGTTTGATTTTTTAAGGCATAATGAGAAAGCTATTACTAGAAAAGTTTTGTTTTTGTATGATTGCGATACAAAAACACAAAATCAAAAAGTTGGGAATATTATGAAAGCTAAAGTTCCTTTCAATGAATTTAATAAAAAAATTAAAAAAGGTTCTGAAAATTTATTGAAAGCAGAATTATTTACAGAAAATTTTTATACAACGAAAGAGAAAGAAAGTGATTATGGTGCTATATCTACCATTGTGGATTTTGAAAAGAATTTATTCTGTGATTATGTTTATGAAAATATAGATGATCCGACTAATTTTGATAAATATGAAGAATTAGTATTCCCAATTATTGAAGAGTTTTTAGCATCATAAATAAAAAAACCCGCTAAAAAGCGGGTTTTTATTCTATTTCAAATATTTAGCTTAGTGCTGTAACACTGAAATATCAGCGACTTCCGTGAACAAGTCACGAAGCTGAGCAAGCAAACGCAGACGATTTGCTTTCAAGTCTGCATCTTCCGCCATGACCATAACATTATCAAAGAAGGCATCAATTGGCGCACGTAATGCTGCAAGCTTAGATAACGCAGTCGTATAATCTTTGGCATCCAAAAGCGGTTGAACCACAGGAAGAAGATTTTGAATCTCTGCATAGAGTGCTTTTTCCGCATCTTCAACTAATTTAGATTCTATAATCTCACCTGTCGGTGCAGCTTCCTTCGCAAGAATATTTGCCACACGTTTATTCGCAGCAGCCAAAGCCGCAGCTTCAGGTAAATCACGGAAATGATTGACCGCATTAACACGCTTATCAAAATCAAGTGGTGATTTTGGTGACAAGGCTTGAACCGCTTGAATCACATCAACCGCAACGCCTTGGTCTTCATATTTGGCACGATAACGACCTTCCAAGAACGCAATAGCATCTTTTAAAGTCTTGTCATGATCTTTGATCACATCGCCATAAGCGTTTAGCGCCAGCGTGATCAATTGTTCAATCGATACATCAAGCTCGTTTTCAGTCACTAGACGTAAGATACCAATTGCAGAACGACGTAGTGCAAACGGGTCTTTAGAGCCTGTCGGCGCTTGACCAATACCAAAAATACCTGTGAGCGTATCTAAACGGTCAGCAAGGGCAATCGTTGTACCTGTTTTGGTTTTCGGTAAAACGTCACCTGCAAATTTAGGTAAATACTGCTCACCTAAAGACTCAGCCACTTCATCATTTTCGCCTTCAAGACGTGCGTAGTAAGTGCCTGCAATCCCTTGAAGTTCAGGGAATTCACCCACGAGTTCAGAGGTTAAGTCACATTTTGCAAGAAGTGCAGCTTTTTCAGCGTCTTCCGCTTTTGCACCAGTGATAGGCGCGAGTGCTACAGCGAGTTTTGCAATACGTTCAGACTTGTTCCAAAGCGTACCCAATTCTGCTTGGAAGACCATGTTCGCAAGTTTCTCTTTACGAGAAGCAAGCGGTTGTTTTTGGTCTTGTAAGAAGAAGAATTCAGCATCAGACAAACGTGGACGAACAACCTTCTCGTTACCTTCAATAATTTGTGTCGGGTCTTTCGACTCAATATTTGAGACAGTAATGAAGTATGGTTGAAGCTTATTGTCAGCATTCACTAAGCAGAAGTACTTTTGGTTGTCCTGCATGGTCGTGATCAATGCTTCTTGAGGAACAGCAAGGAAGCGTTCTTCGAAGCTTGCACGAAGCGCAACAGGCCATTCAACCAATGCTGTTACTTCGTCACGTAAATCTGCAGGCACAATCGCAATCGCATTCACTTCATCCGCCAACGCTTTTACTTGTTGGTCGATGATCGCTTGACGCTCTTCAAAAGAGGCAACAACGTAAGCCGCTTTTAACTTCGCTAAATATTCATCAGCATGCGTTAAAGTAATTGCTTCAGGTGCATGGAAACGGTGACCGAATGTCACGTTACCAGCTTTGTGATCTTGAATCGTTGCATCAACAACGTCGTTGTCTTTTAACAGAACAACCCATTTAACAGGACGTACAAATTCGGTACGGCTTGCCGCAGAACGCATACGTTTTGCAATTGGTAGGTTGTCTAAAGCTGCTTGTAAAATTTGCGGTAAAAGTGCATCAAGACTTTGACCTTTTACATCTTTTAAGTAGCAAACTTTTTCAACTTTACCCGCTTGGAAAGTAGAGATTTGATCTACGGTGATGCCTTGACCACGCATAAAGCCTTCTAAAGCTTTAGTTGGGTTGCCTTCCGCATCAAAGGCAGCTTGTTTTGCAGGGCCATCAAAACGTTTTTGTGTGTCTGCTTGTGCAGCATCAACATTGATGATTTTAAGTGCAAGACGACGTGGTGCAGCATAAGCTTCGATAGAATCAAACGCTAAGCCTGCATCTTTTAAGCCTTTAACGGTTTCTGCTTGTAGTGCATCACGTAATTTTTTAAGGCTTTTTGGTGGAAGTTCTTCACAACCTAATTCGAACAAAACGGTATGTTTAGACATTATTTGCTCTCCTCAGATTTTGCTTCTGCTTCAACTTGTGCCTTTAACTGTGCCAATACTTCATCACGTAGAGCTGGTTCTGCCATTGGGAAACCAAGTTCCGCACGTGCAGCCACATAAGCATTTGCAATTGAACGCGCCAATGTACGTACACGTAAAATATAACGCTGACGTTCAGTCACAGAAATCGCGCCACGCGCATCGAGTAAGTTAAAGCTATGCGACGCTTTAACCACTTGCTCATACGCAGGAAGTGGAAGTTTTGCTTCGATTAAACGTGTTGCTTCAGTTTCATAGAAGTCGAATAGTTCAAACAGTTTATCAACAGGTGCGTATTCAAAGTTATAAGTCGACTGTTCAACTTCATTTTGATGGAATACATCACCATAAGTCACTGTACCAAACTGACCTTTAGTCCAAACCAAATCGTAAACTGAGTCTACACCTTGCAAGTACATTGCAAGACGCTCTAAACCGTAAGTGATTTCTCCAGTAACAGGGTAGCACTCAACACCACCGACTTGTTGGAAGTAAGTGAACTGAGTCACTTCCATGCCGTTTAACCATACTTCCCAACCTAAGCCCCACGCGCCAAGCGTTGGAGATTCCCAGTTGTCTTCTACGAAACGAATGTCATGTACCAATGGATCAATTCCGATCGCTTTAAGCGAGTCAAGATACAACTGTTGTATGTTGTCTGGGTTTGGCTTAAGTACCACTTGGAATTGGTAGTAATGTTGCAAACGGTTTGGGTTTTCACCATAACGACCATCTTTCGGACGACGTGAAGGTTGAACGTATGCAGCGTTCCAAGTTTCAGGCCCTAATGCGCGTAGGAAAGTTGCAGTGTGGAATGTACCTGCACCCATTTCCATGTCGTAA
This sequence comes from Acinetobacter sp. DSM 11652, assembly GCF_900109815.1. Taxonomy (NCBI): domain Bacteria; kingdom Pseudomonadati; phylum Pseudomonadota; class Gammaproteobacteria; order Moraxellales; family Moraxellaceae; genus Acinetobacter; species Acinetobacter sp. DSM 11652. The sequence goes on from NZ_FOBK01000004.1 coordinate 123,525, forward strand.
GGCTGTAACACGACGCAGCCTTGCTCCGCCCAGTAGTTTTGTAAGGCAAGAATTAAGCCTTGGAAAGTATCAATATGCGATATGGCGCGACTCATGGTCTTCCACTTAAAATTAGAGAAAAATTGCGCTCAATTATAAGGACTTTAGCAGGGAGTGGCAAAGGGTTAATACGCTGAAAATATTTTGGAAAAAATTAAAATGGTCTTGATTCATGCCAGATTTTGCGCGGCTTTGCTACAATTTTATGCTAGATCAGCAATGGGGTGAGATCTAAAAATCAGGAATAAATCAGATGTATAGCATCCTGTTCACTGAAGCGCGATAAAGTTAAACTGATCTCATACGATTGCGGTCTTAGAATTAGTTCAATCTTCACACAATATAATAATGCCTAATAATAAGGAACTTCATGACCACTTACCAAATTCAGTGTCATTTGAAATACAAGATTGTGCAACCTACCGAATTTATTTTTATGGTTCAGGTCGCCCATCATCCCGATCAGAATATTCTCGAAGAACAGCTCACCATGAATATGCCGGTCAAATGGCATGAATTTCGGGATGCTCAGCATCAAAACCGTCATATCCGGTTGCAACTCGAGCCTTGTGAGGCATTTGAACTGAATTATAGCGCGACAGTTACCCGTCAGCCGTGCATTCCTGTTGATCTGAGACAAAACCTGAATGAAGTCAAAATTCCAGACCTGCCGGATGAAGTACTACCTTATTTGCTGGCCAGCCGCTATTGCAATTCAGATTTATTACTAGAAATGGCGAAACGCTCATTTGGCTGGATGACACCCGGCTATACGCGTGTAAAAGCCATCGAACAGTGGATTTATAACAATATTTTTTATGTCTCTGGCTGCTCTGACCAGTTTACGACTGCGACGGATGTACTGATCCACCGGGCGGGGGTATGCCGTGACTTTGCCCATTTAGGCATTGCGCTGTGCCGTGCTTTAGGAATTCCGGCACGCATGGTAGTCGGTTATGTGGAAATTGAAAAGTTTTTACCTGATTTTCATGCCATTTTTGAAGCCTATCTGGAAGGAGGATGGGTGCAGTTTGATCCGACCCGTTTAGCTCCAGTCGACGAGCTGATTCGCATTGGCACCGGGGTAGATGCCGGAGATGTGGCATTCTCAACCTATTATGGTCAGGTCGAGCTGCTTAAAATCGAGCCTCTGATTAAACCTGAATGCGATAGCGGCGCTGAGGCTAAAATTACCTGACATGAATGATCTTATTGAAAATCCTATGAGGAGTTGAACCGTAAAAGAGAACTAGATGGATGACTGTTGCCTGGAGAGAGACTTGGCTTTTTAAACAGCATCCATTTAAGTGTAATTAAAAGATATAAAATGAATACATCTTTAAAGCGACTAGTTTTATAATGAGCAAAATCTGTAAACATTAAAATCAGGCGCGCCGTGTTCCATTCCAATCTTGACTGGCTCAATACCTTAAAACCGAATTTTAAAGTTCTTCCACTCAAAGACCGTTTACTCTGCGGTATTGGGGCACTACTGGGTCTCACGGTATCGTCATTACTGAGTTTATGGATTCTGGGTGATTTTGAAGCCTGGTATATTGCGCCGATGGGGGCCTCATCTGTGCTGCTGTTTGCAGTTCCGGCCAGTCCCTTGGCACAGCCCTGGAATATTCTGGTAGGTAATACTATTGCTGCGGTAGTGGGTGTGACCTGTGCCTTGTTTATTGCCAGTCCGACTGAAGCTTTTAGTCTGGCGGTGGCCTTGGCCATTATCCTGATGATGACCACAGATTCCCTACATCCACCCAGTGGTGCTGTCGCCATTACGGCGGTACTCGGCGGCAATGCGGTCCATGAACTCGGCTATGCTTTCGTTTTCTATCCGGTGCTGCTGAATTCGATCTTATTGATGGTAATTGCGATCGTCTTTAATCGAATGATTGGCAAGCGTTATCCGCAGCAGGCGCAATTGAATACCCGTTCCAAAGATCCGACCCCGACCCAGAAAGTCACTATTCAGCCGCAAGATATTCAGGAAGTACTAGATCAGCAAACCGAGCTGCTGGACATTAGTGAATATGACCTGCAAAAGATTATTCTGGAAGCGCAGGACCGAGCCAATGCCCGTGCGGTCAACCAGTTTACTTGTCAGGACATTATGACCAAAGACGTGGTGACCTTGCATGCCAATGATGATATTCAGCATGCACTGGACAAGTTTAAGCAGATGAACCTGATGAGCCTGCCGGTGGTTAATGCGGAAGGCAAGCTGGTGGGAACGCTGGCCATGTATCAGGTGGTAGAATGGTTTAAACGTGCTGCAGATGTGCGCAGCAGCTGGGAACATCAGGTCAAACATATTATGACCCGCAAGGTAGTCACAGTGCAGCCATTGCAGCCGATTCAGGATCTGGTGCCCTATTTTGTGGAACGTTCTTTTAACTATATCCCGGTAGTGAGCGAGCAGCGTCTGGTCGGAATTATTAGCCGTGCAGATATTATCGCTGCCCTGAATCAGGAACTAAACCATTTTAAAATGAGAGCTTAAAACTGTTTTAGATTGTCCTAAAAAGCACCCAAGGGTGCTTTTTATTTGGAATCTGGATTTATTTAAACTTAGATAAAGAACCAGTAAATAAACAGGGAAACCAAGAAAATACACATGATATTCAGGACAAAGCCGACTTTCATCATTTCACTTTGTTGAATATGGCCAGTACCAAACACAATCGCATTCGGTGGTGTCGCAACAGGAAGCATAAATGCACAAGAAGCACCAATGCCGATCACAATAACTAAAATTTCCTTAGGCATGCCCATTTGATCTGCAATCGCTGCAAATACTGGTACTAACAGTGCAGCTGATGCAGTGTTACTGGTGAATTCAGTCAAGAAGATAATGAACGTAGCAACGACGAAAATAATGAGGAGTGGGGAGGCATCACCAAAGGCATTGGCAAGCGTTTGACCAAGCACCAATGAGCTGCCTGAATCTTTTAAAATTGCACTGAGGGTTAAACCACCTCCAAATAGAAATAAGACGCCCCAATCTGTATTTTCAGCGACTTGTTTCCATGTTGCAGTACCGATAATCACGACCAAGCATGCTGCCAAAACAGCAATCCAAGTATCAGGTTGTGAAATACCAAAGTTCTCGGTCAGCTTTTTGCTGAAGATCCAAGCAATAGCCGTACAGACAAACAATACCATTGTTGCAATTCGAGTACCCGTCCAAGGAATATCCTCAGTCACAAATTGCACTTTATGATTGAGCTTAGGTCTAAGTACCAGATAAAGACTCAAGAGCATGGCAGGTAAAATAAGAAGCATCATCGGTAAACCGATTTTCATCCAATCTGCAAAATCATAGTCTAAAGCTTTTGCTGCAATTGCATTTGGTGGAGAGCCAACCATGGTCCCTAAGCCACCAATACTTGCAGAATAGGCAATACCTAACAGGATAAAAACAAATGTTTTTCGATCTCGACTGACATCTAAATGTGAAAGTAAACCAAGGGCAAGTGGAAGCATCATTGCTGCAGTCGCCGTATTTGAAATCCACATAGATAAAAGTGCTGTTACAGCAAAAATCGCTATTACAGAGATGCCGAGATGACCACCAGACATAGAGATGATCCACATCGCAATTTTTTTATCGAGCTTTTGAATATGCAGCGCGGTCGCTAATGCGAAGCCACCAAAAAATAAAAAAATCACAGGATCTGCAAATGTAGCTAATGCCGCTTGTGTTGTGATTGGTATAAGCTCATCGCCTTTAGCCATAGGCATCGCGAGAAGAACTGCGAGTACGGGTACCAATAGGGCGGTAATCGTGATGTGGATGGCCTCAGTCAGCCATAAAATGCCGATAAAGCAGAGTAATGCCAAACCTTTATTGGCATTTTCATCATAGGGTAAGACTTGATAGAGTCCATAAGAAATAAAAGCGGCGATCAATATCAACACCCAACCTTTGATGAGCCCTTTTGGCATCATGTTGGTCGGGGTCGCGAGTTGTTCCGTCATATTCGCTCCTTTTGAATATCGCTATAGGTTTTATAGTTGCATGTATTAAACTTCTTAATTCTGAAGAATGAATATCCTTATCACTTTTCAAAATATACTATTCAAACAATGAAATCGATTGTTCTAATAAATTATAGCTTTGCCACAGGGCTTGAATACCGAGCAAAAGTAATAGGATCAATACTGTATTTTTAAAAAACTGTTGAGAGATGTGTTGCCTGATCAGTCCGCCGATCCATACCCCAAATATTGCAAAAACACAGATCAACATGACTAAAAGTTGTTGATGCTCATCAATATTGACCAAAATTGGGTAAAGTAGAAGGAGTTGTATCAATTTGCTGGCGATAAAGCTTAAATTACTCACGATCACAATATCGGTTTTACTCAGCTGACAGCTGAGTAAATACATCATTAGAAATGGTGCCATTGCATTGGTAGCACCACCGATAATGCCTGCTAACAGACCGAATATCAGCATATTGAGCACTGACGGGCTGACGGTGAATGAATGTTGTCGTAATTGATCAATCACATACAGCACCATCACCATGCCAAGTAAAAGCTTTAAATAACCTTCATTGAGCCACAATAAAAGTTTTACCCCAAGCAGACTGCCAACTAAGCTACTTAGAATAAGGGGGAAAAATCTTATGCTGTAGTGTTGAATGCTCTGCCATATTGAATACTGAGGGTGAGCAGTTAGCAGAATTAAATTTAAAATGAGGCAGGGAAGAATGACCAAAGTGACAGCGAGGCTGAGCGGGAGTTGAGTAGAGAGTACGGCGGTACTCATCATGGGAAAGCCGAAACCGCTCAGGCCATGTAATAATGCGGCCAGTGCGCATAGCCACAATACCATCCATTCCGACTGTGCCATTGATTGTCCATATTTGTTGTTTTGTTCAAGTTAGCGCTATTTTGAGAAAGATGCAAAATGAGAATAAAAAAAACACGATAATTGGGGGAAATTATCGTGTTGAAAAACTCACCCGAGGTTGTGTGGGTGATTGAGGGTAAACTCAAGTTAAAGCGGTGATCTGTCCTGATGTACAGTGCGCATTGGACGATCATAAGTATCTGAATGTTCGTGCTGAACTTTATTTTTTGGCATCACTAACCAAAGCACTAAGTACACTAAAATTCCTGGAAATGCAGCGCTCATCACTGACACTAGAACAAAAATAATTCGTAATAAATTCGCATTCCAACCAAAACGTTCAGCAATACCGCCCATCACACCAGCAATCATGTTAGAGCGGTTTGAGCGATATAAACCAACATTGGCCATTGAGTTCTCCTTTAGAACCTAAAATAGTCATGAAATAGACTTCGCAATTTCTCTTTAACGTTTGTCTATACATTTTATATGGAGAATAATTTTTAGTTTTAAAGGAGATTATTCACAAAATATCGTAATTTTATGTAATGAAAAAGATAAAACCTTGATGTGGTATAGGTTCTGGATAATTAGACAGAACATGCTAATACTTGTATATCCCTATTTTATAAGGATAATATTTTTATACATCGCAATTTATGAAATGGCTCAAGATATAAAATGATGAATTTAAATTTTAAAGTTCATTCAATCTCAATGTTCAGCATTATCGCCATCATGAATATTGCACTTGCAGCATGTAGCCAGAATGAATCGCCACACATTGAACACATCAACCAAATTCAGGAGTCGCATACGCCTGAGTCTTCTAACTCATTAACGAATGTCGCAGGTAAGGCACGGCCTCCAATTCAAGAGAAAGCGGATACAACACCGCAGTCTGTTGCTAAAGAATGGCAAAAATTTGTAGGTCGTTACCAAACCACGATGCAATGTGATGATGGCTTTGCTCGTTGTGATAAGGGAGAAGCTGAGTTTATTATCAATTTATTGGCTGATGGCACAGCTCATCGTATTTTTATGCATCGTGGTAAGGTTGAATTTACAACGCAACGTCAATATCGCCAAGATCGTTGGTTGTATGATCCGCATCACCATCAAATCATTATTTTGAGAGAGAGTGGGGTTCAGTTTTTTTACGATTTGGATGAGCAGGGTAATATGGTCATGGATCTTGATAAAATTGCCAATGCAACGCAAGTGAACCAAACTTTCTTTAAAGACAATCCGCTTCCGTCACGTGCATATACTTTGCAACGTCAAAAGCTTTAAAGACATAAGAATTGATACTCTATAAGGGTAGCTTGTATTATATTGCAGGCAATAAAAAAGCCTTTCAAGATGAAAGGCTTTTTTAAGAATCTGGTGGGTCGTCCGCGACTCGAACGCGGGACCAACGGATTAAAAGTCCGCTGCTCTACCAACTGAGCTAACGACCCATAGGGGTTTCAAAATAAGTGGTGGGTCGTCCGCGACTCGAACGCGGGACCAACGGATTAAAAGTCCGCTGCTCTACCAACTGAGCTAACGACCCATCTCGTTTTGATGTTGCGTATTTTAGCAAGTTATTTGAGTAGCGCAAGTAAAAAATATAAAACTTTGTTACGTTTGGCTAGAAATGACACAATTTCGTGTTTTCTAGCCAAAAAACAATCGATTTTAGCTTAAAAACGATATTTATACTGTTCAATATTTTTCAGAATCTCTTCATTTAAATCGCAATATGCATCTTCATTTGGTAATAAAACCAAAATACGATCTGAAGTTTTGTCTGGAAAATAAGCTTCTTCCTTTAACTTACTCTTTTGATATTTAAATGTTCCTGTAGTTTCGAGTGTTTTCTGTACACGTAAGAACACTGGAACTGCATAGCTAGGCAAAGACTTCTTAAAGAACTGAGCCATATCGGATAAATCTTGCTCATTTAGTTCAGCACCTTCTGCTAAAGTGATGGCTGCCATACCTGCACGACCGTTAGTATTTGGAATCTCAACGCCGTATACCACTGCTTCTGTGATCTTTTCATAATCACTACAAATATTTTCAACCTCAGTTGTAGAGACATTCTCACCTTTCCAGCGGAAGGTATCACCGAGACGGTCAACAAATTGAGCATGGCGGCACCCGATATCTCGCACAAGGTCACCCGTGATGAAATAAGAATCTCCTTTGGTAAAAACATCATGCATGATCGAGGATTTATTCTTTTCTGGATCGGTATAACCATCAAATGGCGAGCGATTGGTAATTTTACCAATCAATAAGCCTGTTTCACCTTTTTTGACTTTAATACAATGACCTTTTGCATCGCGAATAGGAGCTTCTTTTTCCTTGTCATATTGGATAATGGCATAAGGAATAGGAGAGAAACCTACAGTGTTGTCGAAGTTTAAAATATTGGAAAAGCCGACATTGCCTTCACTTGAAGCATAAAGTTCGAGTACTTCTTCAATGCCAAAGCGATTTTTAAATTTATCCCAAATATTTGGACGCATGCCGTTACCAATCATCTTGGTGACGCGATGATTGCGATCTTGGTGTGATTCAGGTGCATCTAGAAGATAGCGACATAGCTCACCAACATAACCAATTGCTGATGCATTAAATTTTTGAACATCTTTCCAAAAAGAAGAGGTTGAGAACTTACGACGAATCGCTAGCGTCGAACTACCAGCAATTACACCACACCAGCAAACCACCATGCCTGTGGCATGATAAAGCGGTAAAGTGACATACATAACGTCATCTTTATTTAGATTGAGGACATGACCATATGTGCCATACGCTAACATCCAACGACTATTGGTAAAGACTACGGCTTTTGGTAAACCTGTTGTACCAGACGTATAAATATAGAATAAGCCGTCAGCACCAGTCACCTTATGTGTTTCAGCTAGATTATCTTTAGATTCAGATAAAATTTCTTGTGCAAGATTATGATAGCCATCAGGTGCTTGACCAGCATTTTGACGTGTATTTTGATCAGCCAGCCAATAGAGCTTATCTTTTGCGACAGTCAGTTGTTCGCGTACTTCATCTACAGCTTCACGGCATTCTTCACCGACAATTACACCGATTGGTTTAACCAAATTAATACTATGGGTAAGTACCTTACCTGTTTGAGACGTATTGACGAGCGCTGAAACAACCCCAATTTTTGCAAGACCAATGACGGTGGCAATAAGTTCACTACGGTTTTCAACAATGACCGCAATCACATCACCTTTTTTTGCACCCTTAGCGATGTAGTAGTGTGCAATTTGGTTTGCCCAATCATTTAGTTGTTGGTAGGTATATTTCTGATCTTCACATAACAGCGCAATACCTTGAGGATTTTTTTGCGCTGCACGCTCAAAAGCGAGGGCAAGACCTGCTGGCGTTTTAGGAGTACGTAAATAAGCCTGTTTGAGCCCGACAAGAATATTTGGCAACTTCGTGACCAAATGTGGGAGTCGTGCTGCTACGTCTTTGATTCCAATGAGATCGTTTTGATAAGTCTGGCTCATACTGGTCCTATTTTTTGTGATATTCCGTTTAGTCTTTAATTTTTCGCAAGTTTTTTTACTTGGTTTTGTCACTGAATATCTTATCCATTTTGAAAAATTGATCAATTCTGAACAGGATTTTTCAGTCAAAACTTTAAAGACCATAACAAAAAAACCTAGCCACCGTAATGACTAGGTTTGTCAAAAGCTAATGTAGTTTAAGCAAATTACTCAGCTGATGGTGTTGCTTTTTTAGGTGGGCGACCACGAGGGCGACGCGGACGAACAGGTTTATCTTCTTCCTGCTGTTCTGCATCATCCTTATCTGCTTCAGCTTGTGCTACGGCAACTTCCGCCACTTCAACTTTCGCAGTTTCTGCTTCTGTAGGCGCTACTTCAGTTGATTCTGAAGATTTTTCTTCAGGTTGCTGTTGTGAAGAAGTTTGAACTTTTTCTTCAGTCTTCACTTCAGATTGAGTCACTTCAGCTGTCTGTGTTGCTGTTTCTTGATGTGCAACTTCAGATGTTGCATCAGCTGCTTGTTGAGCATCCGCAACAGGTGCTTCAACTTTCACGGCTTCTTGTGCTGCAACTTCTTCAAGACGCGCTTGTTTTGCTTGCTCTGCTGCAAGTTTTGCAAGACGACGACGCTCACGTGGATCGTTTGCAACACGCTTATCAGACACTGGTTTTGGAGGTGTTAAGTCCAACACAGGTGCAGGCTCTTTTTCAGCTGGAGCTTGTTGAACAGCGACATCACGTGTGACTGGTTTTTTCTCAGTAGTAGGTTCAGCAGATTGAGTATTTAAACTCGCTGCATACTGTTCAGTGAACTTTTGCAATGCGCGATTGAAGGTTGGAATTAATCCAAACTGCTCAATCAATACAGAGCAATCCGCACCATAAACATGTTGAATTAAACTTAAAACCGTATGTTGTGCTAAAGCTGGCACTTGTGAAGGGCGAAGCTTCGGCGCATCTGATTTTGCTTTCTGGTCATGTTGATGCTTGTTACGACGACGTTGACGTGGGTCGTTACTTGCACGTTGTGGTGCTTGTTGAGGTTTAACCTCAGCTTCAATGACAGGTTCATCAACCGTAATTTCCACTTGAGGTGCTGACACTTCAGCGTCTGTCACAACAGGTGCTGGAGCAGTTGCTACAGGTGCTGCCACTTCAGGCGTTAATGCAACAATCTCACTTTGTGCTTGATCAACATTAACCACTAACGCTGTTTTAAGCTCATCATTACGAGGTACATCAATTAAATCAACTTTAACTTGAGCTTCTGGAGCAACAGGTGCTGAAGATTGCTCTTGATTTAATACACTTTGATCGCGGTGACGATTTGGGCGTTGTGGACGTTGTGCATTACGGTCACGACGTGGTACAGCTTGTTCAGTTTGTGCTTCGAAAGCCGTCTCATTTTGTTGAGGGCGCTTTTGATGACGTTTCTGATCACGCTGTTCTTGACGTTGCTCATGACGGTTTTCATTGCGTGACTCATGACGATTGTCTTGACGTTGTTCATGGCGAGGTACCTGTACAACTTCTTCAATCACATGTTGATCTGCGTTAACTTCGCGTGTCTCACGTTGCTTATTGCGATTTTTCTTATTATGACGTTGTGGACGCTCGTCTTTTTCAGTTTGGCGTTCTTGGTCACGTGCATCATTTTTCGTAACAGGCGTATGTGAAATATACGCATTTGTTTCAACAGGTGCAGATGCTTCAATTGCCACAGGTGTCACAGGTGCAATATGACCGAATTGACCACGACTTACGGCACCACCGTTCACCATTTGTTCAATTGCAGCCGCTGCAGAGTTAGCCGTACGCGATTGGTCAATCGTACTCGCTTGTTTTTGAACAAAAAGATTTTCTAACCATGCGCATGGGCTAGTTGCTGGAGCAGCTACTGCTGGGGCAGTTTTTTGTGCTACCGCAGGTTGTGTAGCATTTTGATTGTTTTTATGACGCTTATTGCCTTTTTCCTGTGTGACAGGGGCATGCGTAGGTGGAGCTGTATGCTCTTCTTCTAAGTGCCATTCTGAAGACTCATAACCCAACTCTTTTTCACTAGAACGAGTCGCTTCAGTACGTTCATAGCTGGTTGGTGCAAAGCCTTCAGGATTATACGAGATTTCGTAATGTGGCGTTTCTAAATGCGGGTGAGGGAGTACAGTCACACGTACATTTGAAGTTTGCTCCAAATACACGAGGCTATGACGTTTTTCATTGAGAAGGAATGCTGCAATTTCAACAGGAACTTCTACTTGAACTTCACCTTGACGCTCATGAAGTGCAATTTCTTCAACTTTACGCATGATCGAAAGTGAAAGAGAGCGTAAGTCACGAACCATACCTGTGCCATGACAACGTGGACATACATAGCCAGTCGCTTCTTCTAAAGAAGGGCGTAAACGTTGGCGACTCATTTCCATTAAGCCGAAACGAGACAATTGACCGAACTGGATACGTGCACGATCACTTTGAGTTGATTCACGCAGTTTCGCTTCAACCATACGTTGATTACGTTCTTTGGTCATATCAATGAAGTCAATCACGACCAGACCACCGATATCACGTAAGCGAAGTTGGCGAGCGATCTCTTCTGCTGCTTCTAAGTTAGTACTAAGCGCAGTTTCCTCTACATCGTGACCACGAGTAGATTTTGCAGAGTTAATATCGATCGAAACCAATGCTTCTGTTTGGTCAATGACAATTGAACCACCAGAAGGAAGTTTCACTTCACGCTCGTAAGCTGTTTGAATTTGACTTTCGATACCAAAATGAGCAAATAAAGGCTCATTCAAAGTATATGTTTTTAACTTGTCTAACTGGTTCGGCATCACGGCTTTAACAAAGTTATAGGCTTCGTTATAAGCTTGTTCAGAATCAATTAAAATTTCTGCAACATCATCACGTAAATAGTCGCGAATTGCACGAGTAACTACACCAGCTTCCTGATGAACCAACATTGGAGAAGGGCCAGAATTTGCTGTACTTTGGATGCGTGCCCAAAGATCGAGAAGGTGCTGAAGATCAAGTTGAAGCTCTTCTTGTGAGCGACCAATCCCTGCAGTACGTACAATCACGCTCATCCCACGAGGTACATTTAAAGACGCCAACATTTCTTTCAATTCTTCACGAACTGAACCAGAAATTTGACGGCTAATACCACCACCTTTCGGGTTGTTTGGCATTAAGACCAAGTAACGACCAGCAAGGGAAATAAAAGTTGAAAGAGCAGCGCCTTTGTTGCCACGTTCCTCTTTTTCAACTTGAACTAAAAGCTCAGTACCTTCAGTGATTAACTCACGAATGTTTGAAGTTTGACGAGGGTCAGCTTTGTAATATGAGTTTGCGATTTCACGCATTGAAAGGAAGCCTTGACGGCCTGCACCATATTCTACAAACACAGCTTCAAGAGATGGCTCAACGCGAGTCACATGACCTTTGTAGATATTGGCTTTCTTTTGTTCACGAGTACGATTTTCTAAATCGAAATCGTAAAGACGGTGACCAGTGATGAGTGCAACGCGAACTTCTTCGGCATGTGTTGCATTGATCAACATACGTTTCATGGGTGTAACACCTAATAGTGATACACAAGCAAAACATCGCGATTTACGTAGCGAACATCAACCCGCATGGATCAATTCCTAGATCACCATAATCAGTTTGATCTAAGTGTATTACCGGCCTTTATTGATCGGCTTCGGTATTTTGATTCACGTATTGATGACGGCAATACGGCTTTAATCCTGTCACTGATTAAAGAAGCCTGAACATTCACTGGCGGACTAACGGTGCATTGGATGTTCGTTACTTTCACTGTCACATTGCTCGAAGATCATCTCTTCAATTTTTTGATAGAGTGTCTTGATACGGAATTATCGTCGTATCTTTACAAATTGTGCAGATCCAATGCATCTAACGTTATAGCCTGAATGAGAAATCAGGTTGCGACCATTCTGATGTGTATCAGTTAACGTTTAAAAACCAACATAATTGTTGGCGACATATTTTTTTAAACAAACTGATTTATGTGCAAAAGCACAATTAAACGCAACAGTTTGTCTTTTTGCCGATATAATAAGCCTTCGGCGTTGGCATATTCTTTTGGGACCATTCCGAGTTTATGCTAAACAAAAATTTAGTTTGAATTTCAAAATTTTGAAATCTCTAAACAAATGTTCACTTACGGCGGTATCCGTGCGCTGACTATAGCAAACCTTAGATCATCTGCCTATGGGCTACACAGACATTTCTAGTCAATTGGGTAGTCTAAATGATCAGTTTTTAATCGAATTTAGTATTTTTTTAGGTCAACGTAACTGTATGAATTCTACGCAAGAATGGCAAAGCGTCACTTGGTTTGAAGTGGATGAGCACCAATTGGGGCAACGCATCGACAATTTTCTATTCGCTCGTCTTAAAGGAGTACCGAAAAGTCGAATCTATCGTTTAATTCGTGAAGGTCAGGTGCGGGTCAACAAAAAGCGTGTGAAAGCGGAAACCAAATTAAATATTGGTGATCAAATCCGTGTTGCACCGATTCGTTATGAACAAAAAGATGAATCTCAAGCTCCAGTATCAGACAAAGTCGCGCAGGGCTTGTTAAGCCGTGTGGTTTATGAAGATGAAGGTCTTTTAGTGGTGAACAAACCTTCTGGGATTGCGGTGCACGGTGGAAGTGGTGTGGCGTATGGTTTAATTGAAGGCTTACGCGCAGCGACAGGGAAAAAATATTTAGAACTGATCCACCGTATTGACCGAGATACTTCAGGCTTGGTGATGATTTCTAAAAAGCGGAGCGTGTTAAAAACACTTCAAGATATGCTTCGTGAACACAAGATTCAAAAAACTTATGCTGCTGTGGTGAAAGGCCAAGTCACATTAGACTCACAATTAATCGATGCACCATTACATCGCTATGAGTTAGCCAATGGTGAACGTCGAGTACGTGTATCTAAAGAAGGAAAACCTTCAAAAACCCAATGGAAGGTAGCAGAACGCTTCATGCATGCATCACTTGTGTATGCGTCACCGCTTTCTGGTCGTACACATCAAATTCGTGTACATGGACTCAGTATCGGTCATCCCTTGGTGGGTGATGAAAAGTACGGGCATGAGACGGAATATCGTGGACCTAAACCACGCCGTTTATGTTTACATGCAATGCGCTTAGAGATCCCAGGATATCCAGTAATTGAAGCACCATTGCCTGAGGATATGCAAAGCTTGGTTGCACAACTTCGCGCACAAAAAGCGGATAAACCTGTAGTGCAGTCTCAACAAGACTGAGTGCGTCTCAGTGGTTGGTAAGGATTGAATCATTGTGTCATGACGAGGTCATGCAACGATGAGATCTTAATATGTCATTATGATATTTACATGGCATCCACCCGATCAAAATTAGGATAAAAAATATGACATCAGCGGTAAAACTCATTATTTTTGATTGGGATGGCACTTTGTTTGATTCAGTGGGTCAAATTGTTGAAAGTTTAAAATTTGCCGCCAAACAATTTAATCAACCTTTGACTGATGAGGATGCTAAAAGCATTATTGGCTTAGGATTACCTGAAGTTGCGCAGGTTTTATTTCCTCAGGTTCCTGATTTACACGAGGCAATTTTACAGTCTTATTCAGCGCATTATGTTGAGCACTCGAAACATGATCGTTGGTTTGATGGTGTGGCTGAAATGTTGCATGATCTCAAAGAGTCAGGTATTCATTTGGCTGTTGCGACAGGAAAAAGTCGTAAGGGGCTAGATCGAGTACTGGGGCAAACTCAGAGTGTGAGTTTGTTTTCAGCGACACGTGCAGCCAGTGAAACAAAATCAAAACCAGATCCGTTGATGTTGGCTGAAATTTTAGCCGAAACTGGTTTTAATGCAGATCAAGCGATAATGGTAGGAGATACTTCATACGATCTTGAAATGGCATTGAATATTCGTATGCCAAGTGTAGGGGTGACGTATGGCGTTCATGTACCTGAGGTACTACAGCAATATCATCCACTTGCGGTCGTGGATTCCATTGATGAATTACATCAACTTTTAAAAAATTTAATTAATCAGTCAGTTGCTTGCTAAATCACATCGATAAAAAACCCGCTCAATTCAGCGGGTTTTTTATTCACGTTGAACTTTGATTAAAGTCTAAATAAAAGACTTTTGAAAGTAACTCCATAAATTTTTGCACAGCAATACCAGTGGCATTCTTGCGATAACTTACAAAGAGATCAAGCGAAGGTAGCTCTACATCGAGTGGACGAGTCACACTATTTTCCAAGAGAAGTGGCATAATATAGCCAGGAAGAATCGTACACCCTAAGCCAATACCAATAGAGTTAATGTTAAACAAGATATTGTCAGCTTTTTGAACAATTTTAAAAGAAACGCCATTTTGTTCAGCAAAGCCTAAAATGGTGTCATGCAGGGTCTTAGATTGCTCATCTGAAGGGATCACAAAATCAATGCCATCAAGCGCTTTTACAGGAATACGATCGTACTTTGCCAAAGGGTGATCTTTAGGCAGAATAAAAACTAAAGGCTCACGGAGTACAAAGCGACTCTCGATCTCTTCAGAATCTAAACGTTGACGAGTAAAAGTAATGTCCAATTCACCTTTCTTTATGCCTTTGAATTGCTCAATATTATTTAAGCTTTGTAATTCAATTTTTAATTCGGGATTTTGAACACGTAAGTTAGGTAATACATAAGGAAAGATTTTCATTTCTGCAACTGGCACAAAACCAATGCGTAGCATTTTTTGTTTTGCTTTAGACACTTGGCGCGCCATATTAATTGCTTTTTCTGCTTGAGCAATGGTGAGTCTCGCCTGTTCCAGAAACACAGCGCCTTCTTCGGTCAATTCAACTTTTCGTTTGGTTCGATTTAGTAAACGCACACCAACATCTTCTTCTAAATCTTTGATTTGTTGGCTGAGTGAAGGCTGTGCTGTGTAGAGCTTAAGTGCAGCTTTGCTAAAATTAAGCTCTTCTGCAACTGTAATAAAATAGCGCAAATGCCGTAATTCCATATAGCCTTCCAGAGAATAATCTAAAAAATGTCTTAATGTTGCTAAAGATGAGTATAAGTGAAATTGATCAATAAGTAGATGTATTTTGGTATTTAGTTAGTGAATGAAGCATTTTTTTGTATTTTAAAATTTACATGCATTTAATTTCTTACTTAGATAGAAATTTTAGATTTCAAGATCGAACTCTCATCGTGAATGAGTGACTGATTTGTATAGGTTTAGAAAAGATTGTATCTATTAAAGTTGAAACCAATTGTTTCGGCTTTAAGTCTATGAAAAATAATAATGTAGAGAAAAGTACGTTGAAGCTTTGGGAGATCAGTTGTTCAGCGTTAAGTCACATCCTAAACAAAATTTAACTTCCTCTATTTAAGATTTCTGTGGGTGATTAAAAAAACATCAAAAATCAGAAAAAAACAACAAAATCATAAACAAAAAGAAAGTCTGAGTTGTATATGATGAATAATAGAGGGATGATTGGTGTTCTATTTCACAATTTATTGATGAAATTATAACCACTTCATGGGAATTGAGATTGATGTTGTCTTAAATGAAACACGAACAGTGTATCTTTTAAAAACATAATTTAAAAATGCGAATAGATGATGAACATAATCTATTTATATAACTGAATAATCAACTATTTCAAAATCGCTTCGGTTTAAGGTGCTTACATTTATTATGTCTAATTTGACTGATATTCCAACGACGACTTCGAGTAATCCAGAGTCTACACTTGTTGTTGGACGGAAGCCGCAAGATTCTAATCTGCACTATCAACTAAAGACTGAAGATTGTATTCGGCATGTGTGGTTTAAACCAAAACTTAAATTGGTTTCACTGGATCACCATAATGGGCAAAGATTCGTTAATCAGGAACCACGTCCTGCACAGCTCAACCAATGGAATTTATATAAATGGTTGATGGCTCGTAAAAGCTTTACCTGGCAAGGTGATTTCGCGAAAGAGCAACAGGACTTTATTCAAACCAAACGTGCTAAGCCTGAGGCTCGTCCGCATGCAGATTTAGAAGATTGGCAAGTATGGTTTGTTGGTCATGCTACGGTTTTAATTCAAATTGGTCCATATAACTTCTTAACCGACCCTGTATGGGCGGATTATGTAAGCCCAAAGCACGGGAGTGGACCGAAACGTGTTATCCCTGCAGGGATTGCACTTGAAGATTTACCACAGATTCACGCAGTATTACTCAGTCATAATCACTATGATCATATGGATTTAGCGAGTTTGAATTGGCTACATCAAAAATTTGCTATGCCGATCTATACAGGTCTAGGAAATGCAGCCTATTTGCCGAAAGCATTTCATGTGATTGAGATGGATTGGTGGCAGTCTGCCTTATTCAAAGATTTTAAAATTGTCTACACGCCTGCCCAACATGGTTCTGGTCGAGGGCTTCGTGATCAAAACCTTGCATTATGGGGTGGTTTTTCAATTTTATCTGAGCATGGTCATTGTTACTTTGCTGGTGATACAGGCTATGCACAACATTTTAAAGAGATTCACCAGCGCTTAGGTGCACCAAGGATTGCTTTACTGCCAATCGGTGCATATGAACCAAGAGTATTGATGCAATATCTACATATGAATCCTGCTGATGCATTCCAAGCACATAAAGATTTACACGCAAAACGTTCACTAGCGATTCACTATCGTACTTTTCAGTTGACAGATGAAGATCGGAATCAACCTGAGTTGGATCTGCACCAAGCGATGAAAAATGCATCTAAATTTATCAGTCCGTTTTATTGTATTCGGGAAGGTAAAAAACTAATTGTTTGAATAAAAAAAACCGCTGATAACAGCGGTTTTTTTATGGAGATATTAATTAAAGTAAGCCTGGATTTCCTTGTGCTGGGTCAGTTGCACGTGCAGCCTGTGCATCAGCTACGGTCATGCCTAATGCTTTTGCAACACCCTCGCCATATGCTGGGTCACAAGCATAGCAGTTACGAATATGACGATACTTAATGAAATCTAATGCATCGCCCATTGCTGCGGCTGTATTGTCAAATAAAGCCTGTTTTTGCTGATCATTCATGAGATTGAATAATGCGCGTGGTTGACTGAAATAGTCATTGTCATCTTCGCGGTAATCCCAGAAATCTGCCGCACCAGAAATTTTTAATGGTGGCTCTTTATATTGTGGCTGTTCCTGCCATTGGCTGAAACTATTTGGTTCATAGTGTGGCAAAGCACCATAGTTACCATCAGTACGACCTTGACCATCGCGACGGTTTGAGTGAACAGGGCAACGTGGTGCATTCACTGGAATTTGATAATGGTTAACACCAACACGGTAGCGTGCAGCATCTGCATAGTTGAACAGACGTGCTTGAAGCATACGGTCAGGTGAGAAGCTGATGCCTGGCACTAAGTTACTTGGGGCAAAGGCAGCTTGTTCTACGTCTTGGAAGTAGTTTTCAGGGTTACGATTAAGTTCGAATTCACCGACTTCGATCAAAGGATAGTCCCCTTTAGGCCATACTTTGGTTAAGTCAAATGGGTGATATGGAACTTTCTCTGCATCTAGCTCAGGCATGATTTGGACGTACATTTTCCATTTCGGGAAATCACCACGTTCAATCGCATCAAATAAGTCAGTTTGAGAACTTTCGCGATCTTTCGCAATAATCGCTTCAGCTTCTGCATCAGTTAAATTCTTAATGCCTTGTTGCGTGCGCATATGGAATTTAACCCAGAAGCGTTCGTTGTTGGCATTGATAAAACTGAAGGTATGGCTACCAAAACCATGCATGTGACGGTAACCATCTGGGATACCGCGGTCTGACATGACAATCGTCACTTGATGTAATGCTTCTGGAAGTAAAGTCCAGAAATCCCAGTTGTTGGTTGCACTACGTTTGTTGGTTTTAGGATCGCGTTTTACTGCTTTGTTTAAGTCAGGGAACTTACGCGCATCACGTAAGAAGAAAACTGGAGTGTTATTACCTACTAAATCCCAGTTACCTTCTTCAGTGTAAAATTTCATTGCGAAACCGCGGATATCACGTTCAGCATCTGCTGCACCACGTTCGCCAGCAACTGTAGAGAAGCGCACAAAAATATCGGTTTTTTTACCGATTTCAGAGAATAATTTAGCGCGAGTATATTGCGTAATATCATGGGTAACAGTGAAGGTACCAAATGCCCCAGAACCTTTCGCGTGCATACGACGCTCAGGAATCACTTCACGAACGAAGTTACCTAGTTTTTCATTCAGCCATAAATCTTGTGCAAGTAAAGGACCACGTGCACCTGCTGTCATACTGTTTTGGTTGTCTACTACAGGAGCACCAGCATCAGTTGTTAAGTGGGTGACAGGACATTTTTTTGAGTCATCGCTCATATTCATTCTCCATTTATAATATATGTCTTTCTTGATGGTTGGCTGAGCATTCACTTTTATAAGATCTAGCGCTTCCAATACCAGAGACATGAACCGTTTTGTTCGATCATTCTAAAGCAACATTGTGACAAGAATGTGTGTTTTATTGAGTTTACAAATTCATCATAAATCATGATGCGTTCAATTGGAGAGTTTAATTTGTAAATAAAATTCCAATTACCCTCATATAAATTAAGGGTTTATTTGAATATTCACCAATAGAATATTTGGTTCAGGTTAAAAGGATTTAACGATGATTTACAGTAAGGTTTTGGTTGTGCAATTCTTGGATATGAATCATAAGTTTGGTTGTTTAAGTGTTTGAATCTTACTGTCATGAAGCATTGCATGATTACTTCATGACGGCGATTAACTTAAGAATCTTTGTTAAACATCAAGCACAATGATTGGTGAGCGAGCTACAGTGTTGCATAGGGTAATGCGATGTTGAATAGTGGATGAGTCAACTTCTAACTGAGTTTGACCTTCCAATTTAGTGCATACACAGGCTTTGCATAAACCTTGTTGACAACCGCTTGGCAGTTTCAGTCCAGCTTGACGCGCGGCTTCAAGTAAAGTGACATTCCCTTCAATGTCGATACTTGAATTACTCTTTTTGAAAATCACTCGACGTGTAACCCCATCAGACTCAAAACTGAGAGGAGCAGGTTTAAAATTTTCTGTGTGAAATGCTGCTGCTTTAACGCCTGCTTGAATAAGTTGTTGGCGAGCAGAATCGATTAATGCTTGAGGGGCGCAGGCATATACGTGTTGGCATTTAAAATCTCGAATATAAGCTTGGAAAATTTCAAGACTAAAACGTCCTTGTCGTAAATCAGATGCCGACTCGTTCTGAACTTTGGAGCAGATGAAGTGAACATTCAAATTTGAATACTTCGCGATTTGACGAATCTCATTTTCAAACAAAATAGAATTTTCATCATGGTTAAAGTAAAACAAATGAGCTTCAGCTTTACTTTCGATACGCTGATATTTTCTTAACATACTTAAAATTGGTGTAATACCGACTCCTGCTGCGATAAAGATTAACTTCGGCGGAAGGGTGTCTAAAACAAAATCAGGTGTAGATTGTGGTGGACTTACAATCGTCACCTTTGTATTTACAGGAACATGATCATGAATATAGTGAGAAACGATGCCCGCAGGTGTACGTTTCACTGCTATTTCAAAATAGCCATCTGCGCTTTGGCTTTCATGCAATAAGCTGTATTGACGAATATAAGTTTGCCCATTTATTTCAAAGCTTA
This sequence comes from Acinetobacter sp. DSM 11652, assembly GCF_900109815.1. Lineage (NCBI taxonomy): Bacteria > Pseudomonadati > Pseudomonadota > Gammaproteobacteria > Moraxellales > Moraxellaceae > Acinetobacter > Acinetobacter sp. DSM 11652. Next base: position 143,664 of record NZ_FOBK01000004.1, read on the forward strand.
ATGAAATAAATGCACCTGCCTGCCATTTTAAATGTTCCCAGCCTTGAGGCTTGCTCATTTTGAGTGTTTTGACTTGACCATTAAGCTGTATTTCGACTTGTATAACTTTTGCCGACGCATTATAGAACTGTGGCTTGTGTAAATATGTCATGGTTGAGGGTGGCTGATATTGAATTCCTCGTTTGATACGTTTTAGAAATTCTTTTGGTCGAATGAGTAATTTGAAAGGGTTATTTTTTTCTTGATTACCAAAAGGTAGAGTTCTTTTAATGAGGCTGAGCGGTATCGCTGGAATCAGCTTTTCCATGGGTGAATTGTGATAAGGCAAATGATATTTTTCACAAATACTACGTACTACAGCTTTGATTTGTCTTTGACGATTACATGCTAAATCTGGAAATAAATGATGCTCAAGATGTGTATCTAATCCGCCATAAAAGATTTCAAATGGAGGTGGATTTGGATACGGGACCTCATCATCAAGGATTTTTTTGAGAAACTGATCCAGCGGTGCATATGGGATAAAATTGGTGGTACTTTTAATCTGTCGTATGAAATATTCTTCTTGCGTCTCATCAGGTCCAGGATCTGAATAAAGCTCCAAATTTTCAGCGTGATGTTCTAAGAAGAGGATATGAAGTAAAAAACCATAGCCTATCGTTGTTGTAAGATAATTTCCGATAAAAACAGGTAATTTTTTTGACCATTTTGCAGCAACTGGTGCTTCAATAAACTGTTTTTGAACATGATCTTTTATGAGACGAAATGATTGAGTAAAGGTTTCTTTGGAAAGGATTTTTCGACCTTCTGTACGTGCTGCTGATGTGGCTGTATAGAGTGTGAAATAGTAGGATGGAGTGATCATCAGCGCACTGTAAATCAGCAATTGAACACTGTGATGCCCATACCAGCTTTGACCTGCCAAGCTTCTTAAAAAGGAATACCCTAAATCATGATCTTTGCCAACGATGTTGGTAAATGGATGATGATTTTGATGATGCATGACGCGCCATTCACGAGGATCAGTCACAAAGTCCCATACCCAGCGTTCTGAGTGAAACTCGGTTGCTTGGGGGAGGTGATCATAACTTCCGTGCATGATGTTATGACCGAGCTCTGAAAATTCGAGTAGGGTGTGTAAACAACCCAGAATAATGCCCCGTCCCCAAGATTCTAAACTTACACATTCACGAATAAGTTGATCACTGCGTAATTTTATAGCCTTTGAATATGCAGCAACATTTCGAATATGATCAATATCTTGGTCGTTCATCTCGGCTTTGGTTTTTTGATATAACGCCGTGAGTTCATTGACCAGGCTTTGCTGTTCCTCAGCAAGATTGGTATACTTGTTCATAAAAAATTCCATTTTCTTTTTTTATGAATATAAGAGATTGAATTCACTTGTAGAATGATAATTAAACAGTTAAATTTGACATTAGATGACAAATAAAAACGTGAACAATGATGCTTAATTCATGGAAGTTTTTAAGGGAAGCGAATACAGCTCGGGTACTATGTCATGTTGCTGAAAGCTACGGTATTACTTTTGAGCAATGCCTCGAAAATACACAACTGACGAAACAGGATCTTTATCAAGAAAATTTTGAAATCCAAGAGCGAAATGAATTACAGATCATCAGAAATATTCTGAATCTAATCTCTGATGAACATCCCATTGCGCTCGAAGCTGGGCTTCGACATCACACCACCACATTAGGGGCTTGGGGATTTGCAATTTTAAGTAGTCCCAATGTCAGAGAAGCGTTGTTGATCGCGATACGGTATCTAAAATTAGGCGCAATTTTTTCTGATGTGGCCTTGCAAGAAGATGGTGAATTTACACATTTAAATTTATTCCATCATGATCTAAGTGCTGATATGCAATTATTTATTTTAGAAAGAGATATTGCCACGATCATCACACTTCAAAATGATATTCTTGGTGCTCAATTACCCTTTCAGATAGATTTAGCGATGACCAAGCCTTGCTATGCAAACCAGATAGAAGGCTTAACAGGCTATCCTATTTTTTATGATAAACCACAAAGTCGAATCACGATTCAATCTGAATTGTTGCTTACCCCATTGCGTCAAGCTGATGACTTCACTTTTATGCGTTATCAAAAAGAGTGTGAGCATGTATTTCGACGCCGAAAAAGCTTAGGGGACTATAGTAAAAAAATACGTGAGTTTTTATTAAAAAATGCATCCCAAATGCCGACGATTGAAGATATATCGAAAGCTTTAGCTGTCAATATTCGTACCATTCAGCGCAATTTAGCCAATGAAGGGATTACGTTTCACCAATTGGTTAAAAATTTACGTGAGGATTTGGCAGATGATTTATTGCTGGGTACTGATCTCACAATAGATCAAATTTCTGAACGGTTGGGTTATGCAGAAGTATCTGTTTTTTCTAGAGCATTCAAGCGCTGTAAGGGTATGCCACCAGCAAAATATCGAAAGATGATGCAACAATAGCAGAACACAATACTGAGATCATATTAAGACGTTAATAAAAATTTAATGACAATTCAGGTCATCATTTGCACTAGATAATCTACTTTCAAAAGCTATACTCGATAAGATAAATAATGAAGTTATATATAAAAATTCCAAAGAGGGTGCGTTTATGTCGGCATGGATGACACATCAAATACATAATCAATTTGATGAGCTTCAAGATTACAATTTATATACAACAGATCCAATCTTACAAGAAATCTTACAGCGTTATGGCAGTAGAAACTCAGTCCATTTAAGTGAGTTTGGCGCAGTCGTAGGTTGTGAAAGCTTTTATCACCATGCTGATCTTGCCAATAAACATCCTCCTATTTTACATAGTTTTGATGCTCGAGGCAGGCGGGCAGATTTTGTTGAATTTCATCCTTCATGGCACAAATGGATGGCGTTAAATCGTAAATATGCGGTTCATGCACATCCTTTTCTAAATTTCACTCAAGAATCTGGTTGGGTGGATTGGGCAGCAAAATTCTTCCTCAGTGGTCAAGTGGAGTGTGGAAACTTATGTCCAAACTCAATGACCTTGGGCAGCATTCCATTGATTCAAAAAGAACCTGAGCTGTGGAAAAAGCTAGGAGATAAACTTTTATCCACTGAATATGATGAACGCGATTTACCGATTGCTCAGAAAAAATCGATTTGGATTGGAATGGGCATGACTGAAAAGCAGGGTGGTTCTGATGTGCGTGCTAATGAAACGACAGCTGTTCCAGTTGGGCAGTCTGGAAGAGGACAAGCCTATTTACTAACTGGGCATAAATGGTTTTTTTCAGCACCTATGTGCGATGCACATTTGGTTGTTGCTAAAACTGAGCATGATGGCTTGGCATGTTTCTTTGTTCCGCGATGGTTGGAAGATGGCACAAAAAATGCGATTCATATTCAACGACTCAAAGAGAAGGTTGGAAATCGCAGCAACTCCAGCTCTGAGGTCGAATTTAAAGAGGCTTGGGGCATTATGATGGGGGAGGCTGGACGCGGCATTCCAACGATTATTGAAATGGCGAACTATACCCGATTAACGTGTGCGGTAGGTTCAAGTGGCATTATGCGTCAGGCCCTAGTACAAAGCATTGCCTATACTCGTCAACGTCAAGCATTTGGTAAGAGACTTATTGAGCAGCCATTAATGCGGTCTGTACTCACAGATCTTGCTTTAGAAACTGAAGCGGCAATGCAGTTGAGTTTCCATTTGGCTCATTGTTATGAGCATGACAGCGAACTTTGTTTGGCATGGAAACGTATCATGACACCAGCAGCAAAATTTTGGGTCTGTAAAAGAGCAGTAGAGATGACTGGTGAAATGATGGAAGTCTTCGGTGGCAATGGCTACGTCGAACATGGCATCATGGCTCGTCTCTTTAAAGAAGCACCTGTAAACACCATTTGGGAAGGGTCGGGTAATGTCATGTGTCTCGATGTGCTTCGTGCTATTTCTCGTGATCCTGAATCAATCGAGCACTTATTTAAAGATTTAGCATCTACCGCAAGTCACGACAAAATTCTCAATGAAGAGTTGCAGGGACTGTTTAGATTATTTCATCAGGAACCTGATGATTTACAATTTATGGGGAGAAGCTTAGTCAGTCGTTTGGTTGTGCTCTCTCAAGCAGTATTGCTGAAACGTTATGCGCCAGATTTTATTGCCAATGCTTTTATTGCGACGCGTTATCAAAAATTTCATGGTCAAGTGGTGGGAATGCTTAATCCTAAACAAGTAGATGTGACCTCAATTTTAAATCGAGCATTTGCCGCTTAATTATTTTACAAAATCCTTTTCTGATAGACAGCCAACACATAGATGCGGTTGGCTGTTATCGATACATAAAAATAAATAAGTACGACAGTGTGAAAACATAGAATTCACTAGAATCGTGTCATTAAAAATTTTTAAATTTTGATCATATTAAAGTGAATAAAACATGTTGATCAAAAGTTATCTCCTTAATAAAGATTATTCGTCATTATGCATATGCAAAAAAAATCAAAAAAATTAAAGTATTTTTTGGTCTTAGTGGTATTGGTTGCTTTAGCTCTTTCTGTTTATTTCTATATTCAGTCACAAAAAAAGCAGCCAGAACCGCAGACCGTTGAAGTCACTCAAGGTGATCTAACGCAGATTGTTAAAGCCACAGGTGAAATTTATGCATCCGATATTGTCTCCGTGGGTGCGCAAGTCTCAGGTCAAATTCAAAAGCTGTATATCAAGTTAGGACAGGATGTAAAAAAAGGCGAATTAATCGCTGAAATTGACTCGACAACACAGTTGGACAAGCTCAATACCAGCAAAGCCGAACTTGAAGCTGCGAAGGCAGACTTGGCAGCGAAATGTGTCGCTTTACAAACTTTAAAACAAAACTATCAGCGTAAATTAACCTTATACAAAGCTGAAGCAGGCTCTCGTGAAGAGCTCGAACAGGCGAATAATCAGCTTAAACAAGCGATTGCAGATGTTGAGTCAAATGAATATCGGCTGAAACAATTACAGATTAATGTGAATACAGCACAAACTGAATTGGGCTACACACAGATTCGCTCTCCATTGACGGGTACCGTGGTTTCCATGCCTGTTGAAGCTGGTCAAACCATTAACTTTGCACAAACGACACCTTTGATCGCGACGATCGCCAACTTGAATAAGATGGAAATCCGAATGCAGGTCGCAGAAGGTGACTACACTAAATTAAAAGAAAACATGCCAGTTAAATTTAGCACCTTGGCAGACCCCAATGTGAAATTAGATGGTGTGATTCAAAGTATTGATCCTGCTTTAACGACCCTGACCAAAGGAACTTACGACGACAAAAATGAAAATGCGAATGCAGCAGTGTTCTACTATGCAAGAATGTTGGTGGACAACCCTGAGCGTAAGCTCAGTATCGGTATGACAACTCAAAATGACATTATTGTAAATCAAAAAAAGAATGTGCTGAAAATTCCGAAAACAACGGTGATTGGATATGGATCAGATGCCATGGTTTACCTCTATCAATCTGATGCGAAACCTCAACCAAGAAAAGTTGTGACTGGAATTTCTGACTCAAATGATATTGAAATCAAGGCTGGTTTAAAGTTGGGTGAAAAAATTTTGGCAGAGGCACCTGACGATAGTGCGAATACATCAGGCGATACTCAATGAGTTTGATTGAATTAAAAAAAATAAATAAATTTGTAGGTCCAGAAAATAATCAGCAACACATCCTAAAAGATGTCAGTCTCAGTATTGAACAGGGTGAGTTTATTTCGATTATTGGGCAATCAGGTTCAGGTAAGTCTACTTTAATGAATTTACTTGGATGTTTGGATCAAGCCTCTTCAGGACAGTTTCTGTTTCGTGGACAAGATATTTCCTTATTGAGTAATGATGAGCTGTCATCGTTACGTTTAAAAAGTTTTGGGTTTGTGTTCCAACGCTATAATTTATTGAATGCTTTATCTGCTTTAGAGAATGTCGCCTTGCCCGCGATTTATTCAAATTTGAATGCACAAAATCGTTCAGATCGAGCACTGCAACTTTTAGCTCAGCTCGGTTTAGCTGATAAGAGTGACAATAAACCCAATGAAATGTCGGGTGGACAGCAGCAACGAGTCAGTATTGCCCGTGCGCTTATGAATGGTGGTGAGGTTATTTTAGCCGATGAACCCACAGGTGCTTTGGATTCTGAAAGTGGTGAAATGGTCTTGCAAATTTTGGAAGATCTACACCGTCAAGGGCATACGATTATTTTAGTCACTCATGATAAAAGTATTGCAGAACGTGCAGATCGTGTCATTGAAATTAAAGATGGACGCATTCTTTCGGATACGCAGCGTAAATCTTTAGGGCAAGTTTCTCCATCAAAAGTTTTTCATGCGGACATGAAATTCAGCTTTGTTTCCCAAGTGTATGAAGCGATGAAAATGTCTTTGCACTCAATTTTCGCCAATCGTTTAAGGTCATTTTTGACCATGCTAGGGATTATTATTGGCATTTGCTCAGTCACCATTGTCATTGCCATTGGTAATGGTGCAAAAGAAAAGTTTTTGAATGATTGGGGAGGACTGAAAACAGCAACACTTGAGATTTATCCTGGTGGAACAGCTTTAGCTGCATCTGCCAGCCGTTTAAATATGGATGATTTAAATGCTCTCAATGAGATGAAAGAAATTATCCATGTTTCTCCACATGTCAGTTTAAGTGGGAACATGATTTATCAAAATCGTAATATTGATGTGAGTGCAACAGGTGCAGATGGTTTTTATTTAAAAATTAGAAACATGAAAGTTCAACATGGTCGCTTTTTTACACAGAGCGATGTTGAACAGCGTTCCCAAATTGTAGTGATTGATAAGCAAGCTGCTGAAAAGTTATTTGGACAGCAAAAATTAGCTTTAGGTAAAACAGTCTTATTTAATAAGCGTTCTTATGAAGTTGTTGGAATCGCTGAACCTCAATATAGCTCAGGTTCTTCACAAATTTGGATGCCTTATAATGTATTGATGTCACAAATTTCAAGTAGTGATCATGTCAATCTGCTGACTGCGGTACTACATCAAAATACTGACTCAGTGAAAGCCGAAAAGAAAGTGAGGCAACTATTGATTGCTCGTCATGGTGTGGAGGATTTTGATATATATAACAGCGATGAGTCTATGAAGTCCTTTGAAAAATATTTAGGAACGATGACTTTCTTTATTTCTGCAGTAGCCTTTATTTCATTGGTCGTAGGTGGCGTTGGTGTGATGAATATCATGCTCGTTTCTGTGACCGAGCGAATTAAGGAAATTGGCTTACGAATAGCAGTTGGTGCTCGCCAAAGTGATGTGCAGGCTCAGTTTTTGATTGAATCTGCAGTTTTATGTTTAATTGGTGGCGTAATTGGTGTTGCGATCGCCTTGATCGCCAGTTTTATTTTTAATGCGATTAGCTCAGATTATAAGATGGTATTTTCATGGTCAGTTGCTATTATCGCACTGCTATTTTCAACGCTGGTTGGTTTGATCTTTGGTTATATGCCCGCTAAACGTGCTGCAAACTTAAAACCAATTGAAGCCTTAGCCCATGAATAAGAAAAAATTAGAGATGGCTGTTCAGTGAGTATTGTCTGTATTAACAGGTATTCAAAGTTCAAGATACTAAAGTTAACATTTTTTATCGTGGAATTTATTGTTGCAAATCAGTCTAATATTTTAACTGCAAATTCAATTTATTTACTTACTAAACCGTAAGTACTTCTCATCCTTCTTCTGCCTCAATAAGCTTTTAATTCGCCTTGTTGCACTGCCACATCCGCAGTATGACGAGGGGGAATATGGCACTTTTGCTTTAAAGCTTATTTAAAAAATAAAGATCAATAAGAACCATAGATAAATTTATCTTATGAGGCTGATATGAAAAAACTCCTAACCACTAGTTTATTTGTGACCACCATTGCTTTAAGTGGCTGTAATGATTCTGATGATAAAAGTCCAAAAGATTCATCAAATCCATCTCCACTCACTTTGCAGACTTATACTCCTGGAGAGGATGCTGTTTTTTCCGTTGCATCAACTTTAATTACAGGAAAAAAAGATGCTATTTTGGTCGATGCTCAATTTCAGAATCAATACGCTAAAGACGTAGTCAATCTGATTAAGAAATCAGGTAAAAATTTAAAATATATTTATATTTCCCATAGTGACCCTGACTATTATTTTGGAACCAATGAAATTTTAAAAGCATTTCCAAATGCTAAGGTTGTTTCAACCGCGCAGATAGCTTATTTGATACAAGCCTCTAAAGAAGATAAGTTATCAGTTTGGCAGCCACAATTAGCAAAAGGCGATGCCCCTGAAAAGATTATTATTCCTGAAGCCTTAAATTCAGGACATATGGAATTAGATGGGCAAAAGCTTCAAGTCCAACTTGATCCAGAAGATTCCGCACATAGTTTCTTATGGATTCCAAGTTTAAAAACGGCATTGGGTGGTATTTCGGTCGCTTATGGTGAGCATTTGTGGATGGCCGATACCAATGGTGTGCAAGGGATCGATCTTTGGAAGAAGCAAATTGATAAAATACTGAGTTTAAATCCTGAAAAAGTGATCCCAGGTCATTATGTAAAAAGTGACTTTTCACCTAAGCCATTGGATTGGATTAAAGGGTATTTAACGAACTTTAAAACAGCAGTTACTGAAAATCAAAGCTCGGAAGGGATTTTTGGATATATGAAAGCAAAGTATCCAGATCTTGAGTCGAGTGAAGAAGTGCTAAAAATGTCTGCACAAGTATTTGCCAAAGAAACCGATTGGAAAGTTGCATCTCCTTATCCGCCAATAGGACAAAAAATTCAAGTCGATTTTACGAGTTTGAAATTTGATCTTGATGTCAAAGACCATCAAAACCTAACTTTTACAGGTGCCGGTGGCGCAGTTGGGCCAGATCTTTCTGAAGCGGTAAAATACACACCTGTTGAGATTGCTAAAAATATTTTTATGGTTTATTGGCATGAGGATAAATCAGGAGATAATGTCGTTCATATTCAAGATTATAATCGAGATATCGTTTACACCAACATTGCTGGGAATGATGGAACAATTCATCTTAAAGGCAAAATACTAGGCGTCAAAGGTGTAATCAAGGACATCGGTTTACAACAAGCATTGAACAAACCATTCTTCGCTATTGGACAGACTTTGGCGTTAAACATCAATGGTCAAACGCAGCGTCTTGAATTCAAAGACCAAAGTCTTTTAAATATCACATCAGGACAAAATAAATCTGCCAATATTGAATATTTAGCCACACAGGTTGGACCTGAGCAGTTTATGGTGTATTGGACAGATGATGCGACTAAAGAAAATGTTGTACTGATCATCGATCAAAAGCAAAAGATCATTTACCAAAATATCGCAATGCCAGATGGAAAATTTAATCATCATCGAGGTACATTTAGTCTTCTACCGAAATAATGATGATTTAGTCCTTTCTATGCTGAGTAAGAGTACCTTCGGGTGCTCGAGTTTTTGATCAATTTAACATAGAAAAATGGCAGAGCTAATCTTAAACATTGTATGCATTCGATGAATGTCATTGAAAAAACCATTATGAATTTGCTTGTATAATGTACAAAAAAGCGTAATATCGCTTTCCCATCATGAAGGATGGATAAACTGAAGGTGATAAAAAAATGGCAAAGAAAAAAGCGTTGCCAGAAGTTGTGATTCACAACTTTGTGGCAAAACATATGCATGAAGTCAACAAAAGCCAAGTTTTTGTAGATCGTAAGAAAAATGCAAAACGTGGCTATAGCAAGCACAAAAAAGGGAGATATTCGAATGATTATCTCCCTTTTTTTATATGCCTAAACACGTGAAGGTTAGTCTGCTCCACCACTACTTCCACCATAATCTATATCTACATATGATGATTCTCCCATTTGGTGTTCAGAATTCATCGTTGAGCCATGACCTAGCGTATGATTTGAAATAGGTTTGTTAGGTGTTGAACTACTTTTTAATTTACTAACATATAAATGAAATAGAATTACCGAGATCGCTACGATCAACATGAAGATAAAAAAAGCCAATTGATTATGTTGTTACTCAGCTGTATCTCTGCTTAAACGGGGATTCATATTAAGCATTTACAATACGATTTGATTTAACCATATCCGCTAAACCATGGTGACGGAAATAATATTCCATCCAACTTTTCACAATGAGTGGATTACTCATTTTCACCACTTCATCCAAAAGTGTTTGCGCATCTACCATTGGAACATGACAAATTGCTTTACGGACTCTGAGAATATTGCTCGAACTCATTGAAAGCGTATTAAAGCCCATCGCCATCAGTAAAATTGCTGAGAGTGGGTCGCCAGCCATTTCACCACAAATACTGACAGGTTTGTCATATTTGTGACACTCTTGAACTAAGCGTTGCAATGCTCGAAGCACTGAAGGATGGAAGTGAGAATAAACACTGGATACGCGTGGGTTATTACGGTCGACTGCCAACAAATATTGGATTAAATCATTCGAACCCACTGAGAAGAAATCAACTAATTCTGCAAACTCACCAATTTGAAGTAAAACACTAGGTACTTCCACCATGATGCCAATTTTAGGACGATTAATTTTAACTTGTTCTTCTTCCTGAACCGCAGCTAAGTCACGCTCAATAATATAAAGCGCTTCTTCTACTTCACTGACGCTGGTGATCATTGGCAGCAAAATATGCAAATTATTCAAGCCGACACTGGCTTTTAACATCGCACGAATTTGTGAAGAGAAAATCTCAGGATGATCCAAGGTAAAACGAATCCCTCTCCATCCTAATGCTGAGTTTTCTTCTTCTATTTCGAAATAAGGTAAATCTTTATCTGCACCAATATCCAAAGTACGCATCACGACTGGTTTATTGGCAAAGTGACTAAGTTGTTGACGGTAAATCGCTCGTTGTTCTTCTTCACCCGGGAAACGATCACGTAACATAAATGGAATTTCTGAACGATAGAGTCCGACACCTTTGGCGCCGCGTTGTACACCACGCACGACATCAATCATTAAACCTGTATTCACAAATAAGCGTACTGCAACACCATCAGGAGTGATGGCATCTTTGGTTTCATACTGTTTAAGATCTTTGGCGATTTGTTCTTCTTCTTTTTGGATGTCACGATAACGTTGACGTAAACGACGTGGTGGATTGATAAATACACGTCCTTGATAGGCATCAACAATCATTTCCACATCATCAAGGGTAGTCACCGGAAGTTCGGTAACCCCAACGACTGTCGGTATACCCAAAGCACGTGCCACAATCACCATATGTGAATTGGCAGCCCCTTCAGACGTCACAATCGCTGCAATCTTATCGACAGGAAGTTCAACCAATGCTGCCGTACTGATTTCCTCACCCACAATGATACTGTCATTGCTCAATTCACGATGACTTAAATCATCTTCTTGAAGTGCTGCTAAAATACGACGCCCAAGGTCTTTTAGGTCTGCAACACGTTCTCGTAAATAATCGTCTTCCATTTGTGCAAAGATTGCCACATGACGATCAATAACGTGTTTAACTGCACCTTGAGCCCAGTGACCATCACGGATTAACTCTTTGATTTCAGCAGGCAGGGCATTCTCATCCAACATTCTCAAGAATACGCTAAATAATGCACGTTCCTCAGACATCAAAGAATCTTGCATTTTTTTCATCAAGTGATTGAATTTCTTGACGAACTGAATCAACCGCATGATCAAGTAATTCAAGCTCTTCACTAATATCTTCAGCTTCGCGGTCAGGTACTGAACCTAAATCTGCGGGTGGATAAAGAATAAGTGCACGACCTAATGCAATACCACCTGCACCTGATGATCCTTGAAATGTTTTATAGGTTGGAGAATTATTTGGCTTACGGAAAACATCAATATTTCCAACTGCATGCGCATGGGCGATAACGCCAGAAAGTTGCGCACAAAGTGTGACTAAAAACGATTCAGCAGCTTCGCTAAAGTCTTGTGGTTCAGTATTCTGAACCACGAGAACACCCATGACTTTTCGACGATACATAACAGGAACGCCAAGGAAAGAGTTATAAATCTCTTCACCCGTTTCTGGGAAATACGCGAAACGCTCATGTTTAAACGCATTCTTGATATTGACGATTTCCTCGCGTTGCCCAACGAGTCCGACCAAACCCTCACCCAACTGTAATGATACATTGCCAATGGATTCAGCATTTAAGCCTTTGGAAGCCATCAGAACGTAACGTTGGTTACGTTCATCAAGTAAATAAATAGAGCACACATCTACATGCATTGCTTCAGAAATTTGGTTGACCATAATTTCTAACGAATCATGCAAACTGACAGACGCATTGATTTCTTGGACAATGCGCCGTAAAGAGTCTAATTGCATGTTCGACATGTAGCGGTGCTCCTCTTAAAGGGATGTAATTATGGTGATTATTCAAATAGTCGAAATAAAAATCAAACATTTAAATTCAATGTTTAATATAAATCATGCTATGGCAGATGCATACACAATTCCAACATGGCACGACGGTAAACATCTTTTTTGAAGTTCACCACTTGGCCTAGTGGATACCAATAGCTGACCCATTGCCATTGATCGAACTCTGGCGGATCATTTAAGTTCAACTGAATATGATTCGTTGACGCGACTAATTTCAATAAAAACCATTTTTGCTTTTGTCCGATACACACAGGATCAGAATCTGATCTGATGTAGCGAAGTGGCAAACGATAATGTAACCAACCTTCGGTCTGAGCAATTATTTGGACGTGCTCCGGCAATAACCCGACTTCTTCACGGAGTTCCCTGAAAAGTGCCTGTTCTGGAGTTTCACCAAATTGGATGCCTCCTTGAGGAAATTGCCAAGCATTGTGACCAATGCGTTTTGCCCATAAAACTTGTCCAATATCATTTGCCAAAATGATCCCGACATTCGGTCGGAAACCTTCTGAGTCGATCATTTGGCACCTAAAATTTATTAAATTCGTTGACTTTGGGTTCGGGGGCATCCACTCTCTATGCCCAACTCGAAAAGTTCAAAGTAATAATGTTTTAAAATTGCTATGATCTTAACGAATTTCTATCGACTAGCGGAGATAGATTTACATTTTTTTTCTTAAATTTCAGTTTGAACGAGTAATTTCATGAAATTGGCGTTGTTTGATTTAGATCACACCTTGTTAAATACCGACTCTGACCATTCTTGGGGCGAGTTTTTAGTCAATGAAGGCTTAGTTGATCCAGTTCGACATCGCGCCATGAATGACAAATTTTATGAAGATTACAAAGCGGGACAACTTGATCCAATTGCCTACAACGAATTCGTATTTGAATTTTTAACGCAACATGACAATGAGTATTTGACCGACTTACATCAGCTTTTTATGCAAAAAGTGATTCGACCTCAAATGCGTCCTGAAGGTTATAAAGCGATTCAACGTCATCAAGATGCTGGGCATCAATTAGTAGGGATTACCGCAACATCAGATTTTATTACTGCACCTATTTTTCGTGAATTTGGTATTACAGAAATTATTGCAACCAATGCAGAAGTGGTTGATGGTAAATATACGGGTAAAGTCATTAATATTCCGTGTTATCAAAAAGGTAAATTGGCACGATTAGATCAATGGCTTGAGGGACGAGAAGTTACTGAATCATGGGCATATTCAGACTCCATTAATGATCGATTCTTATTGGAATATGCGGATCATGCGATTGCAGTCAATCCAGATGATCGTCTTGAAGCATTGGCTAAAGAGCAGGGTTGGGATATCCAAGACTGGTCCATTTAAGACTATTTTATTCTCAAAATTAAAAATTGCTAAAGCCATTGTATCAATGGCTTTTTTTCATTGATCAGCATTGAAATAACTTGAGATGAAATTCAGCATAAATTTACAGACGCTTTCATCCCTTAGTGATACCTTATGCGCAAACAACTAACTTAAAATTAATCAAAATCATAAGGAATACACGATGCTAAATGCAGAGCCAAGAATGACCAACTTATTTGAGCAATTAGGATTAGATTCTAGCGAGCAAGCTATTGCAGAATTTATTGAAACACATCAGTTAGAAGCTGAAACCTTTTTGACTGAAGCAAGTTTTTGGTCTGAAGGTCAACGTCAATTTTTGAAAGAAAAATTATGTTCAGATGGTTCATGGGCATTAATTATCGATCAGCTTAACGAGTCTTTACATGAAGATTCATTGAAGAAAAAAGCTTAAGTAGCTCACTTGTCTTAAAAAGTAAAAAGTCATCTGATTAGATGACTTTTTAAATAACGAGTGCTGAAATTATTTCATTAAATCAACCAAGGCCTTGGCTGCCTTAGATTGGGTGCGTCCCGGATGCCAAACCATACCCAATTGACGCTGCATTTCTAAATTAATATCCAGTCTGACCAAGTCTTGATTGACCAAAGTACTTGGCAAGACAGACCAACCTAACCCAATAGAAGCCAACATGCGAATGGACTCAAGCGGGTTATTACTCATGGACACTTTAGGTTTTAATCCATTTTTTTCAAATTCTGCAAGGGTGATCTGCGCTGTATATGTTTGAGCTGCAGGTAATAAACTTGGGTACTGCATGAGATCTTCAAGGCTTAAATTTTTCATATTTGCCAATGGATGAAAAACTGCAGCAACGAAGACCAATGGATCACTCCATAAAGGAACATATTTTAAACGTTCATCTAGGACTGGGGGTAAGGTTAAGAATGCCAGTTCAAGATCACCCGCTAACACTTTTTCATGAGCTTGTTCTGAATCTACAAAATGCACATCTAATGTCACATCAGGATATTGCTGAACATAGCTTTTTAAATGTTGCGGTAAATGATGTAATCCAATGTGATGGCTGGTACCAACTTTAAGCTTTCCTTTAATCTGATTTTGGTCGTGGCTTAAGGTGTGATGAATATCACCTAGTTCATTTAACCAATTTTTAACTTTAGGAAGCAGGGAATGAGCCGCATGGGTGGCTTGTACACCTCGGCCAGCAGATTCAAATAATTTGACACCAAAATAATCTTCTAAACTATGAATACGTTTGGTAACAGCGGGCTGAGTGATAAATAGTTGATCAGCTGCCATAGAAATCGAACCCGTTTCCATGACTTTTATAAAAGCTTCAAAGGCAGCAAGATTCATAATTTAAACTCGGTTATGAAAATATTATTTAATTATAAAATAAATTTATATCTATTGCGAAGTAATTCTTCATAAACTGTTGCAAAAAAAGCCGCATAGTGCGGCTAAGATGAGGAGGATCACAGGTGAAACTATGCGACGATATTTTCTTCCTGTTGTATCGTTTTTTTCTCCCACACGCGTTCGTGAATGAAATAAGCCACGGCTTGTACAGTAGGCTCAAGTAAACTCAAAGTAATTGCCATCCAAATGCTGCCTGTGACAAGGTAGCCTACAATCATGGCTACCGTAATGTGCATAATGTAGTAGCTTAGTGTTTTTTTGAACATGCGTTGATTATCTTCAACAAATTTTTGAATATGTGCCATGTGAACATCCTCAGTTGGTGGTGATCTTGGAGATGTTTAAATGATAAGCATTCTTATTTAATCTGTAAAAGCGAATATTGTTTTTAAATTAATCGTTTTTATAGATGGTTTTGGTGTTTAAATTGATTCTAAAAAGTTTTTAAACTAATAAAAATGATAAATTAGATTTATGTGAATAGGCCGTTATAATCGTAATTAATGACAGAATTACCCAGTCCAGTGGAGCAAATCGACATGGCAGGCGAAACCCAAAAAGCAGAAACTCAAACAAAAAAAACGTTGTACGATAAATTGTGGGACGATCATTTAGTTAAACAACGCGATGATGGATCTTCTTTACTTTATATCGATCGTCACTTGTTGCATGAAGTGACTTCTCCACAAGCTTTTGAAGGCTTACAACTTGCAGGGCGTAAACCTTGGCGTTTAAGTGCAAACGTGGCAACGCCTGACCATAACGTACCAACGTCTACGAAAGAGCGTTCTGAAGGGATTGCGGGGATCGAAGATGATACTTCACGTATCCAAGTGCAAACTTTAGATGATAACTGTAAAACATTTAATGTTGCACAGTTTGATATCAACGATGTCCGTCAAGGGATCGCACACGTTGTTGGACCTGAGCAAGGTTTAACTTTACCAGGTATGACGGTTGTTTGTGGTGACTCTCATACAGCGACGCATGGTGCATTTGGTTGCTTGGCACATGGTATTGGGACATCAGAAGTTGAACATGTATTGGCAACGCAATGCTTAGTTCAAAAGAAAATGAAAAACATGTTGGTACGTGTTGACGGTAAATTAGGTCAAGGCGTAACACCAAAAGATGTGGTTTTAGCGATTATTGGTAAAATCGGTACAGCTGGTGGTACAGGTCATGCCATCGAATTTGGTGGTCAAGTGTTCCGTGATATGTCGATCGAAGGTCGTATGACGGTGTGTAACATGGCGATTGAAGGTGGTGCCCGTGTAGGTATGGTTGCTGTTGATGAAAAAACCATTGAATACGTAAAAAACCGTCCTTATGCACCGAAAGGTGAGCAGTGGGATGCAGCAGTAGAATATTGGAATACTTTACATTCTGATGAAGGTGCACACTTTGATACAGTTGTTGTATTACAAGGTGAAGAGATTGAGCCACAAGTGTCTTGGGGTACATCTCCTGAGATGGTGATTCCTGTATCTCAAGCAGTACCGACATTAGAACAAGCAAAAGATGATGTACAACGTAACGATTGGACACGTGCTTATCAATATATGGGCTTAACCGCGGGTCAAGCATTGTCTGATATTAAATTGGATCGCGTATTTATCGGTTCTTGCACCAACTCTCGTATTGAAGATATCCGTGCGGCAGCTGAAGTTGCAAAAGGCAAAAAAGTTGCAAGCACGATTAAGCAAGCGATGGTTGTTCCGGGTTCTGGCTTAGTCAAAGCACAAGCAGAAGCTGAAGGTTTAGATAAAATCTTAATTGAAGCTGGTTTTGAATGGCGTGAGCCAGGTTGCTCAATGTGTTTAGCAATGAATGCAGACAAATTACAACCGGGTGAGCACTGTGCATCAACATCAAACCGTAACTTCGAAGGTCGTCAAGGTAATGGTGGTCGTACGCATTTAGTGAGCCCAGCGATGGCAGCAGCAGCGGCAATTGCAGGTCACTTTGTTGATGTACGTTCATTCTAAGAGGAGCAAACAACATGAAAAAATATACCGTTGAACAAGGTATCGTTGCACCTTTAGACCGTGCCAATGTCGATACAGATTTAATTATTCCAAAACAGTTCTTGAAATCAATTAAGCGTACAGGTTTCGGCGCGAATTTGTTTGATGAGTTACGTTATTTAGATGAAGGCTATTTGGGGCAAGACAACTCAAAACGCCCTTTGAATCCAGACTTTGAGTTGAATAAACCACGTTATCAAGGTGCTTCAATCTTGATTTCACGTGCCAACTTTGGTTGTGGTTCAAGCCGAGAACACGCGCCATGGGCTTTAGAAGAATATGGTTTCCGTACCGTAATCGCACCAAGCTATGCAGACATTTTCTACAACAACAGCTTTAAAAATGGCATGTTACCAGTGATCTTGTCTGAAGAGATTGTTGATCAATTATTTAAAGAGTGTGCAGCACAAGAAGGTTATCAGTTAACGATTGATCTTCAAGCACAAGAAGTGCGTACGCCTACAGGCGAAGCATTTAAATTTGAAGTTGATCCATTCAGAAAGCACTGTTTGTTGAATGGTTTAGATGATATTGGTTTAACGTTACAAGCGGCAGAAGACATTCGTGCTTATGAGGAAAGAACTAAAGCTGTTCGCCCATGGGTATTCCAAGAAATCAAAGCGTAACTGATACTTAAAGCTATAGTGCTCTGATTCAAGTCTTGCTAATATCGGTGCAAAATTATTCTTTTAGTTTTGCGCCGTTTGGTGAGGTTGGGCACAAATGAAGGCAAAAGTTTTATTACGCTATGCGTTTTTCGGATTGTCTGTCGCCGTTTTATCCGCTTGTCAGACCGTAGACCGATTACAACTGAAAAAGATTAAAGAAACGCCTGAAACCAGAAATCATGCTTTGATTTATTGCTCAGGAACGTTGAATTGTGAGTTTGAAAGATTCGATGAGCATCCCATTGTTGATGCTCAATCTCGAAGATTAGATCAGCGTGCGATCAAGCAAGGTATGGTGCGATTAAATGCTGACTCTTTGAAAGATCCGCAAGCCTTATATCTTTCAGTTCCTGCTGGACTGCATGAGGTGGTGGTTCGCTTTTATCCGATTTCAGAGGAAAAAGCAGAAACTATTAATGTCATCCATCGCTTCGAAGCAAAAAAAGATTACCGATTTGTAATGTTTAGAGATCGAAGCAGTGGGAAAAAAAGTTTACTTGATGCTTCTGCACCAGAGCCATTATGTGTTGACTTGTTGCAAGAGCAACAAACCATTCGCCGTTTCTGCAAACCCTATAATGTTCTCAATGGACTAGGTGAGTTTGTGGAACAAAAAAATTTAAAAACACGTTAGTTCATACTAACTTTACAAATGGAAAATCTCATGTCTAAACAAATCTTGATTTTAGCTGGTGACGGCATTGGTCCTGAAATTGTAAAAG
This sequence comes from Acinetobacter sp. DSM 11652, assembly GCF_900109815.1. Classification (NCBI taxonomy): domain Bacteria; kingdom Pseudomonadati; phylum Pseudomonadota; class Gammaproteobacteria; order Moraxellales; family Moraxellaceae; genus Acinetobacter; species Acinetobacter sp. DSM 11652. The sequence continues at coordinate 162,328 of NZ_FOBK01000004.1, forward strand.
CAGCTGAACAGGTCCTCACCCGTGTCAATGAAAAATTCAATCTAGATTTAACATGGGAACAAGGTTTATTGGGTGGCGCTGCAATTGATGCGCATGGTTCACCTTATCCAGAAGTTACCTCTGAACAAGCAAAAAAAGCAGATGCGATTTTGTTAGGTGCTGTTGGTGGTCCGAAGTGGGATACAATTGAGCGCTCAATTCGTCCTGAGCGTGGTTTATTGAAATTACGTAGCGAACTTAACCTTTTCGCTAACTTGCGCCCAGCGATCTTGTATCCTCAATTGGCAGATGCTTCAAGTTTGAAACCTGAAATTGTTTCAGGCTTAGATATTTTAATTGTCCGTGAATTAACTGGTGGTATTTACTTCGGTCAACCACGTGGTATTCGTGAATTAGAGAATGGTGAGAAGCAAGGCTTTAACACCGACGTATATGCAGAGTCAGAAATCAAACGTATTGCTAAAGTGGCGTTTGAAATGGCGAAACTACGCGGTGGTAAAGTGTGTTCAGTTGATAAGGCGAATGTTCTTGAAGTCACTGAGCTTTGGAAACAAACAGTAACTCAGTTGCATGCTGAACAGTATGCTGACATTAACTTGTCACATATGTATGTCGACAATGCAGCAATGCAATTGGTTCGTGCACCTAAACAATTTGATGTGATCGTAACAGGTAACTTGTTCGGTGATATCTTGTCTGATGAGGCTGCGATGTTGACTGGTTCAATCGGTATGTTGCCATCAGCTTCTTTAGATGAAAATGGTAAAGGGATGTATGAGCCTTGTCATGGTTCAGCACCAGATATCGCAGGTCAAAATATCGCAAACCCATTGGCAACAATTTTATCTGTTGCAATGATGCTTCGATATACGTTCCGTCAAGAAGCTGCAGCAAAATCGATTGAAGATGCAGTAGGGAATGTTTTAGACCAAGGTTTACGTACAGCTGACATTATGTCTGAAGGCATGAAGAAGGTTGGGACAATTGAAATGGGTGAAGCAGTTGTTGCAGCGCTTAACTAATTTCAGTTGATTCATTCAAAACGCAGCCTATGAGCTGCGTTTTTTATTGCCGAGCTTTTGAAAGCGATATTGTTTTTTTAAGCTAAAAACACTTGAGCAAGTCATTACGTTACCGTATGACTGACTTGCTGAAGCTGTCCATACAGGAATCATAAAACTATTTTCATCTCTCATCGAATTTCCCATTGGAATCGAGGTGTTGACTATACGTTCAAAGGTGAAAATGGATCGATCATCTCGAATCTCAAGATTGGGCTTCAGCTTAATGTTAAAAGAATTCAACTCGGTAGTTTCTCGGATATGTTGGATATCTTGTCCTACAAATTGTGAAACATAAGTATTCATATTTTTTTGTTCTGAAAATTTGCTGTTTGGCATGCCGTAAACAGGAAAAGTGTAAATATGCAGATGGGCAAAAAACACAATTTATTTAGTGCACGAAATAGTGGGGCAGTACGACGATTTTTTAGATTGAATGTGCAAATGGGCTTTGTTGGTATATATGATTGGATAGTAAATGAATAAATAGTGAGTTTAATTATTCTATATATCTGAATTTGTCTCTTATCACAAAGACAGGCGATTGATTTAGCTGAATGAACTTTCTATGCGATTCATAAAATAAAAGTACAAAAACAAAAAAAGCCACTCAATGTGGCTTTTCGCTTACTAACACTTAGCGTGCACGGTAAGTAATGCGACCCTTAGATAAGTCATAAGGTGTCATTTCAACTTTAACACTGTCGCCAGTCAAAATACGAATATAGTGTTTACGCATTTTACCAGAAATGTGTGCAATTACTTCGTGACCGTTTTCTAAACGTACACGGAACATAGTATTAGGAAGCGTTTCGGTGACAACGCCTTCGAACTCGATAAGTTCCTCTTTATTGGCCATAGCCTACCTGATGATCAAATTGGAAAGGCGCAAATTATAGGCAAAATTTTAGAAAAAAACAAGGTTAAACCAAGTTCAGTCGGCGTTTCTATGGTCAAACTTGTCGAACAAACAAATAAAATTTTTAAACAAAAAAATGCTTAACTATGTTGTCAGTTTGGTCAATCGACTGTAATCTAATTCATAAGTTTTAAGTAAATATTAATAACATACAAGGAAGGGCACTGCGTGAGTCAGCTAACTGATGCTTCGGTTGTTCTACGATTAGGTTATCAAGCAATTCGTCGTGCTGGATTGCCCACAGAAGAAATTTTAACAAAAGCGGGTGTGGCCTTAAATCAAGTAGATCAAAATGCGCGTACGCCTTTAAGCGCGCAGTACGCTTTCTGGGTTGCTGCCGAAGAAGTCAGTAAAGATCCAGACATTGGTCTACATTTAGGTGAGCATTTACCACTTTATCGTGGTCAAGTGATTGAACATCTTTTTATTTCATCTGAAAATTTTGGCGAAGGCCTGAAAAGGGCTTTAGCATATCAACGTCTAATCAGTGATGCATTTCATGCCAAATTGGTTATTGAAGATGATCGTTGCTACCTAACCAATGGTGAACAACCATTCTCTGAAAACCTAGTCAATCGTCATTTTTCTGAGTGCGCGATTTCAGGCATTTTAAGATTCTTCAAATTTATTACTGAAGGTCGATTTCAACCTATATATATCGATTTTAACTTTAGCGAGGGTGCTTCAGACGATGAGTATTTCCGTGTATATGAGTGCCCGGTAAGTTTAGGCCAAAAAGAAACGCGACTTTATTTTGATCCTGCAATTTTAGATTATGTACTTTGGCAAGCCGAGCCAGAATTACTTCAACTGCATGAGCAGTTGGCGATTGAAAAATTACAGGAGTTGGCTCGATACGATTTAGTGGGTGAGGTGCGCCGTGCCATTGGTTCTACACTTGAGAGTGGAGAAACAACGCTAGAAACTGTGGCAGCTCAGTTGAATATCACCCCACGTCGTTTGAGAACACAGCTCAGTGAAGCCAATACAAGCTTCCAGCAAATTTTATCTGACTATCGTTGTCGTTTAGCTAAAAAACTTTTGGCAAACACCAATGAAAGCGTAGAGAGAATTGTCTATCTGACGGGTTTCTCAGAACCAAGTACGTTCTATCGTGCCTTTAAACGATGGACCAATGAGACACCTGTTGAATATCGTAAGCGTAAACAGCGCTAAAAAAGTCCCTTCTTATGAAGGGATTTTTTTCAATTCAAAATAAAAAATCTATTCAGGCATGTTTAACCAATGAGGGCCTAGCGGAACTTTAGGCAAGTTAAACTCTTCAGGATAGTGTGCTTGGATAAAGTAAAGGCCGTCAGGTGGTGCTGTGATCCCTGCTGCTTTACGGTCTTCTGCTGCGAATATTTCATCAATATGGTCAATGTCGTACATCCCCTGACCAATTTCCAGTAAACAGCCCATAATATTGCGAACCATGTGGTGTAAAAAACCATCTGCTTGGATGTCTAGAACGAGGTAAGCACCGTGTTTGATGAGTTTGCAATGGCTCACATGGCGTACAGGCTGGTTGGATTGACACGCAGCAGCTCGAAAACTTTCAAAGTTATGAGTACCCTCAAATTTTGAGGCTGCAGCAATCATTTTATCCACATCAAGTGGGTAATAAGCATGCGTTACTTGTTTGTGGAGTAAGGCAGGACGCATGGGTCTGTTATAAACGACATAACGATAACGGCGAGCCTGCGCTTTAAAGCGTGCATGAAAATCACTGCCCATTTCTTGAATCCACTGGATGGCAATATCTTTCGGGAGTGTACTGTTAGCTCCCATAAGCCAGCCACGAATTGGACGTATTGCATTTGTGTCAAAGTGAGCCACCATATTTGTGGCATGAACACCTGCATCTGTTCGACCCGCACCATGCAAAATGATGGGTTCATCAGCAATTTTGCTCAACACTTTTTCCATGGTTTCTTGTACGCTCGGCACGCCTGGTTGCTGTGTTTGCCAACCTCGATAACGAACGCCACTAAACTCAATTCCGATTGCAAAACGTGGCATTTGAACCTCTAATTTGATGAATCATACCAATGCTGTAACCATTGATCTGTGGAGGGGTATTGTAAATACATTTTTAGAATTTTGGCATAAAGATCGGCATCACTGAGTGTATCGTCGATCAAAATATCAGATGCTTTAATCCAACTGCTAATTGCATAGCGTTGATCTAATTCTCCAAACATGACCTGACTACTTAATACAATATGGCAGCCTAAGGCACGAAGCTGCTTCAAAATATCTGTGGTATCCGCATTAATTGCTAAATTACCGGTTCCATATGCTTGAAGTATGAGTACATGAGGCGAGTTGTCGATAAAACGCGTTAAATGCTGATTGAATAATTTGATTTCAATGGGGCGAAGACTCAGATTCGCAATATTGAGTTGTGTCGAGCGTTCAATATGTTGCTCAGTAATGTCGACAAAAGAACTTGATATGGGCTTGATGACATTTGTAAATGCTTCACCACAAAATGCATTTAGTGCCGTGCGATGAGTCTTGACTGCAGTTCTGGCATGAAAAATTTGATGGTTAAAGCATAAGTAAACACCATCAGACACATTTTCCATATATTGGATGGCATGATTCAGATTATCTAAAGCATCGCTCGATGGATGCAAAGATGTCGCTGCATGATTGAGCAGAGGAAATTGGCTACCTGTGATAATGACTCGACACGTATCATGGAGAAATCGAGAAAGAATAGCCGCAGCATAACTCATGGTATCGGTACCATGAATGACAATAAAATTTTGAAATTGTTTAGCTTGCAATTGTTGAATTTTTTGGATTAACAGCAACCAATCACGCGCCGTACATGCACTACTGTCTTTAATCTCATGAGCCTGAACAAGCTCTATTGGATTTTGAACGGGCAAAATTTCTTTTAATTGCGGGAAAAAATCGGCAGCAGGCATAGGCGCTAAAGGTTCACCAACGCAACCAAATGTCCCACCCATATAGATTAAAGCTATTTTTGAACTCATAAAAAAAGCAGCCTGATTAGACTGCTTCATATTAAGATTGATTGGAATCAGATTCCATGCTCTCTCGGAGTTTTGCTGCACGCATTTTTTGTTCGTCATTGTAATGCGATTCATATTCCGTAATTAATTTTTCTGCTTCATCAAACGCGCCAAATTTAATGTATTGATCCGCTAAATCTAAGTTAAGTTGAATTTCATCAACGTTGAGTAATTCAGGAAAACGTTGTACAAGAGGATCATCAGGACGATTCGGATTCATTTTTATCGCAGATGTTTCATGCGAATGACTCTGTTGCACATCCACGTTTTCATCTGATGAATTGAGGTCAAAATTAAACTCGTTTGTCGGTTCAATTGAGCTTTCTATTGTAGATTTTGAATCAAGATTTTCCTCAAAGTCGAAAGTTACAAAATCTAAATTTTGATCATTCACGCTTTGTTCTGGAACTTTTGCTGAGCTAGATATTTCAGCATCAAAGTTAAAATCATCTGAAAGATCAAAAGTGAGTTCATCCTTAGATGTTGTTTGAGAATGAGGCTGTTCCGACTGATCTGAAAAGCTAAATTCCAATGGATCTATTTCAATATTCAGTTCTTGTGGATTTTTTTCTAATGGAGAAGAGCTCAGTGCTGAATGAGAGAGATCTGTTTTTTCAACCCATTCTTGACTTAAATCAAGTGTGAAGTCGAGATTTTGGATGGACTCATTTTCTGAAGCAAGGTTCTCAGCATCAGTTGAGTGCACTGATGCTGTTTGTGATTTATTTTCAGACTGAAAACTGGAGAAATCTAAATCAAACTCTAAGGGTGCGCGATCTTCAGTCGATTGATTGGTTGTTTCAGATTCAGTCTGTGTTTGAGCATTTGGCTCGAAAGTTAAATCTGTCGTTATAAATTCTAAAGGTGTTTGCTCTTTTGATGCAGGAGTCTTCTCATCATCTTGCTGGAATGGGTGTTGTGAGGTTGGTTGCGGTGTATCTTCCATAAAAAAATCGAGTTCAAAATGCTCGTTTTGCGATGGAGTCTGTTGTTCAGTTGCCTGCTGATTTTCAGCCTGATCAGAAGGGAGCTGGTCAATGATTTCTTCATTGGTTTTATTGAGCGTAAACTCTTCTGCTAAATCCAGCTGTTCTGAGCTAAATACAAAATGAGCATTAGGTTCAGCAGAGACATGCTCAGTTTCTTCCTCAGGAGTGCTTTTCTTCTCTTTGGCTTGTAAGGGATGTGGGTTTTGTTCTGTTTCAAACACAAATGTTGAGCTTTGAGAAGGAAGAGAAGATTGCTCTGTGGTCTCATTTGTTTCAGTGGGTGTGCTTTCCTGAGTGCTATGTTGTTCATCCTGTGATTTGATGAGATGATCAAAGGCTTGTTCTGATTGCACTGCAGGGATTTCAGTTATAAAACTGGTGCTATGAAACTGTGCAGCATGACGAGGCTGATTCTCGGTGTTCGATATATCCCGTGATTCTTTCGCAATTTCTTTATTCTGTTCCGCTTCTTTTGCAGCTTTAAGTTTGTCTTCAGCTTCATCCGCAATGTAATGTAATCCAGTGGAGCGTAAATAATTACTTAATTGTTTTAAAGCAAATTCATCATTCTGTAGGATGTGAATATCAATCAAATACGAGTAAAGCTCATGTTGTCTAGGATCACGATTCAATGCTTGATTGATTTTTGCTTCGGCTGACATATAGCTTTCTGATTGAATTAAGTATTCAATGCTGGCTTTAAGTTCATCAGCCACTGGTTCGGCACTTAAGTCTTGTGGTGCGCCATGACCGTGCTGTGAATAGGCTTGTTGTGGGGTGGAGCGAGTTTTAGGGCTTTTCTTAGCGCGTTTTACACTCACATTTTTTTTAGATTTTGTTGATCCTGTGTCACCATTTTTTTGTTTATCCTCACGTTTTTTGAGCACCAGTGCGATTAACAGCAAGACGACAAATGGAATGACATACAACATAATTTTTCCCCTTCATTGAATTCAATGAATTTATTGCAAATCTAATACCTGAGTGCTCGAAATATTGGACTGTTTTTAATCTCGATTTTTTATATTCTCAGTTCATCATTATGCATCGATCAAGATGTTCGAAATAAGAAGTGATGAGATTGTAATTTAACTGTTTTTTGTATAGATGTCATAATATTTCCTTTCAAATAGCACTCCAAGCTCTAATCAATTCAAATTGCATAAAAAAAGCCGATCTAATCAGACCGGCTTTTTATTGAAGTGACTATTAAAAATTAAGCATTTTTATAGTCAATCAAGATGCGTAGCATACGGCGTAAAGGTTCAGCAGCACCCCAAAGTAATTGGTCACCAACAGTGAACGCGCCTAAATACTCTTTACCCATATTAAGTTTACGTAAACGACCTACTGGAACAGTAAGCGTGCCTGTTACTGCAACAGGTGTAAGATCAGTCATTGATGCTTCACGTGTGTTCGGCACAACTTTAGACCAGTCATTTGCACTTGCAATGATGTCTTCAATTTCATTTAAAGGAACATCTTTACGAAGTTTTAAAGTCAATGCTTGTGAGTGACAGCGCATTGCACCAATACGTACACAGTGACCATCAATAGGTACAATTTGTGAATTACCAAGAATCTTATTGGTTTCAACTTGACCTTTCCATTCCTCTTTCGATTGACCGCTTTCAAGCTGTTTGTCGATATAAGGAATTAAAGAACCTGCTAAAGGTACACCGAAGTTTGCTGAAGGGAATCCTTCACCACGTTGTAATTCAGCAATTTTAGAGTCGATATCTAAAATTGGAGAACGTGGATCGTCTAATAGATCTTTTGTATTGTTATACAAATAGCCCATACCTGTGATGAGTTCACGCATGTTTTGCGCACCCGCACCAGAAGCAGCTTGGTAAGTCATTGAAGTCGCCCATTCAACAAGATTGTTTTGGAACAGACCACCAAGACCCATTAACATCAATGAAACAGTACAGTTACCGCCTACAAATGTTTTCGTACCTTTTACCAAACCGTCTTTGATCACATTCATGTTGACTGGATCTAATACGATGATTGCTTCATCGTCCATACGCAATGTAGATGCAGCGTCAATCCAGTAACCATTCCAACCATCAGCTTTCAACTTAGGGAAAACTTCAGTGGTATAATCACCACCTTGGCAGGTAATAATGACATCCATTTGCTCCAGACTATTAATGTCTGTCGCATCCATAAGTGCTGGGGCAGTTTTACCACCAAACGCAGGGGCTTCACCACCTGCATTACTGGTAGAGAAGTAGAATGGCTCAAAATGAGCGAAATCATTCTCTTCAACCATACGTTGCATAAGGACGGAACCAACCATCCCGCGCCAACCGACCAGACCTACTTTCATGTCACTTTGCCTCGGTGCGTTAAAATAAAAAAGGGGGTTCGAGTGTATCAAAAGAGTGTATAACTGCAAGTGGTACACAATCAAAACAGCAAATATATTGTGCAATATATCTTGTTTATGTTACATGCAAAACTAATATAAATTTATGAATCATCGAAAAATTAAGAATATATAAAGAGAAGCGCTATGCTATGGATTGAGATACTGGCTGTTGTTGTGATTTGGTTAAGTTTTTGGTCTTTGATTCCGCGTGATGAGTGGTGGTTTCGAGGTGCCGATTTTCCAAGACTACAAATTTTAGCCCTAGGCTTTATCGCATTTATCCTCCTGTTGATTTGGGATGGGGAATGGGATTTAAGACGCCAAGTCATATTTGTTGGATTAATTGCTGCATTAGCATATCAATTGAAGATGGTTTTGCCTTATACCTTAATTTGGAAAAAACAGGTGAAACAGGTCCAACCAGATCAAATTGATCCATCAAAGCAAATCTCTTTAATTGTGTCGAATGTTTTAACACCAAATACAGAATATCATCGTTTGATTGAACAGATTCATCAGCATCAACCCGATATCGTATTGACGCTTGAAACAGACCAAACCTGGCAGAATGAACTTTCAGTCATCGAAGCGGATTATCCTTATCGTGTTCCAGTACCTTTAGATAATCTCTATGGAATGCATCTCTACAGTAAGTTGGAATTGAGTGATACCGAAGTCAAATTCATACTGAGTAATGAGATTCCTTCTATTCATACCACAGTGAAATTACGTTCTGGACAGCCAGTTCAATTATATTGTTTACATCCCAAACCGCCGAGTCCAACTGAAGCCAAAGACTCTACATTACGTGATGCTGAATTGTTGATTGTGGGTGATCAAATTAAAGACTTGGATGAAAGTTGCATTGTCATGGGAGATCTAAACGATGTGGCATGGTCTCGTACCACACGACTATTTCAACGTATCAGTGGTTTATTAGATCCGCGTGTTGGACGTCATTATGTCAATACCTTCCATGCGGACTATCCGCTATTACGATGGTCACTCGATCATGTATTCCACAGCACTGATTTTGCTTTGGTGAAAATGGAGCGATTACCGCATATTGGTTCGGATCACTTTCCTGTGTACGTTGTTTTACAAACTGGACGACAATTTGAGCAAGTACAGCAAGAATTAGAACAGACGGATGCTGATGAGCAAGAGGCTCAGGAGGCGATTCAAGAAGGTATTGCGAAAGCTGAGAAAGAAGAGAAACAAGTGACAGATGAAATTGCGCAAGATTATAAAGATGTCAAACAAGTGTGAATGGATGCGTGTAAGAAATTGCTTACAATGAATGTGTCTGTTGACCCATAGTCACGAAGCGAGCTTAAGCGTAATCTAAGCTTATCGGCACAGGGAGTGGGAATGGAATGATCCCAATATGGAAGACGACGCCGACGGAAAATCATCATGGAGATGATGTAGGAAAGGAAAGCCAATAAAACAATAATATGATTTTTGAAAAGCACAACCTCATCGACCCGAGTTTTACAGGATGTAGAACTCGGGTTTAGTTTATGGTGGGTTTAAACGTTTAAATGCATACAGGTCGAATGAATTAAATCTCGTTATTCAGCTCTAATCTTTTATTAATGCTATGATTTGCCAAAATGAAAATATTGAGCAGATGGGGTATGAGTTTGTTTCTTAAAAATATGAAAGACATAACTACAAGCAAATCCTTCGCTTCGATCGTTGTGTTAAATGTACTAATGAGTACCAGCGTATTTGCACAAGAAGCTGATGAAAAAATGATGGATGCGGTTGCATCTCAAGAACAGGTCGCGAACACTGAAGCTAAAGAAGCTAAAGAAGCTAAAGAAGCTAAAGAAGCTAAAGAAG